>CADDZH010000030.1 GCA_902812455.1 Chloroflexota bacterium | reverse complement strand
GGGGGAGATGAGGAGAAGGGTGGGGGCCTGGTGCCTGTCCCCGTCTTGGCCACCCGGGCAAACACAAGGCCCCCACGCCACCCCGCTCCACCCACAGCTTCGATACATCGAGCTTCTACAAGCCCCTACAGGTACGATCCCGTTCCCCATGACCTTATTTGATCGGAAACATTCATCATGCTTATGCGCTCAATCCCTGCTGTGCAGGGGCCTGGGCACTCAAGAGAAACTCTTCGTAGGCCTGGCGCAGCTTGGGATAGCGCAGCAGAAAGATGCCGGCGTACTCCTGCGATAGCGGCCGTGGCTGGCGGATCAGGCGCATATTGACCTCTTTGAGGAGATGATTGCCTTTTTTGCCATTGCACACTTTGCATGAAGCTACGAGGTTCTCCCAGGTGCTCTGCCCGCCACGCGAGCGCGGGACAATATGATCCAGCGTCAGGTCGCGGGTGCGCTTGCCGCAATACTGGCACGTTTCGTCATCGCGCAGCAGGATATTGGCCCGCGTTGGCTGAAGAACCACGCGGGGCACGCGCACATTCGCCAGCAACTGCACGATCACGGGCCGTTCCAGCTCCAGCCGCCGGGCCTGAATACTCTCTTCGATCAAGCGGCGCACATCATCATCTACAAACGTAACTTTCTTTTTCGATAGCAGTACGATGAGACGGCGCTCAGGAATCACAGAGAGAGGCTGTAGTGAGGAATTCAATACGAGAACGGGCATGAATGGCTTCCCTTCCTCTCTGTCAGAGCCGATAAGCACAGCAGACAGCGAGGAAGAAGCTGAGAGGCAAGACAGGGACGGGGAGAGGCCCGGTTCCCTCTGCTTCTACCACCGTCTGCGACGACGACTACTCAATGGATACCAATATAAGCACTTTGCACGTTCGCATCCAGGCGAGTGCGGCACAGCGAATTGTTCGCAGCTTCCTCCCATGCCTATGCACAGGCTAATGGAAGCAGGTATCAGATGATGACCTCCCCAATATGTATTGGGATGGATCTGATACGCCCGCATTTCAGAACTCCTTTGTGTGCCGACCTGAAAACGATATGTGACACTGTTACTTACTTGTAGTACCCTGCTTTGTAGCGGGTGAACATCAAGGAATTACATGTGCCATCCCTGGTCGGGGTGAGAGGACTTGAACCTCCGACCTCAGCGTCCCGAACGCTGCGCGCTAGCCGACTGCGCTACACCCCGGTTTGACGATCCGTGCAACGGTTTGCAGCCCTGCTACCAGGGCCACTATTGATGTGCTGGATTCACCTGGTCATTGCTGCTACGTGCCTCCAGCACCTCCCCTGCTTGTGAGTAGTATAGCATAGATTGGTGCAGTTTGACAATAGCAATTGTTATTGGGATGCCTATATACGGCTGCACGGGCCTTCGATGCCTTTTCAGGAAAGGAAATCGATAACAAGTAAGCCTCGTTCATGAAACTATGGCAACTCAGCCAGCGGATCAGGCGCACGCGGATGTTCGGTGGCGAGATGTTGCCACTCACGTCTCATCGCCGCCTGATCTCCTGCATTTGCTGCACGGAACGCCTGGTGTAGCTGTTCACGCGCAAGATCTGTGTTGCCGAGCAGCCATGCGCTTTGCGCTCGCAAGAATGCCACATCCATATTGGCATCGCGTTTGAGTACCTCATCTAGCATCCGGTCGGCGAGCGCCCCGTCTCCTCGTGCCAGCGCCAGTTGTGCGCGACGCTGCCACAGATAGGGGCTATCCTCATTGCCGTCGAGTTCTACAGCACGCGCCAGCCCCGCCTCAGCTTCATCCAGTTTGCCTGCGTGAATCAAGGCTTCGGCATAATTACGCATCAAAGGCGGCATATCTGGAAGCAGTTCTATCGCTTGAGTGTAGGCGCCCAAAGATTCCTCTATACGGCCAAGATTGTCGAGAGCGCCAGCAAAGGCAGAGAGCGCCCACGCGGCATCATGCGGGCGTTCGTGCGCCAGCAAGCCCTGGATTGCTGCCTGCAACGGCTCCAGCGCCTCATCATAGCGACCCTGATCAAGCAATGTATCACCCAACGAACGCTGGATAAAGGCCACGCTGAGGGGCCTTTCCGCTGCTCTGTAGAGCGGAAGCGCTTCACGATAATAGCTCTCGATGCGTTCCGGTCGCCGCATGGGATGGCCCGCCGGCAATGCAGAGAGTGTCTCCGCGAGATCGCGTAACAATGCAGCTTCAAAGAGCGGAGGAACAGTAGCGGTCAGGCGATTCAGCAGTGCTTCCATCGCTTCAATCGCCCGCTCTAACGCAGTTTCATCTTCGCTGCGCTGCGATAGGAGCGCTGCCACCTGCATCACAGTAGCTTCATCTGTCTCCGGAATATCGATATCATCGCCCAGACGCATGTATAGCTCTAAGTAAAACACCGGATCGACGCCCCAGGTACGGCAGCGACGCAACAGTGTACGCACATCCTTGAGTGCCTGTTGCTGTCCAGGCTCCTTGTATGCCGCGAGTAGCAAGTCGAAGACTGGCTCAACCTCATCATGTAACAGCACAGTATTGTCATCGGCAAGCATGTTCCGGCGCGCGTTCCAATCCGCATTCGCGAAATCGATCACAGCATCTGCCATTCTGGAAGCTACCGCAGCGCCCTGCTCTATATCCTGCCTGATCTGTTTTAAGGTATCGAAACGCTCGCTAAGATAGCGCCTGGCTTGCTCATCTGTTTGAGCAGCGATCATCCCATCGAGCAATGCGAACCAATCATCGGTTATCATGTGCGGATATCGCTGGACAAGCTCAAACATCTGCTGAGGTGACTGGACGCCAAGAAATGCTTCTAGCTGTTCCCTTTCTCTGGCTTCCGGTTGCGTCTGAGTTTGGGATGCAGCCAGGAGCAACTCTGCGCCCTTTGCAGCCTGCTCGTCATGCTGGGAACGAAAGAGAGAGGCTGCCTGCCGGATCATGTCCAGGCCCTGGTCTTGCTCACCCAAAGCCAATTGACACATCCCTAGAGCCTGTAGAGCACTGGCTTGCCCCAGCGGGGTACGCTCTGATCGATAGAGCGATAAAGACTGTTCAAGGAGCACACTGGCTTCTTTCCACTGTTGTTGCAGAGTGAACAAAATACCGTATCCCAGTCGCACATTGGCCTCGCCCAGCCGGTCGCGTTCAGCCTGATAGAGGGGCAAGGCGGCATCGTAGTGGGTGCGTGCCTCATCGATGTTGCCTAAGCGCCGTTCCAGGTCGCCTCGGAGAATAAGCAGGTTGGCCCGTCGTCCTGGCTGGTCTGCCGCTGCGGCAATGGCCCTGGGTAGATAGTCTTTCAGAAGGTCAAACTCAGCGCGTAGGCTCAGAAATTGGGCAAGAGCTTCAATCAACTCTGCAAAGAGGGACGGTTCATGTTCGTCCGTCCATTCGAGCGCTGCACGCAGGTTTTGCATATGCAGGTCAAGAAGGGGATAGTCTTTGGGTGTCGCCATCTCGGCCTGCTGTGCCAGCGTACGATAATATTCGGCGTGCGCCCACTTCGCGCCGGTCAGTTCGCCCTCATCTTCCAGAAGCGCGTAGGCATATTCTCGCAGAAGACTGTGCTGGCGATAGCTCTCCCCTGTGTATTCGAGCAGGGATAGATCGACGAGCTCGTTCAGAGCCTGCCGTGCTTCACCAAGAGCATCCTGCAAACCCCAGACCGCTGCCGCCGCTTCTACAGTGATCGGCTTCTCTACAGCAAATACGCCCAGCAGGCGAAAACGCTGCCGCTTCTCAGGAGTCATAAAGTAATAACTCAACCCCAGCGATTTCTCTACATTCGTCTCTCTCTTCTCCTTCCGGCAACTTCAATTGGCTTAGACGCTCATGTCCAACTCCTTTTTCAAGAGCATCCAGCGTATCCTGCAACCTGTACGGCTCTTTGATACAGGCTGCAATGATATCCAGCGCCAGGGCATGGCGTTCGAGCAAGGAGACTAGCTTTTTCAGGGCAGGGAGATATGTTGTGTAGTCCAGCCAACCCAGGCGTTTTTCAAGCAGAGTAATACTATCTTCATCGGTCAGGCGATTGAGCGGATACTTTCTCCCACCGAGTGCCCAGGCAATGTTTGCATTTCTGGTAGTGACAAGGTGTACTGCATCAGCAGGCAGCGCTTCCTTGAAAAAACGTAACACTTTGTCATTCCACACATCATCGATAATGACCAGCAAGCGGCCTGGAGCAGTTGCCTGCAACCAGTTTGCTACCTGCGAAGGCTGCAAATGCCTTCCCAATTGATCCATCTTGCCGCCAAAGGCATGACTGGCAAGTTTGCGCAAGGCATCCTGCGCCCGTTCCTCGCTGATTATGTTTTCTCCCAGCTCTACCGTGATCACGCCGCCAGGAAAATATGATTGCACATCTATCGCCAGCTTCTTCGCCAGGTAAGTTTTACCGATGCCTGCCATACCATGTAACATCACTCCGCTGATCGTGACACCTTCACCCGCAATCAGGTATTGACTGAGTTCCTCTAGCTCTTTCTCGCGCCCCACAAACTCTTTAGCTAGAGATGGCCCAGCCGGTCGCTGCCAGTTTTCCGGGGTTGGTGGGAGCGGCGGTTTTTCAGATAGCTCCAGATGATAATCTACATTGTTTTGCTGCACAGGCCCATAGTTGTCCCGCATTGCAATGCTATGATGGCCGGTTCGCACTTCGACCGGCTCCTGTTCGCGCGTGGCATCATATCCCATATCTCGCTCATCAGCGGGAACAGGCTGCTCACGCTTCCTGCGAATGTACCGCACCTCATCCAGGCGTAAGCGCAATCTCCGGGCCATGACGGTATCTCCTGCCTGCTCAGCCCTGGTGGCTAAATCATCAAATGCCTGGAGCGTCTCCTCCTCGAGGAGAAGAGGATGCTGGTCGATTACTCGCCGCAGGGTTGCAGAGGTCGCATTCACCAGCACATTGAACGCCAGATTGAGTGGATCGCGGCTGGCTTCGATCACTTGCTTCAATGTCTCATATCGCTCGTTGATCAAGTCTGCGATATTGTTCTGGCCTGTTTGCCGAAGAGCCTCAAGAAGTGTATCGATTGCTGCTGTTGCTTCCGGCATGAGCAAAACAGGGTGTTTCTGAAGTTGTTGAATCAATGCAGCAGGACTATCGGCGTCGATCATGGCCTGAATACCATCCCGAAATTCGGTAGAAAGTGATTGTAAGACCTGCGCCAGCGGTGAAGGCTTTAAAAGTGGAGCATAGGCTGCGTCAATCGACTCAGTACGGGCTTTTTCTAAGATTACACGGTGCTGGAAAAGAGTAGCCAATGTCTTTTCACTCTGGCCCACACTTCTTGCAAGAAACACATCTAACGCTTGACTGGCTTCATCGGTCAATAAGCGATCAGCATGCGTCTCCAGGAACTCACGCGATTCGTTCCAGGTATCGGTATCGATCCACCTACCCAGCAGCTCTGCCAGATCGTCAGGGATGGGCTGTTTTGCCAGTTCAATCTGCTGCATGACCTGTTGCAATGTCTCATAGCGCGCCTGGATGTGTTTCACTGCGTCTTCCTGGCCTGCCTGCTGCAAGTTATCCAGCAACGTATCAATGATAGTGATAGCCTCTGACGTCAGTAAAACAGGATATTCAACAAGTTGTTGCAGCAAATCAGCAGCGCTTGTTGCCTCAATCACTGCCCGTATAGCATTGCGGAACGACTCTGGAACTGTTTCTAGATCAATAGCAGGCGGCGGTTTGAGCAAATCGGCGTAGGCAGCGTCAACAGAGTCTGATCGCGCCTGTTGCAGGATGGCACGATGCTGGCGCAAGATCCGTCCCTCAGCATCGTCATCCTCATCCTCGCCCGCCTTTTCTGCTAGCATGGCATCGAGGAGAGCAAGCGCCTCATCGCTCAGAAGATGCTCAGCATTGGCTTTCAACACTTCCCGCGACTCGTTCCATGTTTCTGTATTGATCCAGGTAACAATCAAAGTTTCTAAATCGCCGGGCTGCTGGATTGTGTGGCTCATGAACGTTCCTCCGCTCGACTCCTTACTTCCTCCTCCTCGTCATTTCCTTATTCCTATTGGTTGTTCTGGGAGATTGGGCCATAATTATCCCGACCGACAACGATACTATGATGTCCCGCAGAAGCTTTCCCCCTTTTCCCATGTGAAGCTGGTCTGCTGGCCGGTTGCCTGCGGGTTTCGCGAAAAACGGTAGTGAGCAGGCGCATCACGTCATGTTGAACCTGCTTCGCAAGGCCCTCCACAGTCGTAAAGCGGCAGGTCGTCAGACCATCTCGATTCTTGACCCGCTCAAGTTCGCTCAAAAAGGCGGCCAGTTGTGAACTACGGTGATCAGTATCGATGTGTTTTTCATAGATCAGGCAGGGTTTGTGCAGGCTGCGCGCGTGTTCAAACTCTTCGATAGTATACGGCCCGTAGCCGAGCCAGAACAGGCCAATGTAGATATCACTGGCCGCAACCTCTTTCAAGTAGACGCTGTGAACAGGTTCCGGTCGTGCTCCTGCATCTGTTTCCCACAGCCAACCATACAACTCAAATTCCTTCAAGGCTTCCTGCACGGCTCGCCTTTCCTGAGCGAGTTCCTGCATCTTGCTGCTGATAAAAAGCTTGAGTAGTGGCTCCATGATGGTGCTCCCTCCTTGTGAAACGAACGGTACATATACTGCCATCTCGTTGATTCCGAATGGGCCTGATAGACAGATGAAGCTAGAAGTGATTCTATAGGAGATAGTATAGCACATCCTGAACTAATATTGATCTGGTATTTCTGGAGCTTTTTAGACTTTCTTTCACATTTTTCCTGCTGCTCTCTTCAAGAAGAGGCCCGTTTTTACATGAAATAGCTTGACATGCACGTCTTCGTTTGGATGGGAGTAGAAGATAAGAACCCTGATTCTGAACTGTAAGGGAAAGCAGAGGGGAGGTGAACACTTGCGGTCATCATGGTCGCAAAACAAAAAAAGAACCGCACTCCCACCAACCAGGGTGCTCATCAAGCATTTGCACGGAGCTGTAGGGGCGGGAGCGGTGTTGAAGGGTGGCAGGGACGCTTGCGTCGCCCTCGTCATTCCCTGATCTCCTCTACAAGCTGGTTGGCGAGGGCAAACGAATAGTTCTGGCCGCGATCGTGCGGGTAGATCATGAACATATTCGCCATCCAGAGGCCTTTGAGCGGGGTATGCAGCGGCGGGATATGCTCACGATAATCAGTTGTGACTATGGGTTGGGCGAAAGGTGCCTGAAAAAGCCAACTTTCTTTGACCCACGCAGGCTCAAAATCGGGCCGGATACGCTTCAAATGAGGCAGGAATTCAGCAAGTATCTCTTCTTTACTCATTTTGAAGAGTGGGTCGCTCATCGGCCGGTAGTTGCCGAGGTAGACGAGGTGCCGCCCGCCGTATTCAGAAGGTGGGCGGAAGTTGGTATGCTCAAAGAGGCCTGTGAAAGGATAGCCGGGGTCGCAGATGTTGACCCAGTAGCTGTCGGTAAGCTGGCGATCCAGGGCCAGGATGAGGCACTGCGCCCCATAGGCCTGGCCCCACTCGTATTTTTTACGGTATTCTTCGGGCAGGGCAGGGATCAGGTGGCAGGTGAGGCGCGTTGGCAGGGTTGAGATCACGCGGTCGACTGTCCATGTTCCCTGGCTGGTCTGTACGCGCCAGCGCCCATCTTCTAACTGCTCAACGACTTCGACGCGGGTGCCAGGCAGGACCTTGCCGCCCATCTCGCTGATGCGCTCAACCAGCCGCTCATAGAGGAACTGGAAGCCTCCGCGCACGTAGCCGAGGCTAGTAGTACGATCGTGGATGCGTGCCCAGAACCAGGGAAGCGCGATTTCGCCGGCCATTGCGCCAAATTTGCTAATGAATAATGGCTCGAAGAGCAACTCGAAGGGGCGCCTGCCCATCCAGCGGCGCAGCCAGGGAACCGCAGTTTTGCCCTCGAAAGGCTTCTCATTGCTCAGCTTGAGCAGGCCCAGGACGGCAGCCACGCGCAGCCGTTCGTGGATGCGCAGGGGTGGGAAGAGCAGCAGGGATATTGGAGAGTCCAGGCGATAGATGCGCCCGCCGATCAGCGTTACGGTACGGGGCGCCGACCAGACAAGGCGATCACCCAGGCCAAGCTCCTTGATGGTATTGATGGCAGTTTTATCAGTGCGGAACAGGTGGTGGTAGAACTTTTCCAGCCAGGCTTCCGCGTCCTCGCCCACGCGAAAGCCGGCAGCCAGGCCTCCGGCCACATTCTCCTGCTCAAAGACCATCACCGAATCACCTGCCTGGCCCAGGCGATAGGCGGCCATGAGGCCAAGCGCTCCACCACCAAGTACAGCATACTGCATTATTATATAGTTCCTTATCCTAGCTTATATTTCGGCATCAAGCACAGTAACCCACCTGAACATAATCATTCCTTGATGGCTTTGGAACACCGGTGATGCATCTGAACATCATCATCCACCAATTGGCTGTAGGGGCCGATTTATCGCGCCCATTGCCGATTTATCGGCTCCTACAGCTTTCATCGGATGAATGTTTCAACCTCCATAAACCGGTGCAATTGTACCATAGAACGGGACTTTATGAAAGGAACAACTTCATACAGAATAGCTATTCTGTTCTATTTTGTCGCCCAAGAAAGAATTAGATATCTAGGAGGTGGAGTATGCTGCCTGCGGAGCAGAATGATCCCTATTCCTTTCATAAAACCAAACAAGGCCAAATATACCTGGGAGACGCACTAGAGGTGCTGGCTAATCGAATTGAGGATCATTCAGTTGACCTTATAATGACCAGCCCACCTTTTGGTCTCGTGCGGAAAAAAAGCTACGACAACCTCATTGCCCTCGCAAATACTGAGAGCAACAGTTTTTATCTTCGTTATTGCCGGGAGCGGGGCATTGAGCCTCATCCTGCTCGCTATCCAGCAGAACTTCCCGAATACTTTATCAGGATGCTGACCGGCGTAAATGACTTTGTTATTGATCCCTTCGCGGGCAGTTGCGTAACAGGCGAGGTGTGTGAGCGCCTCAAGCGATGCTGGGTATGCATAGAGGTTTATGAGGAGTATGTGCGCGGAGCGCTGGGACGTTTTGTACGTAAGCCAGAAACGGAAATATCCTCCCTTAAAGACGCTGATGAGCCGGATTATTACTATAAGTTAGCACGTCCTGGTATTTTATGGAACGATGTAGAAGGCCCTTCCTTACCGGACGATGGTGGAAAAACGCGACCAGGTCCCGAAATTCCTGCTGATGTATCTTCCGGTTATTCTCAGCAGCTAGCCAGTAATACCTTATGGAATGAGATAAATGAAGATGAGGAAGCATACTTAGCGGACGAGTTTTGGGAACAGTATAGCGATTCGGAGGAATAGAGAAGGACAGATGTAGTGGCCTCCCTTGTGGAGGCCAGGCATCCATCCATTACATGAAGGCGGTCAGGCAGTCAGAAGAGTAGCTTTCACAATGATCCAAACTGCGCCATGTGTTCCCGTTCTCGCTCAAGCGCTCCTTCGGGAAAGAGGCATTCGCCGCCGAGCAAGCGGGCATCGAGTGTCATTTCTGCTGCCTCTTCCATCGCCACGATGAGGTAGGCCACTGCGATGGGATCGCGCCCGAAGGCGAGCAGGCCGTGATTACCTAACAGGACGGCCAGCGTCGCCGGGTGCTTTTCGAGTTGCTCTACAATGTTGGCCACCGATTCACGCGAGCCACGCGGCGCCCAGGCGGCTACAGGAACGTCTTCGGTGAGGCCGAAGCGCAGGAGGGCCTCATAGGCGCAGGGAAGCGGATGATTTGCCAGCGCGAAGGCAGTTACATGCGGCGAGTGGGTATGGATGACTGCTCCCATATTTGGGCGAACCTGGTACACGCAGGCGTGCATGCCCACGATCTCGCGTGCGATGGGAGGCAAGTTTCCTTCAACGACATCGCCATCGAAGCTTACGATGGCTAGCGATTCGGGTGAGAGATCGGAGAGTTGACCGCCCGATGTGAGCAGCATATGCTCTGTCCCTGGCAGGCGGGCGCTAATATTGCCATGCCCGCTATGGGACATGACTCCGGCACGAAATAGGAGTCGTGCGGCCTGGACAATTTGCCCGCGCAATGTTTGTTCCTGGTCTTCCATTGTGTGTTCCCTTTCAGCTATGTGCATGTGTACGATTCTGAACGTACCTATATTATCTCTTATTGTTCTGAAAGAGACAACAGCAGGGAGCCAGGATGCAGAGCGATAATGAATCTTGCTGATCAAAACCGATAATGGTTTGTCATCCTGAGCGAAGGATCTGCTGCCGATCAACGGAGATCCTTCGCTTCGCTCAGGATGACATGTCTGGACGCAAGACGACAATGTGAGAACGCTCGCGTTCGGTGACGTGCCATTATGTGCGGAAGGCGGCGCGCACATTGCGGTCGGCGAACAGGTAGATCAGGATGATGATGGGGATGATCAGGCTGACCAGGACGGTAAACAGGCTGGTGCCTCGAGCCAGGCCAAACAGGGCATTAATAATGCTGAGCACCTCAATAATCACCGTTGCCCAGTAGGCCCACGTCTGCAGTGTCCATAATCCCCAGGCAAGGATGAGTTCCAGGATGGCGATAATCAAGGCAACGATGATAATTGGCTGGGGACCAAATGACGCCAGGCTGACTATTGCGCCAATGAGCGCCAGGATGCCTACGATGGCAAGCAAGATGGCAAGAATCGTGATCCCCAACGGGCGCGATCGACCTAGATTGAGCATAATATCCTCCTTACTTGTAACAACTCACAGTCAGTGTTCTTGCTCTGAGGTGGGGGTCATGTGCTACCCGCTGGCACCTCGGTCAATAGATACACGCTTTTAGGTTGCTAAAGGTTTCTGAAAAATAATGGCCTGCATACTCACAACGGGGTAAGTATGCGGGCCATGCGAGCAGGGTGAGAGGGCTATGGATGCCTATTTATCCATAGCCACCAGGTCGGCGGCGAGATTGGCCGCGTTGAATGTGCCCCAACCGGTTGCCATATCATAGCCGTTGGTGACCGGATATTTCCCATAGAAGCCAAGTTCGTCATTGTTTGAGGGTGCGCTGGGATTGCTCGGCGGCGTGATATCATGGAAATCGCTGTGATAGCGGCTCCCGCTGCCAATGCTGTAGATGGAGGGATTGAGGAAGCCAACCACCTTTTTGCCTTGATGCGCCGCCTCTTCGTTGGTGAGAGCAATCATGGCCGCCCACATGGGAGCAGCCGCCGATGTGCCGCCAACCGTTATCCAGCCGCTGGAACCGCCAGTAATGCCTCCACCCGTGCAGGATGAACCAACTGTGCAGTAGACGTTATAGCCCGTGGCGGGGTCGGCATCCAGCGAGACATCCGGGGTCTCGCGCATCCCATTAGCATCGGGACCCTGTGTGCCCGGCCCCGTTTGCCAGCTTGGCTGCTTCCAGTATTGGCTGAGGCCGCCACCACCCGCGCCGCCGAAGAACCCATCGTTCCACACCGTTTCGGACTGGTAGCTGTTATTGCTATTGAGCGTCAGGGTCGTGCCGCCTACACCGGTGACATAGGGCTGGGCTGCTGGATCGTCTGCAACCAGCGAGGGGTCATACGTCTGCTCAAAGCAGGTCTCACTGCCACTATCACCTGCCGCCACGAGGATCGTCTGCCCCTGTGCGGCGGCCTCCTGGAAATACGTATTCTCCTGCTGCACTTCTTGCTGGCCTGCTGCCGTCTCGCACTGACCCCAGCTAACGCTGATGACAGGCGTGCGATCGCTGACGATGCGCGCGAATTCATCATTGTAGCCCTGGGTGGTGTTGGGAGCTTCATAGACGATCAGTTTGCCGAGTTTGGGAGCCATACTCAAAATGACCTCCATGTCCAGCTCGACCTCGATGGCTCCTGCCCCTGGCTGGCCGTTGAAACCATCAAGGATCACGTTCTGGATAGGCACGCCGCCACCGCCAAAGCACTGGGTATAGGCCTGGATATCGCTTTGAGCATAGCCATCCAGTTCAAAGACACCAACGGTCTGCCCCTCGCCATGCAGGCCCGCGTTGTAGAGGCCGTTATAGTTATAGGCCGTGGCAAACTGGCTGGGGATATAGGCCACAGAGCTGCCGCCGAAGATACCACCGCCGCCACCCTGTCCTGCGGTTGGACAGTTGCTCGCGTTAGGATTGAGCGCCGGGCGATGCCGGGAGGGAATAGGTGGGTGGGAAAACGTGTTGGCGTTGTCCAGGCCACCGATGTAAGTGACATAGGAGGCGAGGTAGGCCGGGAGCGTGGGGGTATTGGCGTTGGCAAAAAAGACGCGCCCCTGCGGGTTGCGATAATCATTGATGGTCACTCCAAAAACCCGCTCTGCCAGCGATTGCGGCCCGCTGAAGTCGATAAGCAGGCGGTTGGGATAGGCCTGAGTAATAGTGAACCCCTGCTGTGCCAGATAACTTTCAACAGCTTGCTCTTGCTCTAGCGTAGGGCCAAACGCCTGGGTAAACTGAGTGACGGTCAGAAATTGATGATAGCTCGGGGAAGATGGATCATACATCGCATGTAATAAGGCGTTGAGCTGGGCCTGGTTGCGTAGCGCAAGACCAACGCTCATGTGCAGCATACGATTGACATGGTCGCGCCCCAACGAGCGGCTCACTCTGACCAGTGGAGGAGGGCCGCTTCCGACATCCATTGGCGAGAAGCCAGGGGCCGCCTTTGCCGCATTGAAGAAACGACCGGAGAGAAAGAAGGTGCCTGCCAGCACCATGAAGACGAGAGCGAGAAAGACTACGAGTTTGTAGCGCACGATGTCCTCCTTACAACAAATACAATAGTTTTTCTGGTTGAAAGAACGGCATCATGTGAATAAATTGCAGGTTTTTTTGTGCGGAACCATGAAATATAGTGGCCCTCATTACCCATCACATGGGTAATGAGGGCTGTATCGGTATTAGCTCCCGCTTTGGGCGGCAGAAGCGAGAACATTATAGAAATCGACGAGGTTGGGGGTGCCAAGGCCTGTAGCATAGTCCCAGCCCTGAGTCGCAGAGTAGTAGAGATTATTACCCTGCGTCACATCGTAGTAGGGCTGGTATTTGCCATTACCACTGGCTACCTGGTAGAAGGTATCAGGGCCATAGAAGTAGGTGCCATTGGCATTGGCGATGAGCGCCTGGTTGACCAGGGCCATACCTGCAGCCCAGATGGGAGCGGCTGCGCTGGTACCTCCATTGTTGCTCCATTGCCCCTGGACATAGAACGCGATGTTATCGGCGATTGCCGATATATCAGGGATCTGGCGCTTGCCGTCAGAATATTGATTGCTCACGCCATTGCCCTGCTGCCAGCTTGGCTGATCGAAGGCAGTGCTCAGGCCACCGCCACTGCCCCACTGGTTCTGGCACTGGCTTCTGTTGGAGCCGTTAGACCAGACTACCTCACCGGCGCGGTTACCGCTTCCATCGACGCTCAGCTCTGTTCCTCCTACCGAGACGACATTGGTGTCGCTGGCCGGAAAGTTCACCGTGAGATCACCGTAGGTTTCATCGGCAAAGGCGCCACAATCTCCGCTGGCAACAAAAACCGTCATATGCTCGACCTGCGTCAACTGCTTGAAGCTGTTATCCAGGGCCTGGAAAGCATCGTTGCTGAGGCCATTTTCGGCGGCTCCCAGGCTGATGCTCACGATGCTGGCGCTATTCGCATTGCTGGCATTATCATTGATGATTTGCTGGAGCATGTCGTTGAGGGCCTGGAAACTTGAGTTCCCGGCCTGGTAATCCTTGATAGTAGAATTGGGGGCGAGGCCAGCAATCATCTCGATATCCAGCATGGATTCTCCCGCTACCTGTGTGGGCTGCCCATCGACGTTGATAACTTGAAAGTTATTCGGGTTGAAGCCAACACAGCTAAAGTAGGTGCTGATATCGTCGGCGAAGAAGGTATCGGTTTCAACTAAGTTGATGGTGATCCCATCGCCCTTAAAATTGTTCTGCCAGAATTGATTGTAGCCATAGGCGGAGGCAATCTGGTCTATGGAGACCGTTTGCGGGTCAGGATTACAATCTGCCTGCCTGTGTGAGGTATGCTGGCTCATCGTAGAGTATGGCAGGCGGGGTACGTTAGTTGCCCCGGTATGAACCTGGCTGTAGTTTTCCAGTCCGGTGATGGCTGCGATGTGATCGGCGATGAAGGTTGGCAGCTTTGGTGGCATCTTGGGGTCAGGCGTATAGAAGGTGCGCCCATTGAGCTTGTGCAGCACCATTCTTGTTTGCAGCAGCTCGTTCACAGCACTAACTTTGGCATCAACCGTAAGGTAGGTGTGGAGTTTGTTGAGGGTGAGCGTGACGTTCGAGATGCCTAAGTATTCTTTAATATCCTGGTACTCAGCATCGGTAATACCCAGTTGATTGGCGATGCTGCTGGGATTGACGTTACTTCCTTTTTTTCCGTGATTCTTCGTCACCTGGTTCCACTTGTCAATCTCGGACTGATTCAGCTTGAAGCTTATCCCAATACGCAGGACTTGGTTGTTTGGAAGAAGCCCGATGATCGGAGCATTCAACGCTTTTTGTGGGATACCCAGATTGAGAACGGTATACTGCGGTGTGGCAGGTGTTGGCGTCGGCGTACTAGTAGTCGATGTACCGGCACAGCTACTTATTACAACGGCAAGAAAGACGATACCCAGCACTTTCGCAAGCGACCACCTGCGAGTGGCAATGCGGTCTCGTAGACTAACCAGCATGGCCATGCTCCTTTCTAATCTAAGACAAGGTTCAAAGATGAAGGAAAGCCCTTGACAGTGTGAACAATCGCATCATGTCATCCTGAGCGAAGCGAAGGATCTCGGTCGATGGGCATCAGATGTTTCGCTTCGCTCAACATGATATGTCCGGGCTTTTCTGGTGATTGAGCATTGTCACGTCCAGTTGAACCTTACCTAAGGGATAAAAACAATGAACAACCGGTACCAGATCTGGTTTATCACCCTATCAGACGATGAAAGGCTGACTTTTTTTGTTATGAAATTTCATAGCGAACACATAACACGATCTGATCTCAAAAGCATGGGGTTATTATACTGGCATACGTGCTGAAGCACAAGCATAATATTTCTCTCTTTAAATGTGGGGCATTTCACATTCTTGCATGAGAAAAGAAACGGCACCCTCATGGGGTGCCGGGCAGTATGGAAGACGACTATTTTCTGGTTATGCCGGGCGGCTGTTCAATCGTTCAGAAGATTTCCTCCGAGAGGAAGTACACCCACAGCACGCTGATACCCAGGCCGCCGATGAGGGTGAAGAAGGCAACGGCACCACCAGGCCAGGTGACATTCAAAGCAGGGTCGTTGCCGGTTGGGTTGAATGGATAAAACATGATCAAGCTGATCCATACTAAAGTAAGCGCTACTGTGAGGCTGAGCTTCGTTGTTTGTGGATTGGGGCGGTCGAAGATATGGTACAAAACGATGATAAGCAGGATAACCAGCACAACCAGCAGCTTGAAGTTCACGTTGATGCCAGCGCCAAACTCCATGACCAGCGTTGGCTTAATAAATAGGAAGGCACAGATCCAGGCTATGGTGAGAATAGCTCCTATAAAAACCGTTCTAAACTGTATCGTATTCACAGCAACAAGCCCCTTTCGAGGTTTTTCTTACAGCCATCTACTGATAGTATTGTAATCCCCAAAACGCAATAAATCAACTGTTGTAAAAGGCTTTGGCAAAGCGGGCTGCCCACAGCGCATTATTGATGAGAAGCGCTTTGTTGGCTTCGACACTTTCGCCTGCGCTGGCTTTAGCGACATGCGCGAGGAGAAAAGGCGTAAGAGCGGAGCCGCGAATGCCGTTTTCGCGTGCCAGGCGCATGGCTTCCTGGGTGGCAGCCTCTAATGGACCAGCATCCATTGCATATTGTTCCGGGATGGGACAGCCCACTACGATGCCCTGCAAGCCGCATGCCCATTGTGTGTGAGCAATAGCCGCGACAGTGGCCACATCATCGACGCGGTGCGGCAGCCTGTGCCCGCTCGAGCGAACGTAGAACGCGGGAAACTCATCGGTCTGCCAGCCGATCACGGGCACCCCCTGGGTTTCGAGGTATTCGAGGGTCAGGCCAAGGTCAAGGATAGATTTTGCGCCCGCACAGGTAACGAGTACAGGCGTGCGGCTCAGCTCGGTGAGGTCGGCAGAAATATCCATGCTGGTTTCCGCGCCGCGATGGACGCCACCAATGCCACCTGTAGCAAAAAAGTGAATTCCGGCCATGCAGGCACACAGCATCGTCCCTGCAACCGTCGTCGCTCCCAGTTGCCCGGTTGCCAGGACAACGGCCAGGTCGCGCCTGCTCACTTTCTGTACATGCTCTGCTGTTCCCAGTAGGGTAATCTCATCAAGCGATAGGCCGATCTTGATCTTCCCGTTCAGGATGCCAACAGTTGCCGGAACCGCTCCCTCCTTACGGATCGTGGCTTGCATAGCCTGCGCTACCTCAATATTTGCTGGATAGGGAAGGCCGTGAGCAATGACGGTCGATTCAAGGGCGACAACAGGCCGCCGGCCTTGCAAGGCCGCCTCAACTTCATCCGAGCACGTGAGATAGGGCGATCGCTGTTGCATGATGTTCTCCTTCTTGGTGGTTATAGCTCCTTATAGTCTCTCACAAACAGAAAGGGCTGGCCATGTCATGCTGTAGGGGTAGGACTTGTCCCTGCCCTGAGCCGAAGCAATGTCATCCTGAGCGCAGCGAAGGATCTTCCTCTCGATCGGCAGCGGATGCTTCGCTTCGCTCAGCATGACATGCTCTAGACTGGTCTTGTCGATCAATCGGCGCTGGGCGCGATAAATCGGGCCCCTACGGCTCACCTGGAAGGATGGAGGGCCTATTCTCCTAGCCCTTGTCTCTACAACATGAGCATGATATGATACCAGCGAAATAAATGGAAAGGTAAGACTATTATACATGGCTGCAAGGCCATAGGCAGCGTGAAAATTATGTTAGAGCAGCAAGATTTTTTAGCAGGACTGAACGAACCCCAGAAAAGGGCCGTGACGACGACCGAAGGACCTCTCCTCATCCTGGCCGGGCCTGGAAGCGGCAAAACCCGCGTGATCACCCACCGCATCGCTTACCTCGTGCGGCACGAACATATCTCGCCCTGGCACATCCTGGCCGTGACCTTCACCAACAAGGCGGCCAGGGAAATGCGCGAGCGCCTGGAGAAGCTGGTCGGCATCAACGAATCCAAAGAAATGACCATCGGCACCTTTCATGCCATCTGTGCTCGCGTGCTGCGCATCGAAGCGGACTATCTCGCTCCCCTGGGACTCAGCAAATCCTTTGTGATCCTGGACACCGACGATCAAACAACGCTGGTCAAGCAGGCCATTAAGGATCTGAACCTTGACGAGAAGCAGTACAGGCCTGGCACCATGCTGGCGCTGATTTCGCGAGCGAAAAACGATTTGCTGGTGCCAGAGCAAATGGCTGAGCGGGCAGCGAAGTATACAGAAGAGGTAGCGGCGCGAGTCTATAAGGCCTATCAAAAGCTGCTGCGCGCCAATAACAGCGTTGATTTCGATGACCTGCTGCTGCTGACCGAACAGTTGTGGCGGCGCGAACCGGATGTGCTGCATCGCTACCAGTTGCGCTGGCACTACATTCATGTGGACGAGTTCCAGGATTGCAACCTGCCTCAATATAAGCTCATACGCCTGCTGGGCTATGGGACAGATAGCAGGCATGAAGGTTCCGGCAATGTCTGCGTGGTGGGCGATGACGACCAGATGATCTATAGCTGGCGCGGCGCCAGTTCCGAAAATGTACAGCGCTTCGAGGAAGATTTTCCGCGCGCCAAATTTGTCCTGCTGGAGCAAAACTATCGCTCGACCCAGACTATCCTCGACGCCGCACAGAATGTAGTAAGGCGCAACCGGCTGCGCAAGGAGAAGAAGCTGTGGACTGCGCTGGGTTCTGGTGAAAAGATCATTATTCACGAAGCGCACGACGAGGAAGATGAGGCAGCGTTTACCGCACGCGAGATCAATCGCTTGCTGGCACGCGGCGAGATCGAGAAGCGCGGCGACGTGGCCGTGATGTATCGCACCAATGCCCAGTCACGCGCCCTGGAAGAGCAATTCCTGCGGGCAAACATTCCCTACAAAGTGATCGGCAGCCGCAAGTTCTACGAGCGCAAAGAAATCAAGGATATGCTGGCTTATATGCGCCTGCTGCTCAATCCTCGCGACGAGTTGAGCCTCAAGCGCATCATCAACGTGCCAAATCGCAAGATCGGGCCAAAAACGCTGGGTGAACTGCAGCACTGGGCCAGCGAGCAGCGCATATCGCTCTATGATGCCATCCAGCAGATCGAGCAGCATCCTACGCTCGGTAAAGCGGCAAAGACCGCGCTGGGTGAATTCGGGCGACTGATGGCCGATCTGATCAGTTCGATGGATGAACTCAACCTGCCCGAATTGCTTGATAGAATCGCGGAGCGCAGCGGCATTGGGCCTGAACTGCGCGAGCATCCTGAGGGAGAACTGGATCGCTGGGCCAACGTCCTGGAGCTGCGCCGCGTCGCCGATGATTATTCAGAGATCGAGACACATATTGCCCTTGAACTCTTCCTCGAGAATGTCGCGCTGGTAGGCGGCGCCGACACAACACAAACAAGCGAAGATGGCACTTTGCTGCAGGAAGAAAACCGCGACGCCGTCACCCTGATCACGCTGCACGCTGCCAAGGGCCTGGAATACCCCGTCGTCTTTATCATCGGCATGGACGAAGGCTCGCTGCCCCACGCACGTTCGGTGGATAAGCCTGAGCAGTTGGAAGAAGAGCGCCGCCTGGCCTACGTCGGCTTTACGCGCGCTATGCATCGCCTCTACCTTGTTCGCGCTCGCCGCCGTTCCCTGTTCGGCGATATACAGTACACCGAGCCATCGCGTTTCCTCGAAGATATCCCGATGGGCCTGCTTGGTGGCAATAGCACGACCGGCCGCCCGAAGCGCCGCTATAGCTGGGACGATGAAGAGAGTTTCGATGAAGACCCCTATGCAGGTGAGGGTGGACGGGTTTTCGGCAGCGGCCAGCCGGGAAGCTTTGGAAGAGGCGCTACTACAGGCAGCTTCAAACCCCAAACACCCTGGGCACCACGCCCAGGTTCATACTCCTCGTCAACCGTGCCGCCCTCCTTGCCACCGGCTCAGAGAGCGCAGGCAACACCGCCGCCCGCTAAACCGAAAGAGCAGCAGTTCAAGCCCGGTGATCGAGTCCGGCACGATAAATTTGGCGAAGGCATTGTGCTGAAAAGTGAGATGCAGGAACAGACCGAGTTCGTCGAAGTACAGTTTGAAGGCAAGATTGGTAAAAAGAAACTGAGCCTCGATTTCGCAAAATTGGAGAAGATCTAATATCTTATCGAGCTAGCTTCAGGGGAAGCCCAACATTCCCGCCATGTCATGCTGAGCGGAGCGAAGCATCCGATGCCAATCGAACGAGATCCTTCGCTCAGGATGACAATTCCATTTTGTAGCATGTCGTACCATAAAGTACCGCCGCCCCCCGAAAGCGCCTGAAGATTGCGTTGAATCGTTGTAGCAAAACAAATCTTTAAACCAGATTCGGGGAGGTATTTATCCATGTTTTCATCGCGTTACTCATTGGGTCGCATATTTGCCCTCATCATGCTTAGCCTGGCCGCAGTGCTAATCCTCGCAGGATGCTCGCTGCCCTGGCAGCACAATAATGCAGCCGTGGCAAATGGGCCTAAGCCCACAACCCAGCAGCTCCTTGCTTCCATGCAGAAGAGCTTTCACAATGTGACCTCGTTTCATGTCGTCATGCAGGTAGATAATCCAGGACCGGCTTCAGCGAGCCAGGTGCAGATTCGCGCGGCTAATGGCGATGTCGTCTTGCCGGACAAAGTGAAGGCCCAGGCTACCGTGCTTCTCTCAGGCCAATCCGTTACCGTGAACCTCATTAGCATTGGCAATATGCAATTCATCACCGATCCTATTACCGGGCAGTGGCGAGTGATCAAAGGCCTGATCGATCCTCGCACGTTTACTAACCCCAACAGCGGCATTCTCTCGTTGGTCAACAAAGTGCAGGATCTTAGCCAGCCTACAAGCTACTCTGTGAACGGAGTACCCTGCTGGCGTGTGACAGGGCAGCTCAACGCTAAATACATCGCCTTTTTCACCGGCGGAGGCGTTCCGGCTGGCACCATATTGCAGACCGATGTGTGCATCGGCAAGAGCGATTCGCTCCCCTACGAGGTAAAGGTGACGGGGCAGGCTACTCCTGGCGACAACAAGAATACGACGCGCACATTTTTCATCTCGAAATATAACGAGAATGTGAGCATAACTGCCCCGCAGCTTTCGTAAAACTGTTCAATTTATCGATCATCGTGCCCAGGGGAGAAGATGTATACACTAGAAGACGATAAAGAGACTACGCTGAGCATGCGCAGGCCAGATGCGACGACGCAAGGCGCCCCGGGACAGGCAGGCGATGCAGGGTTTCCTGGGGATGAAAGCGATGGCAGCAGTGATGCTCACCGCATAGCCTTGAGCATGCAGATTACCAGTTCGTTGAAGAAGATCACGACGCCTGCAACAGCGCAAACGGGTAAAAGAGGAGTAGCCTTTGCGGCCCTAGCGGTAGCCTGTATTGGGGTCTTCTTCACAGCCATGGACCAGACGGTGGTAGTAACTGCCCTGCCACCCATGGTGACCGACCTGAATATCAGCCCGACCAAGCTCGATCACGCAGCATGGATTATCAGCGCGTACCTGCTAGGATTTATTATTGCCATGCCGCTGATGGGGCGTGTCTCCGATATATTCGGGCGCAGGCGTATCTTCCTCTTGTGCCTGAGCATTTTTGCTATCGGCTCGGTTCTTTGTGGCCTGGCTCCTGTGTTTGCCGGGCTATGGGATATAAGCTTTCTCGGCAATATTGGCATCGATACCTCTTCACCGGGACTGATCTTTTTGATTGCCGCTCGTTTCTTGCAGGCAGTTGGTGGTGGGGCAGTCGTGCCGGTGGCGATGGCCATCGCCGGAGATTTCTATGGTGAGGAGCGGCGCGGGCTGGCGCTGGGACTGATTGGCGCGGTGACGGAGGCTGGAGGCGTGGTAGGCCCGCTCTACGGCGCTATTATCGTGCAGCAATTTGGCTGGCAATATATCTTCTACTTCAACGTGCCAATTGTCATTGCGCTCATGACCCTGGCCTGGTTCCTCATCCCGAGAGGCACACGCCTGCATGAAGGCATCGATTGGCTGGGAGCCATCTTGCTAGGAGCAGCCCTCACCTGCCTGAGCCTGGGCCTTGCGCAACAGGGAACCGATCTTGGCCCAACGCCCATCAACAGCCCTGCTCCGCAGAATAACCCTGTCTCGCTGGCGCTCGCCCTTGTGTTCCTGATTGCCTTTGTGCTGGTGGAGCGCAAAGTGCGCTGGCCGGTGGTCGATCTTTCGCTGTTCAAGCGTTTTTCGTTCTCGGCGACGGCGCTGGTCAGCCTGTTTGTTGGCGCGGCATTGATCATCGCCATGGCCGATATCCCTATCTTCGTTGACACGGTCTTGCAGCGCTCGGTGCTGGACAGCGGCCTGGCCCTCTTGCGCATGACGGCTATGATCCCGGTTGGCGCCCTGCTGGGTGGCTGGTTGTGCAGCCGCATCTCCTGCCGTTTCACAGCAGCGCTCGGGCTACTTTTCGCAGCCGCAGGCTTCTACCTGATGAGCCGCTGGCCCATCGACGTTGGCTGGACGCAGATCACCATCAGCACGGTGACGGCAGGGCTGGGCTTCGGCCTGGTCATTGCTCCTATCGGCACAACGGCCATCAACTCTGTGCGAGCAACACAGGCCGGCATGAGTTCAGCTATTGTCACCTCGCTGCGCATGGTAGGCATGATGCTCGGCCTGGCAGCCCTGACTTCCTGGGCGCTGGCCTACTTCAAGCGGCTGGCTTCGCTGTACCCGTCGCTGCCTGTGACGGCAACGACGGCTCAATTTGTCGAGTGGTCGAAAGGCTACGCTGCCCACCTGATTCAATCGGCTCATACCGTCTATAGCACGGTGTTCCTCGTGACAATGGTGCTCTGCCTCATCGCTATTATTCCGGCCACCTTCTTATGGGGACGCGCAGCCATTGTGGGCCTGGAAGAAACGCCCGATGCCTCGTCAGCGCCGGCTTCGGCCCCTGATGCTCCCACTATTGCCGGGCCGCTGCCAGAGGCGGGCGTCTCACTGGCAGCAGCCAGTATACTGCAAGACCCCACGCTGTCTCCAGAGTCTACAGAGCCGGCGAAGCCACCCCAGCCACCTGTGAATGGCAGCAATGGAGGAGGTGGTGGCTGGCGCGACCCCAAGAGACGGCGCTTGATCATCGCCCTGGCAAGCCTCTCCCTGGTCGCCTTGCTGGTAGGAGCAGGAATACTGGCCGCCTTCATCTGGCAAGCGCCCGGCATCACCAATAATTCGCGCAATTCGCCTTCTGGCGCAGCGGCAACCGCAACGCCGGTTTCAGGACCGAGGATGATCCAGTTGGCGCTGGACCAGGGAGCGCTGACATCGCTGTTTACCTCGCAAATGGGCTTGCAGCAGGGGGCAATCTCTAACATGAAGGTCACTCCAGAGCCGAACGATGGCCTGGTTCTCAGCCTGGATCTCATCATAAATGCCAGCGGCATTCACCGCGTCATGCCCGTCGAACTCGATACGATCATCGGCCTCGATCATCAAAACAATATCCAGTTGACCGTGCTGCACCTCAAACGCGATGGTCTGGATGCCGGACCAGCGGCTGCAGCGAGTATGCAACAGGCGCTCAACCAGATGCTGATCAACACGCTGATGCCAACCCTGCATAATCAACTGAAAGGCGCGAAACTCATATCTATCCATACCAGCACATCAATAGGCTGCGCTAGAGGCACTGAAATGCTTGTGCTGTTAATCCAGGCGCCGCCGATCCAGGGCGTCGCAGCGCAGCCGACCCCTGTGCCCTTCTGCTTCAAAGGCCCTATTGATGTGAGTAAGCTGCTATAACCATAAAGGGAGAACGCTATGAGACGTACACATTATATCTACGCAGCCTGGTTAGCGCTGCTGGCGGCGCTCCTGGTAGGAGCGGTGGTGATCCCGGCAAGAGCGGCGAACAGCTCGGCACATTCCAGCGAGCTGCGGCAGAACAACAATGCAAGTTCACTAAATGCCACCATTTACATCTCGCTGGGCATGTTAGAGCCGCGCTTCCAGAGCAGTATTGCCCAGCAGGTTCCCGCAAAATTCTATAGCGCCATTAATAATGCTTTGAGCAAAGTGCCGCAGCAAGACCAGGGATGGGTACGGCAGATGGTGACCACGCTCCTGCAGCCTTCTGCCACGCTAACCGGCCTGAGCGTGCAGTCAAACGGGCTGGCCATGTCGCTGCGTATCACCCTCTATCCAGGCGATCCAGAACCTATCACCGGCAGCCTGCTGATCAGCTTCCAGGTGATCAACTCGTCCATAGTGCAGGTCAATGCAGAGCCGCTGAACGGTAGCCCGGCGCTGGCAAGCGGCCCACAGGAAACGTTCCAGGTGCCAATGGGCCAGCTCTATGGCATCAACACAACGCCTTCCTGCGGCAATGCTGCCCTGGCATTGCACCTGCGCTTTCCGGTAGCAATGGGGCAGGCAACAACGCAGGTACAGAATACTGCTTTGACCACCGATACCCCTCAAAATGGCGGGTATCGCTCTGCCCGCTACCGGCAAAATGTCCCGGCCAATGCGGACTCTTACGTTGAAATACCAGCTTCATCGCTGGCAGCAATGGGCAGCAGCATCAGTGCTATGCCGGTCGGCAAAGGGCTGTTTGGGGAAACCCTGACGGCCCAAAATATCCAGATCGGCGTGCAGGGCAGCGACCTGGTGATCACCTCGGATATCTACGATGCCTTCTTTGGCCAGATTGCCACAGCCGTGACAACAATGGCCCCAACTGCCTCAAATGGCAGCCTGGCAGTCCAGGTCCTGAACACAACGATCTACTTTTTGCAAGTCATCCCCATTTCATACAACAGCTACAACGCGCAGATCCAGCAAACATTGAACTCGAAGCTCAATGGAGCTTTCGCGGGCAGGTTCTATGTGACGCAGGCAGAAATTGGCCCAAATGCGGGCGTACCCTGCGCGGCAGGCAACAGCCTGGTCTTATCCGGCTTCTCAAGCCTGGGATGAAACATCAAATTGTGTAAAACGCCTGCAACCCGGCCGGGTTGCAGGCGTTTCATTTTGCCTCTTGCTTTTTTCGTAAGATGTGTGTAGTATGCATTCAACACATCCATAGATGTGGATATTTATCGTGTTGTAAGGAGAAGTAGCCAGACCATGCCCACACTTGAAAAACATCCCGAGACCAGCACTGGCACCGATATTCCCACGCAACCATCAGCTCCTACCCCTGCAAAACTCGAATACCATCCAACCATCCACGATATGCCAACCGACGAGCGACCACGCGAGCGGCTGCAGCACTATGGCGCCCAGGCGCTCTCCAGTGCAGAACTGCTGGCCATTATCTTGCGCACCGGCTCCTCGCGCGATAACGTGATCGAACTGGCCAGCAAGCTCCTCACCAAATATGGCGGCCTGAGCGGGCTGATGCGAGCCGAATTTAGCGAGCTTTGCCTGGAGCACGGCCTTGGAGAGGCGAAAGCATGCCAGTTGAAGGCAGCCCTGGAAATCGGGCGCCGCCTGGGCATGCTGCAGCCCGATGAGAAATACCAGATCAAATCCCCTGCCGACGCTGCCAATCTGGTAATGATGGAGATGATGTTCCTCGATCACGAGCAAATGCGCATATTAATCCTGGATACCAAAAATCAGGTGGTAGAGAATATCGGCCGCTACAAGGGGACGGTCAACAGTTCGGTGCTGCGGGCTGCGGAGATCTATCGCCCCGCCATCATTCGCAACTGCCCCGGCGTGATCCTCTGCCACAATCATCCAAGCGGCGATCCCACTCCCTCACCTGAAGACATCCAGGTGACTGAGCAGCTTGTTGAGGCCGGCCGCCACCTGGATATTGAGCTGGTGGATCATATTGTGATCGGGAGCCACCGTTTTGTGAGCTTGAAAGAGCGCCTGAGGTGGTGAGCGCATTTCTTACTCAAGTCCGAAGCGCCGTCGCCATTTTGCTTTTCGCGCCGCCCTGTCTCGCACGTGCCACAGGCGATTTTCCTCGGCGGGGCACCACTCAGCTTTGCCACAGTTTGGGCAGAGGGGAAACAATTCATAGGGGGGACAGAGCCTGCCATCGCCATAGTGCAGGGAACCAACTTCGTAACGAATTTGCTCGCTTTCAAAAACGGCCTGGCAGAACTGGCAGCGCAGCAGCAGGTATTCGCGCCAATCTCGCGCCTTACATTTTGGGCAAAACGCCGGCAGCGAGGCGGCCTGCCAGCGATGATGGCAGCGATGGCAATAATATTCGCCTGAGACTGAAGCTTTCGCGCCGCGCAACATGCCCTCCTCTTTCAGCCTGCGTGCCTCAATGGGGGAAAGCAGGTACGTGATCTCACCCAGATTGATTTGCGCCGGCATCCCGTCGCTGAATACGGGAAACGCATAGGCGCGCTGGCCCTCGCGATGTGCCTCAGGAGAGGCATGATAGATATTTGCCGCACGTACAGGACTGCCCGGCACGTGTTTCGAGTGGCTCAGGTCATAGATGCGGCGGCGTTCGGGATCGATCAATGTCTGGTAAGCCAGCAAGATCTCCCGCATCTTCTCCTCTGCATCCTCGCCTTTGTAGACATCCGGGTGGTACTGCAGCGCAAGATGCTTGAAGGCCTTTTTAATCACCTCGGCTGGGGCATTGGCATCGACGCCCAGCACCGCGTAGTAATCGGTAAACTCTTCCATGATCATGAGTAGTACTGCGTTAACCCCTCAAGTGAGAGATGAGATATGTAGTGGCCTCCCTTGTGGGGGCCAGGATTTCATTCGTTACATGACATTGACACAGTAGCAGGGTTCTTTAGATGAATGATTTCTTCTAGTAATTAGACGGTCAAACCCTCAGAAGGTTGCGTTTTGCCTCTCAAGGGCCGCAATCGCGCGAATACGATTGGGAAGCGAAAAACTATGGCAGAGGCAAGCTCTGTCACTACCATACACGTCTCGGCCCACAGCCATCTAGGGTAGGGACAGGGCTTGCCCCTGTCCTAATTGTAGCGCCAGGCCATCTCTCAATTGCATTCACTTGTATGCCGACAAGACCTCCAGGTATCCAGCTTCGTCCGGCTCATCAAGCTCGGCTAGCAGGCTCGCGAAGTCGAGCGGCTTGCGGCTGAACGTGGGCACGCCATTTTTGCGTGGCCACTGGCTGGGATCGCGGTCCCATGCCAGCTCGATGCCATTGAAGTCCGGATCGTGCAGGTAGATGGCCTCGTGGGTGCCGTGATCGGATGCCCCATCGATCGACCAGCCATGATCGAGCAGGCGTTTGAGCGCGACGGCCAGGTCTTTGCGCTCCGGATAGTTGATGGCGAAGTGGTACAGGCCGGTCGTGCCGGGCGCAGGAGGTTGCCCATCCTTGCTCTCCCATGTATTGAGGCCGATATGATGGTGATAGCCGCCCGCAGAGAGGAAGGCGGCGCTGCCGAGATCAATGAGCAGGTCGAAGCCCAGGTAGTCGCGATAGAAGCCGATAGCGCGCTCAAGGTCGGCGACCTTGAGGTGGACGTGTCCGATGCGGGTCCCGGCTGGGATAGATATATCAGTCATGGTTAACTCCTTCTCTATACCTTTGCTTTCGCAGCCGCTCGCTCCGGCTTCTCGACCTTGCGGCGTTTAGGCCGCGCGTGGCCGTTGGCGATGTCTTTCGGTTTTGCCTCGTCC
Organism: Chloroflexota bacterium; assembly: GCA_902812455.1. The sequence goes on along the minus strand of CADDZH010000030.1, from coordinate 21,607 downwards.
TGCCCGGACTCGAAGGCTGCCTCAAGCACATCGCGGATATCGGTGGCGAACACAAAGTGCATCTGATCGCGCAATTCTTTGGGCAGGTCTTCCATCAAGTCCGGCTCGTTCTTCTTCGGCAGGATCACCGTGCGAATACCGGAGCGATAGGCCGCCAGCACCTTCTCCTTGACGCCGCCTATCGGCAAGACCTTGCCACGCAGCGTGATCTCTCCTGTCATAGCAACATCGGAACGCACCTTGCGCCCGCTCGCCAGCGATGCAAGCGCTGTGACCATCGCCACACCCGCTGATGGGCCATCCTTCGGACTGGCTCCCGCAGGAACGTGAATATGGATGTTCTGGTCCTCGAAGACGTTGGCAGGAAGCCCCAGCGAAGCGGCATTAGAGCGCACGTAACTCAGAGCAGCCATCGCCGACTCCTTCATCACGTCGCCCAACTGGCCGGTCAGCGTCAACTGGTTCTGCTTTCCGGGCATTGCCGCCGCTTCAATAAAGATGATCTCTCCGCCAACGGGTGTCCAGGCCAGGCCGGTAACAATACCGGGGCGATCAATGCGCTCGGCTACCTCCTCAAAGAAGCGCGGGCGACTCAGGTATTCAGTCAGTTGCTCGGCAGTGACGGTAATCGGTACTTGCCGGCCTTCCGCGATCTGCTTGGCAACCTTGCGGCACAGCGAGCCGATCTCACGCTCGAGGTTACGCACCCCGGCCTCGCGTGTGTAGTCACGAGCAATGCGACGCAGGACATCGTCATCGATGACCAGCTCATCTTCCTTCAGGCCGTTGGCCTTAAGCTGCTTGGGCAGCAAGTAGTTGCGAGCAATGTGTAGCTTCTGCTCTTCGGTATAGCCGGAGAGTTCCAGGACCTCCATGCGGTCGCGCAAAGCTGCCGGAATAGGCTCCAGGGCATTGGCAGTCGCGATAAACATCACCCTCGATAGATCAAAGGGAAGATCCAGGTAGTTGTCGCGGAAGTTATAGTTCTGCTCCGGATCCAGCACTTCCAGCAAGGCCGAAGACGGGTCGCCGCGCCAGTCTGCGCCAACCTTATCGACCTCATCCAGCATGATCACGGGGTCATTTGCCTCGACCCGGCGCAATGTCTGGATGATGCGACCTGGCATGGCGCCGATGTATGTGCGGCGATGCCCGCGAATCTCGGCTTCATCGCGAATACCACCCAGCGACATGCGGGCAAACTTCCGGCCCAGCGCCCTGGCAATGGATTGCCCGAGCGAGGTCTTTCCTACACCCGGAGGCCCAACAAAGCAGAGGATAGGCTCGCGATTGATCTGGCGCATCACTTCCTGGGAAGCAAGCGGCTGCGTGGGAACACGCCCATTCTCCTTGCCGCCGTTGCCTTCAGCCTCAGCCTGGGCTGCTTCAGTCTCCCGCTGGCGCTGTTCCTCCAGGCGCTCCTCTTTCAGGCGGCGCACAGCCAGGTACTCAAGAATGCGGTCTTTAATCTTTTCCAGGTCGTAGTGATCCTGGTCAAGCACCTGGCGGGCATGTGGCACATCGATCTTTTCGCCGGTGCTCTTGCTCCATGGCAGGCTGGCCAGCAGTTCAAGGTAGGTGCGAATAATGCTATATTCGGGCGAGACTGACGGCAGCTTCTCAAGGCGGGAAAGCTCGCGATTGGCCTCTTTTAAGGCCTCTTCCGGCAGCTTTGCCTCATCGATCTTGCGGCGCAACTCGTTGACAGTTGCCTGCTCCTCGCTCTCTTCACCCAGTTCGCGCTGGATGGCCTTGAGCTGTTCGCGCAGCAGGTACTCGCGCTGCATCTTGCTCATCTCTTCCTGGGCGCTGTTCTGAATCTTGCGACCCAGCTCGAAAATTTCGAGTTCATGCGCGAGGTAGCTACTCAGCTTTTCCAGCTTGGCCCGCACCGAGTCAAGCTCAAGCAACTGCTGGCGCAGCTCCAAATCCATCTGGATAAAGGTAGCAATTACGTAGACGACCTGGCGAGGCTCTTCCAGATTGAGCGTGGCGGTTGCAACTGTATCGGGTACATTCTGGACGAGCGCAACCAGCCGCTGGAAGTACTGCACAACATTGCGCTTGATAGCCTCGGTCTCATCATCTTCTTCTTGTATATCTGGTTTAACCGATACACGGGCGGCGAGATAAGGCTTCTCCTGTACGAATTCGCCAATCGTCACGCGCTCCAGGCCCTGCACAATGATCTGGATCGTGCCATCAGGCATGCGAATCATGCGAGCAACGCGCGATACCGTTCCGATTTTGAAAATGTCCTTCGGGCCTGCCTGCTCAATCTCGGCTGATTTCTGTGCCACCAGCACAACCAGGCGATTGCCCCGCATGACATCATCGATCAGGCGGATCGAGCGCTCCTGGCCGACGGCAAGCGGCTGCACCGCATAAGGATAGACAACCGTATCCTTGAGGGGCAAGACAGGCAGCACATCGGGAATGCTCAGCCGCTCTTCATCCTGCTGATCGCGGCTTTCTTCCTCCTCGCCGGCTTGATAGCCTGCTCCGCCGTTTCTTGCCTCTTCCTCGCCCTCGAGGTCATCAGGGCTTTCTATATCGGCTGGAACTATGACAGACTGTGTATCGAACAGTTCCTCGCGCTTTATCTCTTTCTTAGAACGTTTTTTCTCCATACGACCTTCTCAATTCAACGCGCGCTATCACGCGCTATCTATGATGAAAACACTGCTGTTCTGGTTATGTCTGTGTTATCTCTCGTTGTATACGGACACGCTCCGGCTCCTTTGCAGGGAGTTTAGGCAAATCGACCCATAAGAATCCGTTTTCGTAGCGTGCCTGGACGCCTTCGCGGTCAACCGGGAAGAAGAGCAAGACTTCAACACGGAACGGGCCATAGCGAATCTGAGCCTCATGATAGTACAGGTTCTCATGACGATCGGGATCATCACGTCTCACGCCGCTGACCACCAGGGCATCCTCATAGAGGATAACATCGATGTCTTCTTCTTTCATCCCTGCAAGTTCAATTTTTACAGTCATCATCTCAGCCGATTCACGAATATCGGCGAGGGGCCGCCATGTTGTCGAGCGATGCAAAATGGATTGCTGGCTCTGGCGTAGAGCATCCTCCAGCAACTGGCGGTAATGGCGCTCCAGTTGTTGCTGGGAGCCATCAGTATAGCGGTAAGTCACATACCGGTAACGCAAACGCATGGTTTATTGCCTCATCGTAAGGTATATAAAGAAACCCCGGCCCCCACAAGAGAGGCCACTACACTGTAAACGAGGTGAAATGTAGTAACTCCCCTTGTGGGAGTCAGGCCATAATCTTCACACAACCGGCAAGTCTTTTTCTCCACCGGCGAGCGCCTTCTGGCATTCCTGGCAGAGATACTCGAACTCGGAGTGACTCTCCGAGAGCACATCACTCTGGATAATGCGGGCATCACGCAAACGCGTTGCTTTGTTGCAGCGGGCACAAATGACGTAGGTTTCCGAGATGGCGGTACGCCGGGTTCCAAGAATATCTTCCTGCATGGCCAGCACAAGCCTTTCTTTTGTGTTTTAGTAGGGTCTAACAACAGGCATGTTTTGCCTCTGGCAAAGGTAAAGATATGGAGCAGGGAACACCGAACAAAACTGAAATGTGCTCCCGTCCTGTGGTTCACACTGCTTGATTATGGCATGTCAATGGGAAAAAAGCAAGGAAACTTGCGAAAATAGGAATTTGACGAGCGTTTAGCAATATGCTATTATGTTTTTATCCAGAGTTTTCATTGATGCCTGTTATGCCTGTGATCTGGTATGTCGGAAGAGCCATTAGCCCGCTTGAGGGATTGAAAGAGCGTTGTATCCAAATTGTAGGTAGAGCGCGTGATTATAGTGTAGGGGCACTCTTCATGGTGCCTGTCTGGATATGGGCCGCCTGTGTTTCTTCAGGCATGTCGCTCCTATGAAAAGGGCAAAACAATGGTCACGCAAGCGATTAAACGCTGGCTAGATAAGTTGTTTGGGTGGTGGCCATGGCGGAAATCCCAGGAGACTGCATACTCCCCTGCTCATAGCTCTGTACACAAAGGCACGATCCAGGGACCGGCCTCACGACCAACGTTCGAAGGAATGCCACCTCATCCCGGAGTAGCCCCTCTGATGGCCGGGCAAGGGCCAGGGGAAGCCAGTTACTCATCCGTGAATGAATGGCCAGAACGTATCGCGCAGCCGCCCCCCGCTGCTACGGCAAACGACAAAAAGGATGCCCAGTCGCCGCTTGCCGCGCTTCCTGCAACGCCGCCTGTTGATATAAACCCTGGGAACACCCCCAGGAAAACCGGAGCAACTTCTCCAGCCGGTGCACCAACCCCGGATCAGCAATTAGACTTCCTGCTTTATCTTGTCAAGCGCGGGATTGTGAACGAAGGATTCCCCGAGGGGCAGGTCCCAGAACAATATAAAAGGCATTTATAGCCTCTATTTATTCTGCAGGGCTAAATCCTTGCTCCCTGGCCTCTTCCTCGCTAGCGAAGTAAACCAGGTCTGCGGGGGCTATTTCACCAGCAGCCGTTGAGAAACGCTCCCTGAATGTCGCTAGCGGGTAGTAGAGTTTTGTGCTGGAGACGCCAACGAAGGCTGCATCCGCGGGAACTTCACTATCGATATCGACTTCCAGGATCGCTACAGGCGTGCCTTCGCTGTCCATGTACACGATTTCCCCCACCGGCCGGCTCATGCTTGCAGCCTCCTGCGCCTGCTGCTGTGGCAGTTCAATATGCTCGCTTTCAGCTATCTCCTGCTCTGCCATGCGCCGGCGCACAAACCAGTAGGTAACAGCGGCGGCGGCAGCAAGACCAACAGCGAAGCCAATCATCGCCAGCAGGGTGGTATTCTGCCTGCGCTCTTGCCGGAACAGGCGCCTTCTACGCCCTGTAAGGGCCTGGACAGCCTGGCTGCTGCGCTCCGCGATATCTTGCGTCACTTCACTGCCACGCTCAATCACGCTCTGGGAAATCTTGCTGCTCTGCTCAACGATGCTGCTGGCCAGGTCTTCGCTGCGCCTCAGCAATTCCTGGCTCCAGGGGGGGCCTGCTTTTTGCAATCGTTTGAGCATCCTGTTGAGCTGGCGGCGCCGGCGGCTTTGCCTGCGTAATGCTCTACGTAAAAGGCGAGCCTGCTTTTGCAACTGCCGGGCCTGCCTCTGCAACTGCTTTGCTTGCTGGGCCGCAAGCTTGCGACTGGCAAGAGTAAATTCATCCAGGCGCTCAAGCACATCCTCCCGGACATTGCGAGCCGCTTCCTGGCCTGCTGCGGCTTTCTCAACAACTGTTTCGCGAAGCTCGCGCGAGCGGTGCCGGAACTGCATCAATCTATTGAGGATGGGGCCAACCGTTGTTAGCGCGATGAAGCCTATACGGAGCCAGTGCGCTCTGCTCTGGGCTTCACTCTGCTGTTTCTGGCTCATAACAATACCCTCCTTTGTGTAACTACCTTGCAGTGTAGCATAGCAGGCTATGTATTGTAAATGATCTGGCCCGACTTATCCCAGGCCCCAATCTGTCCAGGGAAGGCCCTTGATGTACCAGTCGGTGGTCGTAATGCCTGGATATTGCACCGTCCTTAACACCACGCCATCGGGAGTTGGAAAACCTGTGACAGGGTGGCCCTGCTCGGCGAGCAACAGGCTATCATGCCAGATAGGCCCTGCTCCATCAACGCCGGTGACATTGATCATCGGCGAATTGTCGTTGTTGCCGGCCCATACACCCATCACAAAGTCGGTGGTGTAGCCCACCGTCCAGTTGTCCGCAAAGTTCTGCGAGGTGCCGGTCTTGGTAGCTGCCGGGCGAGTGATGCCGGGGTTGCCTTCGTAGCACTGCTGCTGCGTATTGCTGTACAGGTACAGGGCACTGCAAGGCCCAAATTCGTAGGTGCGCGAGCGGTTATCGCTCAGCACGTTTGTGACGAGGAAGGCGACCTGCTTGCTGAGCACGCGCTTGCCAACGGGAACAAAGTGATAGATGACATGACCCTGTGTATCCAGGACGGTATCAATAGCGTGGGGAGGAATACGCACACCCCCGTTGGCGAAGACGCCGTAGGCAGCCGTCTCATCGAGCAGGCGGACGCCGAGCGTGCCAAGCACCATGGTATAGTTTGGCGTTCCGGTATAGCTGGTTATGCCAAGCTCCTGAGCTGTGTGCAGGGTATCCTCGACGCCGGTGCGCACGAGCACCTTTACCGCCGGGACGTTAAAGGAGTTTTGCAAGGCGTAGCGAACCGATACCAGCCCGTGAAAGCGCTGGTCGTAGTTGCTCGGCGAGTACGCCGGCAGTCCACAGCAGAGCTGAATAGTGTACTTAGCATCGAGCACGGGCATACCGGGACTCAGGCCTTTTTCAAAGGCTGTCGCATACATGAACGGCTTAAATGACGAACCGGATTGGCGATAGCCCTGGGTCGCCACGTCGAACTGCCCATATTGCGGGTTATTGGGATCAATGTTCCCTAAAAGCGTGCGGATCGCGCCATTATGGAAGTCAATCAACACAACTGCTGCGTTGGCCATGTGATGCGCGGCAGCCAGCGCGGCAATATGCTGCTGGGCGATTTTCAGGATTTTATTCTGCAGCGGCAGATCAAGCGTTGTGTAGACCAGCAGGCCGGAACGCGAAAGAGCGGAGGCTTTGACATGCAGGACGCCCGATAGCTCATTGACGGCGTAGCTGGCAAAGTGAGGAGCAAGGTTGGTGTTAGAAATCATGCCGTGATGAAGGAATCCAGGCTGCTCTATCTCAACAACAGCAGCGCGCTGCTGTAATGGCGTGATATAGCCCTGCAGCCGCATTTGATTGAGCACAGACTCGGTGCGTAGCAAGGAAGCTTCTGGATGGAGAAATGGATCGTATAAGCTAGGGTCGCTAGGAATACCGGCAAGCATGGCCGACTGGGCAATATCGAGCTGGGACGCCGCACTGGCATGAGGAGTGTCCTGCAAATCAAAGTACATAAATGCCGCAGCCTCGGCTCCGTAGGCCTGCTCACCATAATACGTCGTGTTGAGGTACATATCCATAATCTGCTGCTTGGTATAGTAGCGGGTCACCTGCGGAGCGAGCAGGACCTCCTCAAGTTTGCGCATGACCGTATCCTGGTCGCCAACGATGGCGTTCTTAATCAGTTGCTGGGTGATCGTGCTGCCGCCCTGGACGATACGGTTACGGGTTAGATCGGCCAATGCTGCACGCACAATGCCCGTAATGTCATAGCCGGGATTCGTCCAGAAATATTGATCTTCAATGGCGATCTCTGCATGCACAAGGTTAGGCGAGATACGATTGAGCGGTTCGCTTGTCTGCAAGCCCTGGTCGGTCATCTGGTAGATCATAGTGCCATGTTCATCATACATCTTGAGGTTATCCCTGGGCAGGATATCGGCCAGCGTGACCACATCTTGACGGTATCGCTGGTTGACAGCCTGCGACATGGCGGAATAGGTGACAAGGAAGCCGGCCACCGCCACTACTACGGTCAGGATGCCCAGTGCCACGGGCATGATCGACCAGCGCGTCACGTTGCGATCAACGGCAGCGGAGTACTGGTTGGTGCGATGCAGGGTTTTGCGTTTGAGATAGAGCCGGTTATGCCAGCCGGTAGGATGCTGCCTGAGGTGTGGAGCATCATAAAACACGCCGCGTATAGACTTGAGCGGTCGCTCATCGAGCTTTTGCGCTGCTGCCGCGCGGCTATGCGGCGGAAGCTTTGCTGGTGGTAGGGGATGCTGCTTCTCGGTCTGCATAGTGCCTCTCTTCTTTCTGCATGTTCTCGATCCATTGTGAGGATAGAGAAGGGATGTCTTCTACAGATTAGCATACCGGCCAGCCACATGAGCATATAAAAATATAAAACATTGGTTTTTACAAATACAGGTAGTTATATAGTACAGCTTGTTCGTATTACGCACTTAAATGAAGAGTTTTTGCACAAAAAATAAGCAGAACAATGTAATAGCTGCTTTTTGCTTATGTTTTCCCTCAAAAAGGATGAACGAAATCTCCTCTACGTAACCGTTTTTAGCATGGAATAAGGTGCCAGATTTCTACTCCTATTGTAGCAAAGATACATCAAATCTTCAACTTGTTTTCACCACCAGCCGCTGCTAACAGGTGGGATATTATCTGGAGGAGGAGGCGGGAAGGCGAAGCTGTAGCTTGGGCAATAGCCTCCCCGTAGGGGCAAGGGGTTGAGCAGGGTAGTGAGGGGGTCTTGTGCTTGCCCTACTGCCGGAGAAGATGTGGAGTGTAACGCAAAAGTAGGTACTTTGCCGGGAAGATACCAGTCGGTAGAGGTGACGCCATCGGGATATGTCACGGTAGCGCGCACCAGCCCGCCAGGATACGTAAAATCGCGGATAGGATGTCCCTCTTCTGCAACAAGCATGGCATCGTGCCAGATAGGCGCAGCCCCGTCAACGCCCGTAATGTTGTACATGGGCGAATTATCATCGTTACCAGCCCATACACCCATGACAAAGTCTGTTGTATAGCCTATGGTCCAGTTATCGCGGAAATCGCTGGTTGTACCCGTCTTGGCGGCTGCCGGGCGAACCACGCCACGATTGCCATTCCAGCAATCGCTCTGAGAGTTGGAGTAGAGTTGGAGCACGTTACAATCGAAGAACTCAGGAATGCGGTCGGTGTTATCGCTGAGCACGTTGGTCATCATATAGGCGAGCTGCGGGCTGATCACGCGCTTGCCGGGGTTGTTCCGGTGCTGGTACAGAACTTTATGAGTGTTGGCGGAGATAACGCTGTTAACAGCGTAGTAAGGGACATGCACTCCACCATTGGCAAAAGTGCCCATTGCCGAGGTGTGATCGATGAGCCGGATGCCAAGGCCCCCAAGCACGAGGGAGTAGCCGGGAGTTCCCTCGTATGTTGTGATGCCCATATCATAGGCAGTCTTCATAGCTGCATTGATGCCAACATGCCAGAGCACTCTTACCGCGGGAATGTTGAGCGAGTTTTGCAGGGCGCAGCGCAGGGTCATATGCCCATGATAATGCAGGTCGTAGTTAGTTGGTGAATAGTACAATGGGGAACCACCCGTATTGACGATAGTGGTGGGAGCATCATCGATGGCCTGCCCAGGCGAAATGCCCTGCTCGAAAGCCGTTACGTAGACATAGGGCTTGAACGAGGATCCCGGCTGGCGATAGCCCTGTGTCGCCACGTCGAATTGCCCATCGATAGAGTTATCGTAGTAATTGATGCTGCCGAGCAGGGAGATGACCGCGCCGGTATGGAAATCTATGAGCACCTCAGCGGCGTTGCTCACATTGTGGGTGTAGCGCAGCGCTGCTATATGCTGCTGCATGATCTTCTGGATTTTATCCTGCAAGCTAATATCGAGAGTAGTATTGACGATCATGCCGGAGCGCGAGAGCTGGCTGCGCGTCACGTGAAATATCTGCTCAAGCTGTGACAGCACAAAATTAGTGAAGTGGGGAGCGCGATTTTGTAGCTCCGGCTTTTTGAAGAAATGGGGGCTTTGCGCCTCGTCCATAGCATCGAGCATCTGCACTTTCGTAATGTATCCCTGCATCAACATCAAGCCAAGCACAGCCTGGAAGCGGGCAAAGCCGGCGCCCGGATGAAGCAGTGGATCATAGGCCGAAGGATTGCTGGGAATGCCGGCGAGCATCGCCGCCTGTGCCAGATCAAGTTGCGAGGCCGCGCTTTTGCCCGGCATATCTTGTAATCCGAAGTACATAGTGGCCGCAGCGTCAACCCCATATGCCTGCTGGCCATAGTAGATACTGTTGAGATACATCTCCAGGATATCACGCTTGGAATAGCGGCTATTAAGCTGGGGGGTCAGGACAAGCTCTTCGAGTTTGCGCTTGATTGTTTCCTGGTTGCCGACAACCAGGTTCTTGATCAATTGCTGGGTAATCGTGCTGCCGCCTTCAATGATCCTGCCACTGCGCAGGTTATCCAGGGCAGCTCGCAGGATACCCTGGATATCGATGCCTTCGTTCGTCCAGAAGTTCTTATCCTCGGTGGCAACGGTAGCCTGCTGCATAATAGGAGCTATCTGATCAAGCGAAACGGTTGTTTGCATTCCCCGGTCGGTCATCTGCATGAGCAAGACGCCCTTACTGTCGTACATTTTGAGGTTATCGAGCGGGAGCAGGTCGCGCAGCGAGAGAACCTGGGATCCATATGTTGCCTGGGTTTGTGTGTAGAAGCGATATGCAATGACTGTGCCGGTCGTGGCAAGTGAGAGAAAGATGAGCAGGAGAGAGAGGATCGTGGAGGCGATGCTCAGCCACATGCGTCGGCGAGCGCGATACTCCATGGCGCGAGCCTTGCGCATATGCTTGCGGGCGAGGTGGCGTAAGACTTTGCGTCGCTTGCGCAACTTTTCAGCTTCAGCTTGCGACGGGCGTGCCTTTCGTGGCGGCGCAATGCCGGTTTCTGGCATCCTGCCAGGCCCAGTGGGAATGGAGATTCCCCTGGAAAGGGGTGGCAGCAGGGGAGGCGATGGGCTTACGAGTACATCGACACGCGGTCTGGTCGGCACAACAAACAGAATTTTTGGATGAGCGCCGGGCTGTGAGAGGCCTTTCTGGAAACGCGAGTTGTTGCGCTCATCATGACCGTTATCCAGCGGTTCTGGTGATTCGCTCAGTTCAGCCTCTAAAGCAGGTATTGCTTCATTGACCAGAATGGGAGTATTTATTTCTTCTGGCTCGTCGTCTAAAACAGGCGCAGGAGTATCTATTTCTTTTCCCGGCCCGTCATCTAATGGAGGCAATGAGCGTTGAACAATGCGAGGCCGGCGCATATGGCGGCGGGCCAGGTAACGCAATGCTCTATGCTGTCGTGGCGTAAGTACGATAGCCGTTGGTGTTGCGATTTCGTCTTCGAGCCTGGCATCCAGTTCGATTCCCCCATGTTCGCCGTCGCTGAAGTCAGGAATATCTGCTGGCACAGGCACTGCCCTCCCTTGCTTTGCTCTCCCGCTTATGAAGAACATAACATATTTATACTCATGTGTAAATGTCTCGAAGTGGGAGCTTCCATCCCTGCGGTACACTGTAGGGCCCGATTTATCGCGGCCAGCGCCGATTTATCGGCCCACCTTCGTAAATTACCTCAAAGGATGGAGACCCGGGCGGGATTATTTCATATATTAAGTAGACGTTACAGGGGACAATTTATCGAGGACGAAGTCACATTGTTGTTGGTTGGGCCAGGGCAGCTTCTATCAAGGCAGGGAGAATCTCATTGGTGAGGGCCTGTATCTGGCGCAGGCTTTCTGCCCAGGGCAAGTCCTGGTGCTCGCGGGTAGCGGCGTTGCCGCGTATCTCAGCGATCTGGATGACACTATCGTCAACGATGTCATGGAAATAGAGGAAAGCGCGCACGGCGTCTACCAGCGGCACTTGCGAGGCGCGTGTGACAGAGCCATATTCAGTGCCAAGCTCTATAGCCTGCCGCCGCAACTCATCGGAGAATTCGTTAGTTGTCAATGTATGAAGGAGGAGTTCCAGCACCCGCCGGCCCAGGCTGCGGTATGCTTCACGAGCAGCTTCATCAAAATGATGATACCAGGCCAGGGAGTTCAATGTGCCGTCGGTAAAGGCAAAGCGGATGCGGCCAAGCACACTCTGGACAAGCAGTTGCGCAGCCGGGTTAGGTTTGCGCTCCACCTCCTGTCGTGTACGAGCCTCGATGTCTGCCCGGCGGAAGCGGCGATGGCCACCACTGGTGCGGCGAGAAGGTATTTCGTTGCGATCAGCCCATAGCCGCACGGTTGCCGGGTGGATACCGAGCAAACCGGCTGCTTCGCTCAAGCTTAACCATTCATCTCCAGATTGCGATGATGACATAGCACCCTCCCTGTAGTTGATGGGCCTCTTGATCACATTCTATGAGATTCGTGCTGAATACGTCAAGTTAGCACAGCCTTGTCGCCCCGGCCCTAGCTATCAATATGTACAATATGCTGGATCGTTTCTGGAAGAGCTTTTAATGCTGTTTTCAAAAACCAGGGCACCAGTACGATATCGTCGAGCATATCGAGAGAATGCCATTGAAAGACAAATTCGTACCCCGAATCTTTTATCAGGATCGATCGATCAGTATCAACGAGAGACGCATTACCTGGAAATGACATCAAAAAAAACAGCCCTAGCTCATGAAACTTTGTATCCGCAATCTCAAAGAAATTCTCGACCACCCACAGCAATCGCTCTACAACAATGTCAACACCGAGTTCCTCGCGCATCTCTCGCCGGAGTGTCTCCTCGGCTGGCTCTCCTAGTTCGGCCCGTCCCCCTGGCATAAACCAGACCTCCTCCCCTGCATTTCTTTGTAGCAAAACTTTTCCATCCACTATTACCACGCCTGTGATCCGGTAGTTAAAGCGCACGTTGCCTCTGTCGAATGTGATCATGGAGTTTTTATCCTCCTGGCTATTCGCTGCTGATATAATATTAAGGATAATATCATAGAAGGGTGTGAAAGACTATTCCAGCATGAACGAGACACTTGATACTGAACGACAACAACAGGCGCGCGAATATGCGCGCAAACGACGGCAACTGAGCTATGCAAGCCTGGGCATAGCAGCCATAGGCATGCTCTTCGTCTTCTGGAGCGAATTCGACCTGGCGCTACGTGACTGGCTACAACCGCTCAGTTGGCAGCCTGTGCGAGGATGGTATCCCTGGCAGGTAGTGCTCTACTTCCTGGTCTTGATGCTGGCCTATGAAATACTCACCACGCCCCTTGCCTATTACGGTGGCTTTGTCTTGCCTCATCGTTACAAGCTTTCGACGCAATCTTTTATGGGCTGGCTACTTGACGTTTTCAAGGGACAGGGGCTTGGCCTCGTCTTTGATATCGTCGTCATCGAGCTGATCTACCTCTTGCTGGCTGTACAGCCCCAACTCTGGTGGCTGTGGGTCGCGCTGGTCTTGCTCTTTTTCTCCGCGATCATGGCCAACCTGGCCCCCGTGTTGATCCTGCCGCTCTTCTACAAGTTCAGCCCGCTGCCCGATGGCGAGTTAAAGCAGCGCCTGGTTAACCTGGCGGAGCGTGCGCATACACATGTGCGCGGCGTTTACACGATGCACTTGAGCAGCAAAACAACGGCGGCAAACGCAGCCCTGATGGGCCTGGGCAACACCCGCCGCATCGTGATCAGCGATACGATGCTGGATCGCTACACGCCGGACGAGATCGAGGTTGTGCTTGCCCACGAGCTAGGCCATCACGTCCACCACGACATCTGGAAGCTGATCATCAGCCAGTCGGCACTGACACTTGCCGGGCTCTACCTCTTCAATGTGGCCCTGCGCTGGCTTGTCAATCTCCGGGGCATCTACCTGGGATTATCCGATCCCGCGACGCTCCCGCTGCTGATCGTGCTGGCAGGCATCTTTGGCCTGCTCATCATGCCGCTTACCCATGGCTACAGCCGTGTCATTGAGGTCCAGGCCGATGAATATGCCCTGCAATCCACAAAGATGGTCGATGCCTTCAAAAGCGCCATGACACGCCTTGCCAACCAGAATCTCTCCGATGCCGAGCCGTCTCCCATTATCGAGTTTCTCTTCCACGATCACCCATCAATTGGCAAGCGCCTGAAGCACGCCGATGAGTTTGCTGCCCGCAACCAGCAAGCACCGTATCAAAAAGTGGGCTAGCATTAATAACGTCCATATCGCGGACGCGCTAAGCTGATACCGATCATCAACCCGACGATAAAGGCGACCAAAATGATGATCAACAGCGTTTGTATGTCGATAAACATCTGTCCCTTCCTTTCTGCTCTCTCCTCGTCCTACTCGTCGAGAGCGCTTGAGCCAAGCTATTGCTTAACAAGTTAGCCAGAGCAGATTATTCAAACTATCGATGATCTCTCATAATGCGATATTGGTGTTCTCGATGCCGCCACTTCACAGCATAAAAGTGAATTACATCCGCTAATGCTAAAACCAGCAGAATCAGTCCAAACAGTACCATAACCGCAGCTACAGGAATACAAAATACATAGACGAAAATCTTTGCATATGGCCCCAATACGTAAACAATTAATGCTATCAGGAACATGAACAGAGTGACAAAAATCGCGAGCGTTATAAGAAACGCTAGTGTGCTGAAGCGTTGCATCGTGTTCTTCCTTGAATGAACCATATGTCGTTCGTGTTTCATTTCAACCCGCCTCAAATTGCAGCAAGAATAGCCCCTAAGGGACGAGCTACGGAGAACAATGGAAATTTGCTAAGCAGACAGGAGATATTCTCGTACACACCGCAATTCGCTAATTCTTTTGTATGCAAGGCTCGCTAGAGAAGCCTGGCGGCTTCGTGCTACAGGATCGGTAGGAGCTTGATGGGCATATTGCTCAAGATCTATTCCTGCTTGCAGGAACGCTTGCTGGAGAGCACTAGGCTCTCCTTTGAAGGACATCCTGCTGGCAAGGTCTATAAGCAGCGCAGTACGGAGTTTCGGCGGAAAGTTGACAACCTCAGCCGCTATAAGACTAAAGAGAGATTCGGTATGCAGGTTTTCAGTAGCAACCTCCGAGAAATCAATGAGATCTTTTACTTCGACATACAGTCTGAACTGGCAGTCATTTGATGGTTCATACGCAATGTAGGCAAAACGCCTGTCATGTCGTATCAAATCAATGAAGTAATTGTGAGCAATCCTGATGCAAATGAATCTGAGGGATTGAACAGGAGGAAGCTCACCTTTTAATGCTCGTCGCAGCCGTTGTAAGGTACGAGCAACAGTTTCTTGAACTATCTCGTCAATAATCTCATTCCGTTGCGGCAACCATAGAGGTATACGAGCAGAAAGGACCCATTTAGTCACAACAGCGGAAAGCAAGCAGTAAATGCTATACCAGTTTATTTCTGTGCTGGTATCCTGTTTAGAGGCACTGGAGCCACCTGGATACATATTCATAGGTTAAACCTCCATAAGTTTGCTCATCCGTTTTTACAGGAAACTAACTTGCTCACTTACAAAGGGACAGTTTCCTAAGAACTCCAAAATATGTAGAACAGATAACCTATGAAATGTTCCAGATGTTAATATTACCTATGGCAATCACATCACTCCAAGAGGTATATAACATAATTTTTCTTGTTTTTCAAGGCTCAATAAAACTGATATTTATCGTTCACGAGATTTTCACACAAGCCAATCATAGTAAATAATATGAGAAAATATCAACTTGTGTCATTCTGTTTCATTTTTATGGTCTAGCCGTCAGGCCATACTCGTCATTTAGTCCTGATCATCGACAAAGCCCTTGACAACATCAAATAATTTGATAAGATAGGATAAGATAAACAAACAAAGCTCTCTTTTAGGCATAGTGGTCATCGTCATCTACTAGATCTTTAGGGTAGATACGTTATAATGAGATAGAAAAAGTAAATAATCTTTTATTTTCTACCTCAACCGTTACAAATGCGTGCTAATACCTGGCAATGGAGCGGAAATGAACGAGCGGAGAAGGCAAGCCATTGGTGAGTTCTTGCAACAAGAAGAGGTTCGAGAGCGCATTCAGGAGCTTATGAGCGAAGCACGCTCTGAAGCGACAGTAACAATTGGCCGCGCCGCCAAATTATTCGGATTCACTGAGAACCAATTGCGCGATTGGGAAAATAAACGTGGATGGCTAAAGCCCCAACGGCCCGAGAGCAATTCCCTTACTGAGCAAGACAGCAAACGGCACCGCCAGTATGCTCCTGCTGATTTAGACCGCTTGGCAGTTATTCGCGTGCTGATGGATGCAAACTACTCTCCTTCAGAAATTGATCAAAGCATCGATACCATCAGAAACGTAGTCGATATCTTGCGCCAACAATCCTCATTCCTGGGAACGAAGGAATGGAGTTCTCTAAAAACCCAAAAACCACAGGAAGAAGTAGTTCCGCCTCCTCATATCGATCAACTAATCGATAACGCAGATAACGAGCTGTTCTGGCGCTTTTACGCGACCAATGCGCTGCGCCTCTCACTTTCGCTACTGGCCGAGTACAATCCTAAAACAATCATCGGTCTGGTTCTGCCACTTGGCTCAAACATCCCAACTTCAGTGACACCTGAGAACATAGCTGACCTGGGCGAGTGCCTGATTGGCTGGCTACGCCCCGGCTACTCGTTTTACCTGCTCTACACAGCACGCCCCTCCTTCGAAGTACCTACCGACTTTCGGATGCATCCGCAGGAGGCTATGCAAGACAACACCTGGACCGTCGTCCAGAGGAAACCAGGACAGCTCAACATCAACTCACAGGTTCGGACGACTATTCGGCGCCTGCTCGCACCGCTCTATGAGCAGAAACAGGAATGGCTCCCATTCTTCAGAGCAGGACAGCGTAGTTTCTCATTCCCCATCGCCGATTTTATGCCAGAGGCAGCCGAGAATCCTACTAAAAGAATTCATCTGACCCGTCTTGCAGATCTGGCGGTAAGCATGGGCTGCGACAAAGGATGGCGCTTCGCCTGCATCCTTACACCACGCAACCCGCAGCTAGCGGTATCAGAGCACCAGCTTATTGTAGAAGCAGTAAGCGCGAACGCCCCAGAGGCATATAAAGAAAAACTGGAAAGAACTATCATCCGACCCACTGACACCGTGATGAGCGTAAGTATGCGAGCCTATCAAAGCGGGCGCATTTGCTATCGCCATCGTGCTGTCGCTCAAGATGAGTCTATCTTCAACTATGACTTGGAGCAGCCGCTTGGTTCCTGCATTGCCATTCCCATTGAAGGTGAAGAAGCCAGACCATTAGGGGCGATCTACCTGGCATCAAGTCAACAGGATGCATTCAATGAAGATGATCAACGTTTGTTGCGGATGATCGCTCGCATGGCACAGGAACTATTACTCACTTTTCATGTTCGCTTCAAGGTTGCAGATCAACTCAAGCCACTTATTGAAAAACCTGCTTTGGCCGATCAGGCTTTCGACATTAAGGAAGTATACTCGGAAACTGAACTTATTAACCGCTTGGAGAAGTTGCTACGTGACATTTGGTCACGCAATGACCTTAAAGCCCCTCTATCCGAGCTTCCAGCACGAGACAACATAAAAGATCACAGAGCAGCGATGGTCAAGTACTATTATAGTAACGATGTACTCACGTTTTATTGTTTTGATGTGAACGATCAAACAAGCCTCACTCAAAAATACGGTGAGGTAATGACTCGCAATCTCAGCCGTCAGGTGGCAATTCGCGCAAGGGACAAGTTGAAAACCCTTTTCCCTAGTGGTGATTTACAGTTGTGTCATGCCTACGGGGATCGATTTTATGTTTTTCTGGGGGGTATCCCACTCGACGAGGCACGGGTTAAAGCCTGGGAACTTAAGAAAGAGCTTGATGGCACATATGTGATTGACGCACTGCGTTTTTCAACCGAACAGCCCACTCCTCTAGAAATGCGCGTTCAGGCCGAAATCACGGTTCGAATGGGTATAAACTGCTATCCCGCAATTAAGGCATATGAGCTTATGCAGCGGCAGCGCCTCCTCGTAGATAGAGATAAACTTGATCCCTCTGATCTTCAAGCGGCTGTTGCTTCAATAATCAGGAAGGAATTTGACCATTTGCTGAGGTTGGGACTGGGTGTTTGGAGCTGGGATCCGGTTGAATGGCAATGGGTAAAATTACAGCATCCTGAAGGAGGTGATAGAAAAGGGTAAGCGGTCCGAGGGGATAATGCAGTACAGCATACAACGGATACACTACCACATTTAGGCTATCTAGGTTACTCGCACACTATATCAAATCGTTGTGTTGACATAGAGTTCTCAAATCTCTAGCACGCCTTCTCCAATTGGAGAGCGTGGTACAAATCGTCTCACAGTGTCTCAAGAAGGGAAGTACTGTGATTCTTGTCATTTTTGGAAGAGGGTGTAGGTATCATGATTTTGTTCATCTTAGGTTTACCTGGTAGTGGCAAGTCAACGGCGGCTCATAAAATCGAAAAGTACTTACCAGAACATTATGAAGGATGGTCTGTAGTACACATCAACGACTACAACATCCTTAAAAAGATGTGTTACGAAAAGCACGACAAGCGTTTGCGTCCAATAGGCAATGGCGCATTCGACGTGCTTGATCACAACGCATTCAATAGTGCCCTTAAAAGACTTAAAGATGAAATTCGAGAGGCAATGAAGGGGGCCACTAATTCAAACCAGCTCATTGCTGTCGAATTTTCGCGTAACGATTACAGCTTTGCCTTGGAAGAGTTTTTTATTGAGTTCCTCAGTGAGGCTAACTTTATATTTATTAAGGCTCCAATTCTAGAATGCAGATTACGCATCGAAAACCGTGTGAAAAAACCCAACCGTACAGAAGATGACCATTATGTATCTGAGTTCATCTTCGAGGAGTATTACAGGGAGGATCGGCAGGATTACCGGGAGACAGTAGGAAGACTGCTTACGGAGAATTACGGTATTCCTGGCTCACGCATCCAGATTATTGAGAATTGCGAGTTAACAGAGGATGAATTCAAAGAAATTAGGGTTGTTGAGGCTATTAAGGCGATCTTTAGCGCATGGGGTATATTGCCGTCTCCTGAACACACCCTCTCGGCAGAATCTGAACTTGTGCAGGCCTTGACACACTGAAAAGCTGCAGCCTCGTTCACGTTATTTTCCGCGGGCAACATGCTCATATTTCAATTTTACAATGGGCATGTTGCCGCTCTCAAAGATATCCCGCCGATGCCCCTTCATACTAATGAGTATAAGACTAAAGTATAATTAGTACAAATTTCCTAAACATCAGCACATAGGTTACTCGTACATTGTCAAATCGTTCCAGGTAGTATCGATACATTTCTTTGTAACATAACAATATGCATCGATGAAACGGTTCTAGCTAAAGAACGTGACTGAGTGGGACAAGCCATGTTCAGAAAGGACACGGATATGGCAGCAAAACTTTTCCTCTTAGGTAGGCCAGGCAGCGGTAAATCCACAGTAAGACGCTATATCGCGAAGATCGCGCAGCATGAATTCTGGTCTCCCTATTCTATTGCCGACTATAACATACTGCATTGCATATGTTCTGCTGATCGTTCACATACCCAAATTCGCCCAACTGAGTTTGGAGGATTTGAGGTTCTTGATTTTTCTATTCTTGATACTGCCCTTCATATCATTCAATATAAAGCCAGAAAAGCACTTGATAGACATGAATTGGACCTGCCCAGGCTTGCGATTATTGAGTTCGCGAGGAGTGACTACGTTCAAGCTCTCTCACAGTTCGATCCTGCTTTCCTTAAAGGCGCGCATTTCTTGATATTAGAGTCAGATGTAGATACATGTATAGCAAGAATATGCCAGCGTACGAGATATCGCGAATTTGTTGATGACACGTATGTGCCGGCTAACATTATGGAAGGTTATTATCAAGCTGATGCTACTCAGGAAACTGTTCGCCAATTACAAGAAGCATTTGGATTGAGCGATCATCAAATCCAACTCATGAGAACAGATGGCTCACGAGATGAATTTTTGCATGATTGCATCCGGCCATATGCTCACACCCTCATAGAGCCTGCTTCTCAACCTCGACGAATTACTGGCCTTCTAGTCCCCCCTCATACTCCTTATACAGAAACTTATAGCAATCTTTGTCCTTCCCCACTTTGCGAAATGCAAGCAGGGGAAGTTAATGAAAAAGAGAAAGTTGATGATATTGACGAGAGGCTGCTTGTGAGTAGTGTATCCGTCTGATTGGGCATTACATATATTTAATTTTCTGCATTTCGTCTCCACTGTGCTGTGCCTCTACAAGTTCTCAGATCTTTTTCATTACTTATCTACGCGCCAGATACATTGATGCATTCAAATATTGTATCTTCGCAATTCATCGTGTATTATTACGTCAAGTGTGTGATTTTCGCAGCAACATGTATGCTTATCCCGGAGTGCATCATGGGTATTATTTTGTTCGTTTTAGGCCTTCCCGGTAGTGGTAAATCGGCAGCAGCACGTCACATCAAGTCATTTGCCAAACGAAAAAAGTTCCAGGCTCGACGTTTTAAGGACTACGGTATTTTGTACAGAATGTGCCAGAAGGAGCAAAAAGCAGGTAGCGAAAAAAAGCGTTTTCGTTTGATACAGTACCTGGAATACGATGGTTTTGAAGTGCTTGATCTCGAGGTATGTAACGAAGCCTTGCAGAGGCTTCATCATAATATTCAACGGCGCAAGAAGTTAGCGGACGACAGCAGAGAGCTCCTCATCATCGAATTCTCGCGAGTTGATTATAGCAAGGCTCTGACCTTTTTCCCATCGCTCAGATTGCCTGATGCGTACTTCCTCTTTATCAGTTCCGATATCCCAACATGTGAGGCACGTATTAAAGCGAGAGCAGAGCACCCACATACCCTGGATGATCGCTACGTTCCAGATGTTATTTTTGACAAATATTACCAGAGGGATCACCAGCAATATCTCACTGAGGTGGCAGGACAGCTTAACCAACGCTTTGGCATCCCTTTCGATCATATCCATGTCATCCACAATGGGCCAGAGGTTTCAAAAAAGCAGTTTTATCAAGAAGTTGAGGCATTTGCCGAAGATATTTTGAAGGTAAAGGTATAGCCACCTTTGCTCGTCTATGATACACTGTGATCAGGAATAATCGACTATCACACCCAGGTTCACAGTACAATCCTTGAGGAAATCACCAACCATGCCACCAGCACAACCACAACCATCACGAACACCATCACCCACTCCTTTCGATAAGCTCACGCCCATTCACCCTAACCGGCGCATCACTCTGGAAACCGGACAGGAGCCGATCACCACGCGCCTGATGGACCTGTTCGTCCCGCTCGGCTTTGGGCAGCGCGCCCTCATCGTTGCTCCGCCCAAAGCAGGCAAAACCACCATCCTGCGGCAAATTGCCGGCGGTATCCTCAAGAACTATCCTGACGCCAGCCTGTTCCTGTGCCTGGTAGACGAGCGGCCCGAGGAGGTCACCGAGTGGCGTATGGAAGTGCGGGGGCCGAACGTCAGGCTCTACGCCTCCAGCTTTGATCAGGCGCTAGCCCGGCACGGCCGTATCGTCGAGCAGGCGTTGAATGATGCCAAGCGACTGGTTGAGCAGCGGAAGGACGTGGTGATCCTGCTGGATTCGCTGACGAGGCTGGCCCGTGCTCACAATATCAGCAGCGAGATGTGGGAAGGCCCGCGCAACCGGCGAGGTGGCTATGGTAGTCGCACGCTCTCCGGTGGCATCGATGCGCGTGCGCTGGAGGTTGGACGGCGCGTCTTCGGAGCCGCTCGTACCCTCGAGGAAGGCGGCAGCCTGACTATCGTCGCCAGTTGCCTCGTAGAAACGGGCAGCCGCCTCGACGAGGTAGTCTACGAGGAATTCAAAGGCACAGGCAACCTGGAAATTCGCCTTTCACGCGAACTTGCCGACCGTCGCATCTTCCCGGCCATCGATCTGGGAGCATCCAGCACGCGCCAGGAAGAACGCCTGCTTTCCCCCATAGAACTACGCACCATGTCGATCCTGCGCCGCAAAATGGCCGATATCCCTCGCCGCGAAGCCACCGAACAACTCATTCGCCTGTTCGAGAAAACGAAATCA
>CADDZH010000029.1 GCA_902812455.1 Chloroflexota bacterium | reverse complement strand
CTACCACCCCGCATCCCCGCTCGCCCCTACGGACTCCTAATACGCTTTTCGTTAGCTTGATGCCTATTGGGCGACCATAAGGGTCGCCCTGCCAGCTTTCACCAGCACGACCTCCTGCTGAGATGCCGGCATCTTGTGCCGGCATCTCGACTACAATTCACGCGCTACAAGAACATCTAGCAATTCGCTACGTGACTGCCTAGCGATGGGCGCTGTATGGCCCTGGTAGAAGCCGTGTAGGTTGTCCACCTCCACCACAGTTCGGGATACAGATCCCTTGTGGGCCACAGCAGGTGTCAATTGCGCAGAACGATCCTGAAGGACAATCTGCACATGTCGAGCAGGGCTGAGCACCGGCACACGGGATACTCGGGCCACAGCCGCCTGTGCCATCAGGCACCTTGTAGCAGTAGCAGAACGGATTGTTATCGCAACCGTTGGAAATGAACGGACAGGCTCCGCCCGTGCAAACATTGTTTTGACATACCGTGACACACTGGCCACCTATGCACTTCTGCCCTGGCTTGCAGCAGACACCGTTACAAACGACGCCCGATTTGCAGACGCATGTTCCATTGACACAGCTATCTCCGGGTGGGCAGACGTGGCCGCAGGAGCCACAGTTGTTGACATCGCTCTGCGTGTTCGTGCAGACGTTGTTACAGCAGGTAAAACTACAGCAGGAATTGTGACAATCGACTGCTCCAACCGGGCAGCACAGGCCGTTGACGCACAGGCCCGATTGACACTTGGTGCCACAGGTGCCACAGTTGTTGGGGTCTTTCTTGGTATCGACGCACTTGCCACCACAATCGGTCAATCCCGGTGGACACTTACTTGCGAGAGCAGTGCCGCCAATCCCAGCGATCGCCAGCAGGCCACCCAGGGCGCCAGCCGCAATCCTTCTGATGGCCTGGCGGCGCGAAGTTGGGGTTGCTAGCGATTTGGTAAGTTCATCAAACTGAGAAGGTTCCATCTCCCTTCACTCCTTTTGTTGACATATGTAACTCGATGGAGTCACATTCTTTGAGGAGCATCTTCCGGTGCCCCCACACCGAATCGTGAAATAGAGGAGCATCTTCCGGCGCCCCCATACCGAATTGTGAAATACACGAGTTACGCTCTACAAACAACATACATAGTTCAAACAATCATGATCGCCAAAGGAACGTCGTGGAAGAAAACAGCAATTGATCTTAAGGCATGACCCTCCTTTCTATGGCTAGCTAGAGACAACGGTGCTTTTCAATTAATATATTGATAACTTCCTATGTATAAAGGAAGTTAAACACAAGCATAGAAAGACGCCAGGGAAAAGCCAGAGTAATGCCAACGCCAGATGAGATCGCGAAACCGTGAGACCTATCAAATCCCACTAAATGGACAACCGGGCAGCTTATCTGAAGGATAAGCGGCCAGCGTATTTTTAGGGAGCCGTCCCTATGGGCAAAAGGTTACCAGGAGTATCGATTGGTGCACCCCGCACCAGGAGTTTGTGATTGTAGAACCCCCCGTTCTACAGCAAGGGATAAAAGGATCGAGATATGAGCGTTACCAGAGAAAGTACCAGGTGAAAACCTCGTATGACGTGAAGAGAAGTGACCTCCTTCCGGTTACGTGTTCTCTATAATAGAGTAATCAAGTGCTCTAAAATGAGTTTAGCACAAAAATACGAAAAAAGCTAGAGTAAACAGGCTTCAACTCACCGAAGTGGCCTGGAAATAGGTGACATCTGCCGTCACTTTAGGAGCCAGGTAGACCAGCACCCCACAATTGCCTGCACCCGTTAATGAGCTATCCGTGGTAGAGACCATCCAGGTATTTGGCGGGCTGCCACTTGTGGGCCAGGCGCTGGCATTGAGCGAACTGCCCGAGACGCTGAAGAGCAGCGTGTAGGAGGTGCCTGCCGTGGCGCTAAAGCTCGCGCTGCCCAACTGGGTGATCGTCCCATTCACCTTCTTCAGAATGATCAGCTTGCTGCCATTGATCAGCGCTTTGTAGAAATTGTTGCTATTCCCCCAGCGCAGCACGGCTCCCAGGGTGTTGCCGCCGAAGCTACTGAGCGAGCCGCTCACCTGCACCTCGGCATCTGTGGCCTTTGGCCCCAGCACGCCGGTGTAGCCCCTGGCGCTGCTGCCACTGCCCACCACCTGCCCGCTATCATTGGTGATGGAGAAGTTGCTCAGCGTATTAGCATCGGCGCCCCATACCTGCCCATCGGTAGCTGTGCCCCACAAGGGCTGGGGATTGCGCTGGAAGGTATCCTGGGCCAGCGTCGTTCCGGGAGCAGGCGTAACAGTTGTGCTGGGCGACGGACTGGGTGAGGGGTTGGGTGGCGGCTGGTTGGGTAGTCCGAAGGCAAATAATTTGCCGCTTCTGCTTCCGTCATACAGCACACCGTTGGAGATGGTCGCAGCGCCCCAAAATCTCGCATTGCTCGTCGTATCGACGTAACTGAAGAGCTTCTGTCCGGTGGCGGAGTTAACCACATACATATTTTTACCGAAGCCCACCACGACCAGTCCTGGCACGGAGATCACGGGGTCTAAAACAGGGCTGCTCAGGCACATCTGCCAGATATAGTTCCCCGTATTTGGATCCAGAGCGCGCAAACTCCCGTTGCATTTCGTGCCATTAATGGTCGTGATGCCTCCCGCCTGGTAGAGATACGTCCCATCATAGGAGCTTGCTGAAATACTACCATCTCCCGATTCTGGACCCGAGCCTCCTATAGAGATAACAGATTTCCATAGCGGCCCGGCACCAATATTCGTGCGATCAAAGGCATAGTAGTTCCCATCCTTGCTCACGAATCCTACCATCTGGTGTGGATTGCCGTTAATGGTTGCATTGAAGAGCGTGGGCGTGCTGCCAATATCGTAATCCAGGGAGGGATTGGTAGTCACCTGCCACGAACTGACCAGCGAAAGATTTGAGGCATTCAATTCTACTATCGCACTTGCCAGCGGCTCAGTTTTGAGGCAAGATTTTGGACTGCCGTTGCCGGTACCGAAATAGAGCATACCGGTTGCCTCATCGATGGTGAGAGAACCCCAGACGGCCCCGCCAACACAGCCATTGGGCACAACATTGAAGGTATTCTGTATCGCCCCCGTGGTGGCATTCAACTGGACTACCTGCCCTTGTATCAATGGGCAATCACCAAATGAAGATACGCCAACATAAACACTGCCATTGTATACAGATATCGAGCCATAGAGGAACTCTGCTTTGTTATTGCCAAGATTGGTCTGCCAGATAATATTGCCATTGCTTGTATCGAGCGCAGTGACATCATCCTGGCCTCCGGCTACAAAGACTGCCTGAGTTGGAGTTCCATTCACTGTTATAGAAGCAACTGTGGCTGTACCAACGATCCCGTAGGTCTGGCCGCAGGAACCCGGCTTCTGTCCTAAATTCTTGGTCCAGATATCTTTCCCACTTGTTGGATCGGTCGCATGAAACAGGCCATCCCACGATCCCCAGTAGAGCACTCCATTGACCATGAGCGGCTCGCTACTTATATGCCCGGAAGTTGAAGCCGTCCAGAGCAATTTTAGATTGGGAGCCGTTGATGGGTTGATCGTTGTCTCCTGTCCATTGTAGCCGGTGCGAGCATTGTTGCCCAGAAAGGTGGGCCAATCGCCAGCGGCCGCGTGAGCAGCTTGCCGCGGCATTTGCACGATGCCTGCCACCACCAGCGAGAGCACAAATAACAGGGCCAGCCCTCCCATCAGTATCCAGTACTGCCTGGCTTCCCGTTTCGTCCTGTGTCCCATACGTTCCAATCCTCCCGTTTGATTTGTTTTTATTTACCGGAGCCGAGTTGACGGCGCACTTCGTGCATATCGTAGTAGATGGCCTCGCGCACAATCTTGCCCTGCTGCCGCACCACTACCGTTACTCCACGAATTGAGAAAGCTCGACCGGTAGCCGGTAAGCCAGGGAAATCTCCGCTATGTGTGCCCGTCGCCACCCATTCTACTGCCACCTGTGATCCATGCGCCACGCGGTTGTTGACTTTAATCTGCAGATCAGGGATAGCTGCCATGCCAATGCTTTTGCGCGCCATGATTGCTTCTCTGCCCACAAAAGGCTGCGGGTACATGCTGTCCTCAACTACCGCGTGCTCGGCATAGTCGTTCTGCAATGCCCCTGTGTTGCCCTGCGTCTGGTGCGCCAGATGCTGCTGGTGCAACTGCATATTCCGGTCAGGCTCCGAATCAGGATGCTCCGCCGGTTTCGATTGTGCAACCGGCGCAGGGAGGGTTGCGGCTGCCGAGATTGTGCTGGCTGCGGCGGCTGAGAGACCGAGGGCCGCCAATGCCTTTATGAAATTGCGTCGCAGCATCCTTCCCTCCCGCACCTCCTCGACCATTTCGGGAATGCTCAGGTTATTGTCTTGTTCCTGCATAAGTCCTCCTTTGTTAGACTTTGAATGATTTTCACCAACCAAGGCCGGTACCATGTGTCATCCTGAGCCCGTTCCCCTTCGCTATTACCTCTTCCCCGAAGAGGCTGGCTCAGGGCTGGGCTGCACTCGCTCAGGGGAAACTCCGCGAAGGATCTCTCTCGATCGGCAGCGGATGCTTCCCCTTCACGGCGTTCAGGGTTGGGCTGCACTCGCTCAGCATGACATGGCCGGGACGCTCGGCTCACCATGATACAAGCAACCGGTAAGAATGATTATCTATGGTTTCAGGTCACTGAAGTGGCCTGGAAGTAGGTGACGTCAGCCGTCACTTTAGGAGCCAGGTAAACCAGCACCCCACAATTGCCTGCACCCGTTAATGAGCCATCCGTGGTAGAGACCATCCAGGTATTTGGCGGGCTGCCACTTGTGGGCCAGGCGCTGGCATTGAGCGAACTGCCCGAGACGCTGAAGAGCAGCGTGTAGGAGGTGCCTGCCGTGGCGCTAAAGCTCGCGCTGCCCAACTGGGTGATCGTCCCATTCACCTTCTTCAAGATGATCAGCTTGCTGCCATTGATCAGCGCTTTGTAGTAATTATTGTTATTGCCCCAGCGCAACACGGCTCCCAGGGTGTTGCCGCCGAAGCTACTGAGCGAGCCGCTCACCTGCACTTCGGCATCACTGGCTGTGGGGCCCAATACCCCGGTGTAGCCTCTGGCGCTGCTGCCACTGCCTACCACCTGCCCGCTATCATTGATGATGGAGAAGTTGCTCAGCGTATTAGCATCGGCGCCCCATACCTGACCATCGCTGGCGGTGCCCCACAGGGACTGATCAGGGCGATGGAAGGTATCCTGGGCCAGGGTGGTTCCGGGAGCAGGCGTAACAGTTGTGCTGGGCGACGGGCTCGGTGAAGGACTTGGTGGCGGCTGGTTGGGTAGTCCGAAGGCATAGAGAGTTCCCCCATTGTTTCCCACATAAATGGTACCGTTTGAAATAGATGATCCTCCATATACAAGCCCATTCGTCACGTAGTTGAAGAGTATGTGGCCCGTCGCTGCCTCAATGGCGAGAAAATGAGTTCCTTCCCCGGCAAACACTACGCCTGGAACTGCACTGACAGGCGCTAGAACGCCTCCATCGTTCAGGCAATCTTCCCAGATGAAGGCACCGGAGGCTGGATTCAATGCTCGTAGACTGCCTTTACAGCTTTTACCTGCAATCGTTGTGTCACGGCCAGCCACATAGAGCGTTGTACCATCCCAGGCCGATGAGGAGATGCTGGTATGATTTGTACTTATAGTTGCAGTCCATACAGGGCCGCTATGAAGGGAGGAGCGATCAAAGACATAATAGGTGCCGTTTTTGTTCTGTGCGCCTACCATCTCGTGCGTACTGCCACCATATGTGGCCGTAAAAAGCGTTGGGGTAGCGCCAAAATCGCTATCGACTACCTGATCGGGTTTGGGTACTTGCCAGTAGTCGATGAGCGATAGATCAGATGCATTCAGTTCTATCATCGCCGGGGCGTATATCTCTGAGGTGGGGCACTTTCCGTAATTGCCGGTGGTAACAAATATTGTGCCGGCAGCTTCATCAACCGCCGGTGTGCTCCATATACTCCCGCCTAAGCACCCATTGGGAACGACATCGAAGGTATGCTCAATAGCTCCTGTCGCTTCATCCACCTGCACTAACGCGCCCTGTACCAGCGGGCAGTCGTCTACGGAAGCCACTCCTATATACACACTTCCGTTGTAGACGGCGGGAGAACTCCAGCTAAAGCTGCCGGATGCCGGGTTGATCTGGGTCTGCCAGATGATCGCTCCAGTTGTCGCATTCAAGGCATACAGCGTATCATTCTGCCCGCCTACGAAGTCGACTGTTGTCATCGTCCCATTGATCATTACATCAGCTATGGCAGCGGTGCTGGCAACGCCGAAAATACTGGTTTTACTGCAATTTGGCGTCTGACCACCGATGGAGGCAGCCCAGATTTTATTCCCTTTCAGATCTGTAGCATACTCGTTTCCGTCCCAGGAGCCCCAATACAACTGCCCACCCGCTGCTGACGGTTCCGCAGAAATATGACCTTTGGTAGAGTAAGTCCACTCTAATTTTAAATTGGGAGCAGTTGCCGGAGTTATTGCAGTTTCAGCCCCATTGTAGCCGGTGCGAGCATTACTGCCTAAAAAAGTGGGCCAATCGCCGGCTGCCGCATGAGCTGCTTGCCGTGGCAATTGCACGATGCCTGCTACCACCAGCGAAAGCACAAATAACAGGGCCAGCCCTCCCATTAGTACCCAGTACCGCCTGGCTTCTCGTCTCGCCTTGTGTCCCATAGATTCCGAATCCTTCCCCCTTGATCCTTACTTTATGCCTAAGTATGCCTTTGCGCTATTCCATGCCTCCGACTTACCCTAGCGTAATATCCCAATTATTGCATCTTTCTATTCGCAAACTCTTCATAAATAAGTTGCAAAGAGGTTAAGTATTTCAGGATACGGTTGTAATGTGTTAACCTGAACACTAAACTAAAGGCGTGCATACCCGGATGCTTGAGGGTTAAGAAAGCACAACATTTGCAGGCTAAATCATAACCCGATCTCAACCAGATCTCTGTTTCCCCATGACCGGCATCCTCTATACTTTACCTGTGGTGTGCTTCGTGCGTCCCATAACATTCGCTCTCAACATCGATATCTCGATATATTTCGAGTTCTTCATAGCAGGCTCGGCATCGCTTGAGGGAACAAGCATGTGGATGTCTGGGTCTGAGGACATCGTTACATGTAACTAAGGAAGGAACATTTTGAGATGCCAGTAGAACAGAACAATCGACCAGATGGCAGGACTCTTCGTCTTCACTATATCTTCTCTTTTGCCAGCCTTTTGCTGCTCGCGGTGATGGTTGCCAGCACGTTTTTTGTGATCTTCCATCCCGGCAACGCAAATAAGGCTAAAGCCGCAACAAGTTTTGGCTTTACATATACGGGAGATTACGACCAGACAAGCGCGACCGCAGCTAACCTGCAAGAGATTAGCAATTTGTATACCAGTAACCAGATCAGTTTTAATCTGGGCCTCGGAGATTTCAGCTACCTTTCACCTCTCACCAAAACTGATGCCAATAACTGGAGCAGTTATGTGACAAGCAGCCTGCCCAGCGGCTTCCCATTTGAGATTGTTGACGGTCGGCACGATAGCAGCCAGATCAGCACCTACGAGGCCGACCTGCCGGATCGTATCGGCGATGTCCAGGCCTCATGCACCCATTGCAAATATGGCCAGCAATACTATTTTGATTATCCACCGCCGCCCGCCACTCCCCTGGCGCGCTTTATCATGCTCTCACCCAACCAGACCATCGGCGGCTACACCTATAGCTATAATAAGGGCAGTGCCAATTATAACTGGGTGAAGAGCACCATCGACGGGGCACACACAGCCGGTATCCCCTGGGTAATTGTGGGAATGCATCAATACTGCTTCGTTATCGGTACGTCCTCCTGCACAAACCAGCAATTACTGGATCTCCTGCTCACCGAGCATGTCGATGTGATCCTGCAAGCGCAGAAGCACAACTACCAGGCCAGCAAGCAATTAGCACTCAACAGCACGACCTGCCCCACCCTCAACGCGACGAGCTATAACGCCAATTGTGTGGTCAATGCTACGCAAAACATGACCCAGGGCGCGGGAACGGTCATTGTCGTGACAGGTACCGGAGGCGCTTCACAGCTCGCCATCAACACTTCCGATCCCAAGCTACCTTACTTTAGAGCCTGGTCACCAGCGACCAATGCGCCCTGGGGCGTCACTCAATTTACGATTTCCCCATCGCAGTTGACGGAGCAGTTTGTTCCCACCTCGGGTGGGACTTTCACCGATAGCTTTACTATTACGAACAGCACGTTCACGCCGACTCCATCAACGTCACCTACCACTACACCTACCGGTACTCTAGGGGCGCCATTGGCCTCGGACACCTTCCAGCGTCCTAACCAGACCTACTGGGGAACCGCTTCCGATGGGCATACCTGGGGAGCCAATGCCAACTCGTATAAAGTGTTTTCTATTTCTAACGATACGGGGCAGGTATACTATACTGGCACTACGAATAACAACTACTATGCCACCCTGGGGCCAACGGCGACCGATGCGCAGGTGCAGTTTACGGGCCAGATCAGTAGCTTCAGCAGCAGCATGTACATGGGAGCGGTCTTGCGCTGGAGCGATTCTGGGAACTGGTACGAAGCCTACATCGATGGCACGAACCTGTACATTAAAAAGAAGGTGAGTGGCTCTATGAGCACACTGAAAAGCACTCCCTTTGGTGCATCGCCTAACACCCAGTACACGTTGCTGTTCAGTGTCACGGGTAGTACGCTCAATGCGAGCGTGTGGCCGGCAAATGGCAGTCCACCGGCTAACTGGATGCTTACATACACAGATACCTCGTTAACGGCAGGCTACTGTGGCTTACACGTGGGGGTGCAGAGCGGGACAACGATCAAGTTTACGTCATTCCAGGCAACTTCGCTGCCATGAAAACGGGGGTGAGGTAATGAAAACACTATTTAACAAGAATTGGGGGAGAGGGCTACCTCGCCCCCGCCTGCTCATTTCTCTTGGCATCGTTCTTCTCGTTGTGGTTGTGGTGGCAAGCATATTTGCGGCGTATGCTCTGGATCATGGCGGTAACGCGCCCTCTGCCCTCGACCATGGCAGTAGCCCAACCGCGGGCAGTAGCACAGCCACGGCTCAAATCCTTGCCAGGTCAGGCAAGACCAGGACAGCAACTCCTACTCAACATCCCACCGCTACCGCTACTGCTACCGCGGCGGCAAACAGCAATTATAGCTTCGGCTTTACCGTGGCAGGCGACTATGGGCAAACCAGCTATACGACGGCGAATCTGAACTATATTGCCCAGCAGTATACGTCAGGCAAGATACAATTTCACCTGGCGCTGGGCGATTTCAGCTATGATTCTACCGTGACCCCTGCTGTCGCCGATGCGTGGAGCGCTTATGCCAAAAGTCTTCTTCCGGCCAACTTTCCTTTCGAAATCGTTTCTGGAGGTCATGACAGCACAGCGATAGATACCTACGCTGCGGACCTGCCGGACCACCTGGGAAACATCGTGGGCACCTATGCCAAACAATATTATTTTGATTATCCGCCAAGTGCTCCCCTGGCCCGCTTCATCGTCGTTACACCCAGCGAGGTGCTCAGCGGTTACAGCTATAGCACGGGGGATCCCGATTACAACTGGGTGGCAAGCGCCATTGACGGCGCGCGAGCCGCCGGTATCCGCTGGGTCATTGTGGCCATGCATCAATATTGCTTTGTTATAGACAGCACATCCTGCTCAGATCAAGATCTCCTCGATCTCCTGCTGAGCAAGCATGTCGATCTGATCTTGCAGGCGCAGAAGCATACCTACCAGGCCAGCAAACAGCTCACCCTCAATGGCGCATGCCCCATCCTGCCTCTTACCTATTACAATGCCAACTGCGTCGTCAACGCAACGAATACTATGACTAAAGGAGCGGGTTCGGTCATTGTTGTAACCGGCACAGGGGGAACAGTTCCCCAGCTCGCTATAGATACCTCTGACCCCAAGATCAGCTACTTCCGCGCGTGGATGGGCGCCAACATCAATGAGACATGGGGCGTCTCTCAATTTACGCTCTCTGCTACG
This sequence comes from Chloroflexota bacterium, assembly GCA_902812455.1. Next base: position 38,826 of record CADDZH010000029.1, on the reverse strand, counting down.
CAGTTGACGATGCATTTCGTGAATGTGTCGGGCGGCTTCACGGATAGCTTTGTTATCTCTGGGTGAATCGGGCCCCTACGGATTATCCGGCACCAGCAGTAGGCGTTGGCAAACCTGATATGTTCCAGACCTGCGCGTTACTGAACTCTGCCTCATCGGGAGCGCCTGTATCAAGGGCAGCCACTCCAATGGCGCCGGAGGCAAGAGTGTTGTCTGTGACAGCGCTGAGAAATTGCTGGTTGGCAAACAGGTAAATGGTGTGCTGGAAGGCGATCACTCCAAGCATGTTGGATTGACCGAGGCCGGTGCTGATAGCAGGGCTAAACCCACTCGCCAGCGTTGTTTCCTGGCTACTCCCCTGGTAGAGATCAAGGGCGTAGCTGCCAGCGGTGGTAACGTAAAAGAGGTAGAAGGCATGACTGCTGCCATTGGCGCGGAAGACGATGCCGCCCTGCGCTCCCTTATCGATAGTCATTTGTACCTGGTAGGCGAAATTGCTGAAATTGGTGGTTTCGGCCAGGCAGGGTTGGAGAAAGCCTTGCTGGTTTTCAATTGCGTGATAGTCCCCATTCAGGAAGACACAGGCCGAGCTGGTCGTGCCGTTGGTTTCATTCCAGCCGTTATGCTGAGTATTATCGCTGAGGGGGTCATTGAGATCGGCTGTCCCGGCGGTAATCTGTGAAAAGATATCACCAAAAGCCGTTGCGGTAGCCATCGTGCCAGCTACCTGAGCGGTTGATGCAGCAGTAGCGGCAGCGTTAGCGGTTGCGCTGGCATAAATATTGGCATTGGCGGTGGCGAAGGCGTTAGCGGTTGCCTGGGCCTGAGCCTGGGCTGTTTCTTGCACCTGCAATGTTGCCTGTGCGTAGGCAGTAGCCTGGGTATGCAGGGTCGAGCGATACTGTACGGATGTAGCATAGAGAATGAAGCCAAGCCCACTTGCGATAAGCGCGACGGCAATGATAGCGATGAGCATGATCATCTGCGTGGATAGCGTCTCACGGCGACGGTAGGTTTGCTGCGGGGGAGGCCATACAGCGGGCATAGAGCCTTCCCACCCGCTTTTTCCATCAGGGGGAGCATGGACGGCGGGCATATCCGGCATCGTGATATCGCCCGGGGAGGCATGTTCTGGCTCGAGCAGCGTGTTCTCGTTCTCATCTGGCATGGTTGCGTCATACCCTTCTAGCGGTCTTCCTTCTCTTTATATACCATGCCGTGCAATAGGGCAATGACTTATGGCAGATTCCATTCTTGAGCATTGCGGAAGGCAACATCTATAGCAGTGCCAGGAAAATTATCAGCGAACAAGGCCAGCGAGCCGGAGCTGTAGGTGCTGTCATTAATGCTCGTGACGAAGTGTTGGTTGATAAATAGAGAGATGCTGCTATTCTCGGCCAGCACAGCAATGAGGTTAGGCTGGTTCAGGCCGGTATGAATGGCGGGACTACGGCCAAAGGCCAGGATACCGCCACGCTGGGAGCCATAGATAACGTCGAGGGCATACAGGCCTGTGTCTGTAATGGAAAGGGCATAGGATGCGAGGCTCTGGCCAGCACCGCGAAAAGTAAAGCCTGCATCCAGGCCATTGATCACTGTGACCTGGATCTGAAAGATGAAATTGCTGTAGTTACCGCTGTAAGCAGGACAATATTGGGAAAAATCTTGCGGCGCAATATGAATATGGTATGCCCCATTGATGAACGAACATCCGGTAGCACCGCTGCTTGTAGTAACCCAGGGGCTGCTAGATGGGCTGTTTAAGGGATCGCTGAATGTTGGCTTCGTTTTGATAGTCCTGTTGTAAATGCCTTGTGGCGAAAGGGTAAAAGCGGTAGCGGCGGCCTGCGCTTCTGCCGTAAGAACGTGCCGGGTGACAGCAGTTGCCTGGGCCTGTAACTCAGCAGGATGGAGGATTATCGCGTAAGTCAAGGCGCCTCCGCCTTCTAGAACGATCAACAGCCCCAGGATAATGAGCAAAGCGAGCGCGCCGCTTAATCTACCAGCCTGTTGTGGTGTTATCCGGTGTGCAGGCTGCTGAGACGGAACGAGTGGAGGTTGTAGAGAATGGGCAAACGATGATATGGTCTCCGAAGAGGAGGTAGATGAACCAGGAATTGCAGTTGGGGCAGCAGTTGTCGTTGATGGGTTATAGGGAATGTAAGGAATTGCCCCGGTATCTTCATAGGGAAGCGCATCTGGTATATAAGTGGATATGAGAGTGCCGCATGAGGGGCATTGTGTCGTATCAGACTCTATTAATGTTCCACATGATGGACATCGCATGTTCAGCTCCTCTGATGAAATATATTTATAAGCTCCAGACCTCTGCGTTGGTAAAGGCGACATCTGTGGAAGTTGTAGCGCTTACTGCATATAGCGCAACCTGGCCGCTGAGATAGCTATTGTTATTGACATGAGCTACCGGTTGCTTGTTTACATAGAGGTAGATTTGACCATTCAGGTCAATAGCGGTGAGTAAATTTGACTGGTTCAAGCCTTGATTAATGGCCTGGCTAGCTCCGGATGTGAGAGTTGAGGAGTTTAGATTGGTGCCACTAACCAGGAGGTAGGCTCCATTTGGTCCGATAAGGAAGAGGTAGAAGCCAGCCCCAATATCGAATGCCAAACCACCCCCATCTCCAGCCAGGATCGTTACTTGCACCTGAAAAGCGAGGTTGTGAAAATAACTATCGTAGGCATCACAAGCAGCAGCACTGTTTGGCACTACTACTTTTATGTGATAAGCTCCCTGGCTGATGCCACATTCACCGGTTGACCCGGCTCCATGATACCAGATGCTTTGTTGTACATTGTTGAGAGGGTCGTTGATAACCGGAGTGCCGCTCGTAGCCCAGGCATATAGCTCTTGTGGGTTCATAGCTGCAACGGTGGCCGTTGCCTGGGCGTTTGCCAGAGCAGTTCCCTGCGCCTGCTTTGTGAGCACGGTTCCTGCTACGGCGGTAGCCTGGGCGTTCATCTGTGCTGGATGAGCAACTGCTGCAAAGTAGGCAATACCACTGCTACTCAATAGGAGAAAAAGCACCAGGATGACAAGCAGCGCGATCGTCAGCGTTGAATTGCGGTCCGGCTGCTGGGTTGAGGCTGCGATCTGTTCTATGTCTTGATATCCTGCTGGTCGAAGCTGAGTCGAAGGCGTTGGAACAGTTGGCGGTGCTAAAGGGTCTGAAAGAACTGGTGCAGGCTCCTGCAATGGAATGGAACTGATCGGGCCTGCTGGCTGTGCTCCTGCTATACCCTCTGCAGGAGGCGATGAAATGGGTGGCACGGGTGAGCGCATTGCTTCCCTGGCCGGTAAGCTGTATTCGACATAAGGAATATCTGCCGGCTGGCTATCGCCAGAGCCTGCTACTGGCGCTCCGCAATTGGAGCATGCTGTTGTGTTTTCTTCAAGTGGTGTTCCACAAAAGATACAGTACATTGTGATTCCCCCTATCACAATACTAATCGGCATCTCTCTAATCTTGAGAGATGCCAGATCTGCCTAAAGATTCCACACCTGGGCGTTGCTGTATGCCACGTCGGTAGGATTGCTATGATCAACCGCGAAGACGCCTATCTGACCAGAAGTATAGGTGCTGTCGGTGGCGCTGCCAATATATTGTTTGTTGACGTAAAGGTAGATCGTGCTGCCGCGAGCAATAACCGTTACCAGGTTCTGGCCGGAATGCTGCTTAATAACAGGGCTGTTGCCGGCGAGTAGGGTAGTGTTCTGGCTTGGCCCTTGTACGAGAATCAGGAAGTAAGAGCCATCGCTAGCAATCTGAAAGGCGTAGAATTTGGTAGCTGAGCTGTTAGCGCGGAAGAGGAGACCACCAGCATCACCATTGACAATCGTCATTTGTATCTGGAAGGCGAAGTTTTTAAAGTTCGTGTTTTCGGCGAAGCAGGGGAAGTAATAGCCTTTGGCGAAGAGGCTGGCGTGATAGGCACCTCCCACAAAGCTACAGCCTCCACCGCCCTGCGCGAGATCCTCATCCCAGTTGCTGCCTGAGTTTGCAGTGAGCGGGTCGTTGAGGGCAGGCGTGCCAGTGGTAGCCGAGGTATAGATGTTCTGCAGGGCCGTCTGCGTGGCGACAACGAAAGCCGTGGCCTGGGCATTAGCGGTTGCTGTCGCATTAGCCTCTGCGATGGCTGTGCCTGTAGCCTGTGCAATTGAGGTTGATGTGGCCTGAGCTGCCCTGGTCTGCATCGTTTGGGCGGTAGCGGTTGCCTGCGCGTGAAGTTGCGCAGGATGGTAAACATTGGCATAATAGATGAGGCCTGCCCCAACCAGTATAAGCAGCAGCGCCAAGGCGGCAAGGAGAATCGTCATTCCACGAGACAATCCCCGGCGTCGCTGCTGCTGAGGTGGTGGCGTCGATGGTATGGATATGGCTTGCTTCTGCTCTGCCTGCTGCCCGCTGCCGTAGAATGGCTGTTGTTGAGGGGGCGGCGTCGATGGTGGGAGTACAACTTGCCTCTGCTCCGCCTGCCTGTAGGGATCGCTTGTTGGCCCAGGGCCGGCATAGTATTGCTCAGATGGGGCGATTCTGCCTGCTTGTAAGCCGGGCGGTGGCGCAGGTCGTGGTTGTGGGTCTGCGACCATGCTCTCTGTTTGCCAGGAGGGAGCTGAAGGGGCAGCCTGCTGTGACGCAGGGGAATTAGGTTGATCTGGCAGGGTTGCAGTTTGATCGATCTGCGGCTCTGGGGCAGGAGCAGGCGATACCGTTTCCTGCAAAGCCTCTTGATCAGGAATGCGCCTGCCGCAGGTTGGACAAAACCTGGCTCCTGGAGGAATTGTTGTACCACATGACGGGCATTGCATGGTAGCCTCCTGGTAGATAGATATATGCTTACCTTTTAAGCTCTACTAGCTAGCATACCACGCTTTTCGCATCATGCCAAGAGGGTACTAGTCCGTCAAACTTCATGTGACCGATACTTTGTAGTGGCCTCCCTTGTGGGGGCCAGGCTTGCATCTATCAATTGAACATTGACAGACTAGTACGGATCAAATCATGCCCAATTCCCACTTGGCGTCTTCTGTCATGCGATCAGGAGACCAGGGTGGGTCGAAGGTCATTTCGACGTGGCAAGATTTGACATTCTCAACCTCTTGCACACGCTGCTCAACCTCGTCAACGACCTCGCCTGCCATAGGACAACCCATTGCGGTCAGCGTCATTGTGATATCGACATGGCCGGTTTCATTGTTGATATCGACGTTGTAAACCAGCCCTAGATCGACAATGTTGACCGGAATTTCGGGGTCATAGCACTCCCGCAGGGCATCCATCACTTCGGCCTCATTGATCTCTGCCATATATGTGTACTCCTTTATGGGGAAAAGATGAATTACTGGAAATTAATCACCACTGTAATATAGCTTATTCTGAGGACAAATGTCAAAATATCGCCTGCGCTCGCTCCTCCCAGACCACGCCTCGGCGTGCGCAGCCGTCGTATGGTAGTGGCAGAGCTTGCCTCTGCCATAGCTCCTCGTCTCTACCAAGATAATTAAGCGAAACGCTCTTGTATCCTCCCAAGGAACAATTGTAGAAAGCGCTCGGCATCGACGGCCACGGCAGCCTGCATATTGGGTGGTGGTGCATCAGGGCGCTGGAAATAGGCCACAGTTTCGCCGAGTGTAAGCGTCCCTTGCAGCTCAACATCGACATATGCAGGCTCCCAGGTGAGCAGATCGGGCTGGAAGGCGGCGGCCAGGCAGAGGGGATCATGCATTTGAAAGCCATTGGCGTCGAAGGTGTCAAAATAGAAGTCCACCATCTGTTTGATCGCGCTGGTGATCGGGCTTCCACGTTGAGCAAGCGTCTCCACCTCTTCGCGTTGCAGCCTGACCTGTGTGGTTGTATCAAGCGAAACCAGGCGGATGGGCCAGCCAGCATGAAAGACGACATACGCTGCATGCGGGTCGGCATATATATTGAACTCGGCGCTGGGAGTTGTGTTGCCGGGAACGCGCAGAGCGCCACCCATAATCACCACTTCATGCACATACTGGGTAATGCGTGGTTCCCGGTGAGCAGCCAGGGCAATATTGGTGAGAGGACCAATTGTTACAAGCGTTATTACCCCCGGCGCGCCCATAATCCTGTCAATGATCACATTGACCGCATGATCAGTGAGGGGCTGTAGTTGTGGCGCCGGCAATTCGAGGTAGCCGAGTCCTTGCGGGCCGTGAACGTGATGGGCGTAGACCGGCTGGCGCAGGATTGGGCGCTCACAGCCGCGAGCGACGGGAATTTCGAGGTGCCCTGCCAGCTCGAGGAGGGCGAGCGCGTTGCGGGTAGTGTAGTTGACATCGACGTTGCCGCTTACCGTAGTGATAGCCTCAAGCTGTACTTCGGGAGAGGCCAGAGCCAGCAATATTGCCAGGGCATCATCAATGCCCGGGTCGGTATCGAGAAGAATACTTGGCATAGTTACCTCGTGTGAATTAAGAAACGTTCGACCTCGTCGCTGGTGGGCAGGCCAGATTGAGCGCCGAAGCGGGTGACTTTCAGCGCGCTGGCATAGACGGCAAAGCGCAATGCCTGCCCGGGAGGCTGCCCTTCGTTGAGGGCTACAGCCAGCGCTCCGGCAAAGCAATCTCCGGCGGCTGTTGTATCAACCACCTGCACGGCAGGAGCGGGTTGATAGATAAGGTCTGTTTTTCCATCCATACCGGCAGTAGCGAGGAGCGCGCCCTGCGCCCCTAATGTGATCACGACCTGCGGAATGCCTTGCCTCTGAAGGATCGTAGCAACGATGCGCGCATCCTCGATGGTTCCTATATGCTGTCCGCTCAACAGGCTGGCCTCTGTCTCGTTGACAATCAAAACGCTGAGCTGCTGCAAGGTCTCCTGCGGCAGTGGTTGGGCCGGGGCGAGACTGAGTATTACCGGTACGCTGGCTTTGTGCGCAGCCGAGATCAAGGAAATAACAGTATCCAGGGGAATCTCCAGTTGTAATACCAGCGCGCTGGCTCCAGGAATGGCCTCGAGGATTGCAGCATTCTGGGACTGGTCGCGACCAACCCGCATATTTGCTCCCGAGGCGACAACGATAGCGTTATCTCCATCAGGCGTGAGGAAGATGAAGGCCACACCACTGGCCTCTTCCTGATCGACCATGATGAGGCTGGTATCGACATTGTTCGCGCGCAATGAGCTGGTGAGCCGTTCCCCAAAGGGATCGCTGCCAACTCGCCCGGCCATCTTCACGGAAGCGCCCAGGCGAGCCATTGCTACTGCTTGATTGGCCCCTTTCCCACCTGGAACAAATCGAAGCGAACCTGCTCCCAATAGCGTCTCGCCGAGAACGGGAATACGAGGAACTCGCACAACCTGGTCGATGTTGAGACTGCCCACAACAATAATATTGCCATTTCCCATACCTGTTGCTCCTGGATATATGGATTTCGGCCCGCATCCCCATCATACCATTGTCGAATGATAAGGTTCAAACGAGTGTGAGGCCTGGATCGTATATTATAGCGAGAGGGCTTGCCCCTCTCATGTTTAGCACACCGCCCATCCCTGGTTGAGAACTCTACGTGCTGCTTGCTAGATCTCAACCCCGATCATATGATTTTCTTAACCTTCGCTTAACATTTGCAGGGTATACCAGAGAGGTAATCGATAAAGGGGAGAAGCCTGTTTTTTCTATCTCCCTGCATAGTAGAGGTGTGTAGTGACGACTATCTTTCTTGATCGCGATGGGGTAATTAACGAAAACCGGCCGGATTACGTCAAGAGCTGGGAAGAGTTCCGCTTTTTAGAGGGATCGCGCGAAGCAATTGCCCGGTTGACGAAGGCGGGTTACCGCATCATCGTGTGTACGAACCAGGCCGCCATAGCCCGTGGCCTGGTGTCGGTAGAGACTGTCGAAGATATTCATCGCCGTATGCTAGAAGGGATCGCTGCGTATGGCGGAAATATAGAGCGAGTCTACTATTGCCCGCATGGGAAAGATGAGAACTGCGGGTGTCGTAAACCCCGTCCAGGATTGTTGTTACGCGCACGGGACGAGCTGGGCGTCGATCTCAGCGATGCCATCTTTATTGGAGATAGCCTGACCGACGTGCGGGCTGGGTTAGCAGCAGGCGTTCTTCCCATGCTGGTGCTCACAGGCCTGGGCGATGAGCAGTTTCGTAATCATTGCCAGGAAGTTGACGGCCCCGTCCACATCGCTATGAACTTGCAGCAGGCAGTTGATACGATCCTCCAGGAATGGCATATTCATACAGGCAAACGCCCTCTGCTGGAGCCTGCCTGCTATGCGGCATTCCTCGAAGGATTGGTCTCCACTTCGTAGAACTTTTCCTGTTAATCCTCATTCAAGCGCAAGGTCTGGCTCATGGAGGGCCGCAAGACCACGCCTGCCATGATGGCTAGAGCAATGCCACAGATGGCCACCAGCCCGGCGAAGGCCAGCCCCAACGAGAGGGGCACCACGATCTGCGCCGGGATAATATGCTGGATGGCATAAAGCTGCTCGCTACTGAGGCTGCTGAGGACGCCGGTGGCCGGAATGCTGGTAAAGGCCAGGGTGGGCACAGCCGTCGCCGAGAGCACAGCCCCAAAGATGATACCTAGCAGCAGCGCTGTGCTGTAGATCAGCACCTGCTCCCACAGCAGGACACGTGTTACCTGCAGCGGGGAAGCCCCCAGAGCGCGCAGCACCGCGAAGTTGGTGAGCCGCACGCGCACGCTGAGCCAGGAGGCCAGTAAGTTGCCCACCAGGATCAGCAGTAGAGCAGTGACAGCCCCGGTAACCAGGATGATGATCAGGCTGAGGTAGAGCGGGTCGTGGCTCATCGTATCGGCCAGCAAGCGCCGGTCGTACAGGTTTGAGAGTTGCAGGCCTGGCGTGGCGAGAGCAGCACGCACATGGGCCAGCGATGCCGGATCGCTTTGGGTGCGCAACCAGATGTGGTTGATGGGAAGATAGGTATCTGTCCCGGCAGTCCCATTGGTGAGGATATCTTGCTTGTAGACCGCCGCATACGTCGCGTAATCGACCACAAGCCCACCCTGCGAAGCAGAGCTAGCAATGTCTCCCTGTGTGCTATCGTTGACTGTCGGGATGTGCTGCACCACATCAATGACAATGCAGTTCAAGGTGCTGTACGGTAGATTATCTACATCGACCTGGAGATTATCGCCCGGCTGGACATTGAGCGCCTGAGCGGTAGCCGCATCAATGATGGCAGGAACCTGGTCGTTGGCGGTGGCACCTTGCCGGTCGATGTTTAGTTCTCTCATGAGGAAGGCAAGCGATTGGGACGAATCCTGGGATGTCCAGATGCCGGTATGAGCAAAGGTACTGGCATCCACTGCCCTGATCTGTAGAGGAATACCCTGTGCGCTACCCTCTCCGGTATAGCCAACTGTCGTAGAAGTGACACCTGGAATGTGCTGGTAGAGCGTGGTTTCATGCTGTACGGTCAGGCGCTGTGTAGTGATAGGAATATCGCCGCTGAAATCGGCCCCCGATTCATAGGCGGCGACATCACTAATATGCTGTCCTTGTGAAGCGGCGAAGACCAGGGTGAAGATAGCAAAGGCGGTGGCCAGCGCCAGCAGCATGGTCATGCGCAGGGATTGGCGTGGGGCGCGAGCCATCTGGGCAAGAGCCAGCATAGAAGTCGCTCCCTTGCCCCGAACTGCGAACCGCGCGCCCACCTGTAAGAGGAAGGTAAAGAAGCGCAGGAAGAGGATCAAGATGGTGATTAAAAGGAAGAGCGGGGCAATGAGTGTAAGCGGCGCAGCGACCAGCACCTGGGTGCGCGGGTCAAACAGGTTGCTGATGCTGGCCAGGTAGAGGGAGATGCCGTAGCCGAGGAGCGCGATAATGGCGGCCACAAGGTCCAGGTTGAGGCGCTGCCAGAGCGGGCGCTGAGTTGTGCGCGCTGCTTCACGACGAATTGCCAGCTCGTTTGTGTGGGATGCGCGCCAGAGCAAGAGAGCCATGGCGATGATCATCACGAGGACTATGGCCAGGGCATAGCCGATGACCGTCCCTACTGCCTGTAGAGGCTGGCTGGCCACCAGAGCCACGGCATCCTGCGCTGCTGAACCCATGATATGCTGGGCGATGAATGTAACAGCAATGATGGCCAGGATCGGGCCTGCCACGAGGGCGATAATGGCCAGGGCGACGCTCTGGGTGAGCAAGGCCCCAAAAATCTGGCCGCTGCTTGCTCCACGACTGCGTTGGATAGCAACGGCTTCTGCCTGCCGTTCAACCAGGAGGTTGATGACGAGGCTCACGAAGAAGAGGATGAGGGCGAAGGCCTGCAAGGTGAGAATGGCAATGGGGATGGAGACGATGGCAGAGCGATTGAAATAGCCATACAGGATGTTCAGGATGTCGTAGGAACCGGGCACAGGGTTAAAGAGATTGACCTGTACCAGGTAAGGATAGGTCGGGCCGGTTGCGGTATCGTTCTGGATGTTTCCATATTTGTTCCCAAAGCTGGCCTGCAACTGTGCGAGCGCATTCGTGAGATTGTCTACCTGGTCAACGCTGATACGCCGGGTATCCAGGTGGTAATACCAGGTCAACTCAAATGTTTGGGGTGAGAACACGGTATCGGCATGCGCCTGCGCCGCAATGTGATCGAGAGCGGCGAGAAAAGCTCCGGCTGGAACAAGAAATGTGTACGATAGTCCCTGGCTCCCCTGAACCGGGAGAAAATTTTGCCCGTGCCAGAAAGAACCCGAAGCTGCTTTGACGGTGAAAAGCCCAACGACATGCAGCGTTAGCGTCCCGCTGGGAGTCGTCCCACCGAACATATAGGCCGGATTCGTGAAAAAGTCGCCTTGCAGTTTGATCACGGAGCCAACGCTGAGATGCAGGCTTTGAGCAGCTTGCGGAGTGAGGAGGACTTCGACCTGGCCGTGAGAGCCTGCGGCCTGCGGGAGCCTACCCTGCAACAGGGTGAGATATGGGGCGGCCTGATCTATCAGTGCGCCGGTAAGCTGGATGTTGCTCTGGCCTGCTCCCTTAGCGGGGGTAGGCGAGACCTGTGTGAAGCCGGCCGATCGCAGCAAGAACGGCGTAGGTTGACTGAGATAGGCCCCAATATACTGCTGGACGAGGGGGTTGAGTGTTTGCTGGACGCTGCTAAAAATCTTTGATGAGAGGCCCTGCGTCGTCGTATCGACAGTGATGGTGGAGCTATCGGGAGTAGCGTTGAGGGCTTGATGCAGGCTGGCCGTCGTCGCCACCGTCGAGAAGAGAGGCACGGCGCACACGATGGTGACGGCTGCGATAATGCCGATACCCTCTACCAGGAGCAGGAACCAGGCCTGGCGAAGTTGCCAGCGGGCAAGCGTGATGAAAGACGGCCTGCGGGAGCGAGTGGGACCCTGTGATGTTGCTTGCTGTGGCATCGAGCGGATGAAGGCGGCGTCTTCCCTGGTGAGAAATTCACTGCTCTGGTTCTCATCCAGCCGGAGCACAAGGCTCATGGAGGGCCGGATAGCAATGCGCACCATCAAGGCGAGCGCAATGATACAGATGGCAATCAGGACGAGCAGGGCAATCCCAAGCGAGGGAGGTACTACGATGGATGCCGGGATGATATGCTGGAGCTCGTAAAAGGCGCTGGCGCTTTCGTAAACGCTGAAGATGCCCGCCGGCAGGCTGGTGAACACAAGCGCGGGGATGGCTGTAACTGCCAGAAGCACGCCAAAGATGACTCCCAGCAAGAGCGCGGTGGCGTAGATGATGCCCTGTTCCCATGTCAGGATGCTGGCAACCTGCTTTGGCGCGGCTCCCAGAGCGCGGAGCACGGTAAAGTTGGTCAGGCGGCGGCGCACGCTGAGCCAGGAAATGAGCAGGTTCCCGACAAGGGCCAGCAAGAGCGCGGTTGTTGAGCCGAGGGCCAGCAGGGCGATGAGATTGAGAGCAAGCGGATCATAGCGCAGGCTATCGCTGAGTAAACGGCGGTCAAACAGGTTGTTGAGCTGCAAGCCTTGCGTGTTGAGCGCGGCACGTACACTGGCCAGCGATGCCGGATCGCTGCGTGTATGCAGCCAGACGTGATTAGGCAGGATAAGCGTTCGATTGAGCTGCTGCTGCACGGTGGCAAAGCTCTGGTAATCAACGAACATACCGCCTTCGGAGCTACTTGTGATTCCAGGGATATGCTGCACTTCGCCGATCACCACATAATGCATGGTGCCGCTGAGGGAGCTGGCCCGGAATAAAGAGAAGGTGGCGCCCAGGTGCAGCTTGAGCGCGTTCCAGGTAGCGGCATCCACATAGACAGGGAGCACCTGGCTCTGGATGGCTGCGTTTCGTCGCGAGGCGAGCTGCGAGAGCATAGAGCTGAGCGGCTGCGAGGAGTCTTGCGCAGTCCAGATCGTTGCCTGCCCGAAGGTAGCCGGATCAACAGCGATAAGCTCGACAGAGACAGCGCCGCCGTTGATCGAGGATGTGTCATCTTCTATATACCCTGCTGTGGCGTCAAGCACGCCAGGGATGTGGCGATAGCGCGCAATTTCTGTGTTAAGCAGGAACGGCGTATTGATAAGGCTAGAGATCTCGCCACTGAAATCGGCCCCTGATACATAGGTCGCAATGTCTTGTGCCCGCTGCGCTTGCGTGGCTGAAAAAAGCAGGGTGAAGGTGGCGAAAGCGGTCGCAAGAGAAAGTAAGAGGATCATGCGTACTGGCTGGCGTGGTGTGCGCGCCATTTGTGCCACTGCCAGCATGGGTACGGCTCCGCGACCCCGCATGGCGATGTTGGAGGCGAGCTGCAGCAGGAGGGGAAAGAGGCGCAGGAAGAGCAGGATAATAGCCAGGAATAAGAAGAGAGGAGCCAGTAGCGCGAGCGGGGATGTGACGGTTGCCTGTGCCTGCTGGGTAAGCGATTGCTGGATATTTGACAGGTAGACGGAGATAGCATAGCCGGCCAGTGCGACGATGATGGCGAGAATATCGAGGTTGAGGCGCTGCCAGAGCGGGCGCCGCATTGCAGGGGAGTTACTGGTGGCCCAGGTTTGTGTACGGGAGGTTCGATAGAGCGACAGGATGAGCGTGGCAATAGCGACTACGACGGTAATAATAGCATACCAGCGCACGGTGAGAAGCGCCTGTATGGGAGCGTTAGCGATAATATTCACCGCATCCTGCGTTGCGGCGGGCAGCAAGCGCTGCGCGATGAAATACACTGCTATGATAGCGAGTGGCACGCCTATAACCAGGGCAATGAGGCCGAGGGCAACGCTTTGTACAGCGAAGGCAGCAAGCATCTGCCAGCCACTTGCTCCACGGCTGCGCAAGAGGGCAAGAGCATCGGCCTGGCGCTCAACCAGCAGCGCTGCCATCATTCCCACAAAGAAGAGCAGCAGGCAGAGGATTTGAGCAGCGAGCAGGGCCACCGGTATCTGAACCACCGTAAGCTGGCCGCGCAGTTGATCCAATGGCCCGGGGACGCTGGCTGAGGAGAAAAGCGGGCTGAGGACGGTGACGCTTTTGAGGTACGGCGGTTGATAGACGATATATGGGTCGCTGAAGTCTGATGCAATAGCGGATTGTGTAGCAGCAAGGCGGCTACGCAGGTCGTCGAGTTGAGTGATCGAGATGTGCGAAGGGTCGAGGCGGTAGTACCAGCTAAGCGTTGACGGCTGTGAAAAAAAGACCTGGCTGGCGCTATGCTGTGCAGCGATCTGGTCGAGAGCGGCAAGCAGGGTCTGTTCGGAAACCAGGGCATAATATTTTACGCCCAGATTTCCTGCTACGCCCAGGCCTGTTGTCTGGTCGGGCAGAAAATTGTAGGCGTGCCAGTACGGATCGCTGGGGTTTACGTTGAACAGGCCAACCACGCGCAAGCTGAAATGCTGGTTGATGGCCTGCGCCTGGTGGCCAGATGTGATGAGGCTGGTGGCCGGTTGGGTGTAGAAAGTCAGGTTTAAGACGATGATGGAGCCGACTTGCAGGTGAAGGAGTCCAGCGGCTTCTGGCGTGATGGCCGCATCGATAATTGGACCTGCCGCCTGGTCATGGGGAAGGCGCCCCTGGACAAGCGTGACGTGAGAGGCAGCCTGGCGCATAGATGTGCCATACATTTCCATCTGATCCTGGGTCTCAGGAGGCTGGGGCGAAACAAAATCGGAGAACGGAGTCTGGATATCGAGGCGCGGGGAGCTATTCAGATACGTGCCAAGATGTTGTTGAATGGGCGGGTTGGTCAACTGGTATGTTTGTTGTATGCCTGATGTCGATAGCCCGGCAGTAGCAACATTGAGCGTGATATCGACATTATCGGGAGAGGCGCGCATCACATTGCGTACTTCCGCCGTTTGCATCGTCTCTGTAAGCAGGGGAACGCTACAGACAATGATCACTGCGGCTATCATGCCTAAGCAGATCACAAGGAAGAGAAACCAGTGCTGCCGCCAGCGCGACCAGGCAAGCGAGATGATCGAGGTTACAGGATTGCTACTGCCACCTGTGCTGGTCGTTTGCTCCAAGGCATTCTCTGAGAGCGTCTTCGTCATCTATTCTCCTGCTTCCTTCGTTTAGCGCGAGTATTACCAGTAATTGTACTGGATCGTATTTGTCGGGGCAGGGGCGGTGTGGTTGCGGTGCGGGGGCATTGCGCCTTGTTCTTGTGCCCTCGCGCTCTCCTCGCTCCTCGTCCTCATTTTTATAACCTGTGGGTCTCGATGATCGTCCCTTCAGGGTCGCCAGCGCCATAGTATCCAACGGCCCATAACGTGTTGGAATCTGGAACCCGCGTTATAGTGGAAAGATAGTTGTTGCTTGTCCGTGAAGGGTTAGTACCCTGGACAATACTCCATTGCCTGCCATTCCAGTGCTCGATCAAGACGAACCCCTGGAGAGGATAAGTGCGTGGAGAAGAACCTACCGCCCAGACGTCTCTAGCTGAGACAGCTATTACACTTGCGAGCGTATTGCCGTTAGCGCTGGGGTTGTTCGGACTTGGAATGATGCTCCATTGCTTGCCATTCCAGTGTTCGATCAGCGTCTGCGGTGCAATGTTGGCTATACTCTGGGCAGAGGAATATCCAACTGCCCAGACATCGCTTGATGAGGCTGCCGTCACTCCCGAAAGGGTACTATACGGCATTCCGGTGTTTGGGCCCCGGACAACACTCCATGTATTCCCATTCCAGTGCATGATCAGCGGCTGCCAGATGCTGGTGCTTGCAGCAAAGAAGTATCCTACCGCCCAGATATCATTGGCTGAAATAGCTGCCACTCCATTCAAGATATTCTGCACAAAGCCGGTATGTGGCCCCGTGACAACGCTCCATTGGGAACCGTTCCAGTGCTCGATCAGCATTGAGGCAGGAATGGCCGTATAGAGCTGGTTCTGGCTATTCGAGAAGTAGCCCGCGGCCCAGGCGTCATTGGGCGCGATGGCCACCACTCCGCTCAAAACGTTCATTGTTGAACCTGGGCTTGGACTCTGCACGATACTCCATTGGGAGCCGTTCCAGTGCTCGATCAGCGTAGAAGTATTAAAAAGCAGTGTCTGGTTGGTAGGGACACTATCTGTAGCATAGCCAGCAGCCCAGACATCATCTGGCGAAGTGGCTGCCACGCTGCTCAGGACATTCAGTGTGTGCGTAGTATTCGGGCTAGGAACAACGTTCCACCGGCTGCCGTTCCAATGCTCGATCAATGTCTTCCCAATATTGCCGTCATTGCTGTTCGAGAAGGTTCCCACAGCCCAGGCATCACTTGCCGAGAGGGCAGTTACAGCGTTCAAGCCATTGTGCATTCTACCGGGATCAGGGCTGGCAACAACGCTCCACGTCTTGCTTGTCGAGGAAGCAGGCGTTTGTGTACCGCCTGGGTTTGCTTTGCGAGTAGCAGGGACAACCAGGAAAGCTATTACCACCCCTATGATCAAAATAATCGCAAGGATTGGAAGCACAATCCAGAAACGCCGCATACCAGTAGAAGGACGGCCTGGAATTTGCTCATTATCATTGTCCATGCTAGTGTACCTCCGTAGGGGCCCGATTTATCGCGCCCCGCACCGGTTGTGAAGATGAACACAATCACCCATCCATGTCATCCTTCGCGAAGCGAAGGATCTCTGTTGATCGGCATTAGATGCTTCCCCTTCGCTCAGCATGACATGGGTAGGCATTGGGGGCTACGGCTCACTCGCTCGGCATCTAGTTACAGCCCCCGCACCTCGATGAGCGCCTGTACAGGCGTGAAGGGATAATTGCTGTACCCCTCATCGCTGTTGTAGCCTTCATACCCTACCGACCAGACAGTACTGGAATGTGGGATGTGTGTCACGCTAATAAGATAGTTATTGCTCGTCTGTGCAGGGCTTGGACTCCCGACAATGTTCCACTGCTTACCATTCCAGTGCTCGATCAGCGTCTGACCCTGCACAGGATAAGTATTCGGAGAGTATCCTACTGCCCAGACATCGCTTGTCGCGATGGCCGTTACTCCTGCAAGGCCATTGTTGTTCGCTGTAGCGTTGTTAGGGGTAGGAATGATACTCCATTTCGTCCCATCCCAGTGCTCGGCCAGCGTCAGGTCGGGATACATGCTGCTGCGATAAGAGGCTCCTACGGCCCAGATATCATCTGCTGAGAGTGCGGCCAGTCCGTTCAGGATGCTCTGAGGCCAGCCAGGATTGGGACTTTGAATGATACTCCACCTGGCGCCATTCCAGTGCTCGATCAATGGTTGAGCTCCCGGCTGGTTGTCGATACAGCAAAAGGCTCCGGCGGCCCAGATATCGCTTGCTGAGATGGCCGCTACGGCATTGAGCATATTCTGAATCGTTCCGGTGCCCGGGCTCGGGACGACACTCCATTGTGTGCCGTTCCAGTGCTCGATCAAGGCATGAATACTAGCGGGCGTATTGGGATTGATAGGACTGCTCGAGAAGTAGCCTATGGCCCAGACATCATTGGACGAGACTGCCGTTACCCCGTTCAAGATGTCCAGGGTTAATCCAGGATCTGGGCTGGGAACAATACTCCATTGGCTCCCGTTCCAGTGCTCGATCAAGGTATGAGTACCGGCGGGGAATGTCCCAGGGCTGGGACTGCTGTCCGTATCGTATCCCACGGCCCATACGCTATCAGGTGAGACAGCAGCTACCCCGTTCAGAATGTTCAAAGCCAACTGAGAGTTCGGGCTGGGGACGCTGCTCCATTGTTTGCCATTCCAGTGGGCGATCAACGCCTGGCTGCCGTTGCTATTGTTGCTCCTGGAGAACGTCCCCACGGCCCAGATATCGTTTGCTGAGATAGCAGCAACGGCGTTCAGCCCATTTTGAGAGCCGCCAGGGTTTGGGCCGGGAATCACCCTCCATCCCGCCGCTGTAGATGAGGACGAAGTAGATGCTGCCGGGTTTGCAATATGAAAGGTAGGAAATGCAAAAAAAGCTATCACTGCCCCTATAACAAGGATAACTACAAGGATAGGCAGGATTATCCAGAGCCAGAAACGCCGTCTACGCATGGAAGAACGAACTGCAAGCTGCTCATCGCCCTTGTTCATATAGCCTGCACCTCCGTATGGACCCGATTCATTGCGCCCGCCAGAAAAACCCTACCCTATATAATACGCAAAAACCGTTTTCATACTCTCGCAGTAGGCCAGCAGGCGCCCAAAATAAGGCAACTCGCGCAGGGCAGCAGCGCAGCCAACCAGGATGAGCTTGCGCTGAGCGCGAGTCAGGGCAACGTTAAGGCGATTGGGATTGGTGAGGAACTCCCGCAACTGACTCTGGGCTTCGGGAGCCTGGGAGGTGGCAAAGGAGATGATGATAACCATGCGCTCACCGCCCTGGAAGCGATCAACCGTATCGATGCTCATGGGCGTATCGGGAGAAAGGCCTTGCCAGCCGCTTTCAAGATCATCGCTCAAGAGATGGCGGCGAATATTGGCAACCTGTGCCCGGTACGGCGCGATAATGCCGATATCCTTCTGCTCGATGCCGCAAATGAGCAGGCCCCTTACAATGTCACGCACTGCTCGTGCCTCGGCATCACTGGATTTGGCCATGCGCTGGCTTATTGCGGGAGTCACATCCAGGAATACCAGCGGATATGCCGGCTGCAGCGCCTGAATGATGGCAGGGTTCTCTAAAGGCCTTGTAGGTTCCCGATTTATCGTGGAACCCCGATTGATCGTGGAACTCCTATTGATCGCGCCTATTCCCGGCCTCCGGCCAGCCGGTGACCATTCCAGCACGCGCCTGGCAATGCTGGGCGCAGCTTCTAACTTCCCTTCATAAAAGACTTTCGAGGCGAAGTTACTGATCCATTTATTCATCCGGTACTGCGTTGTGAGGGAGACGCAGGCAGGAGCCTCTTGGGGATGATGTTTCCTATAGCCATCATCCATACGCTTCAGATAGCTGAAGAGGGAGTCCGATAGGCCCTGCTCGGCGGCTTCTTTGCTCAGCACCAGCGGGGGAAGCTGCTTCTCATCACCGACGAGGATAAAACGCTGCGCAAAGCGCAAGGCACCCAGGATGGCAGGGATGGTCAACTGGCTGGCTTCGTCGATGATAGCCACATCGAACTGCAAGGGCAGATCATGATGGTTCGTTTCTCCATTGTTTGTGATCTGCAGATCATAGGTGTTGGACGACCATGTCGCAGTGGTTGAAGCAATAACGGGCGTGCTCCTTAGAATCTCCCCTATATCTCTGTAGGTCCCCGATTTATCGAGGGACCCCGATTTATCGCGCCCCTGATTGACGATGCGCCTACCCTCATCGGGATCCAATTCCTTGCACTCCTGCTCGCTGGTATCCAATTCCTTGCGCCCATTGTGGCCCGATTGCTCGCGCCCCTCATTAAATTGCGCCCCTACAAAGTGCTTGAGGAGATGCTTTTGTATGTCATCGTGGACGTTGCGCTCGTGCCCCAGGCGAATGTAATCGTGAAAGTCCTCCATGTCAAGGCGTTTGAGCATGTTGTCAACGGCCTGGTTGGTGAAGGCGGCGAGCAGGACGCGTTGTCCCTGCCGGCATAGCCGTTTGACGATCTCAGCAATGACACTCGTTTTCCCGGTGCCCGGAGGTCCCTGGATAAGCAGGTAATCCTGCATTTGTAGGGCGCGCACGACAGCGAGATTCTGCTCATCGTTGAAATCTGCTCGGTGTGGCACTGTAGCTGTTGTAAATCGAGGCCGGAGTTTGCCTGATACCAGGTCGCGCAAGTGTGGATCGACGTGCAGCCAGCGATAGAGGTTTTGCAGGGTGCGGGTATGTACCTGGTTGGTTTCATACTTATCGATCAGCCGGGGGTTGGCGATCAACTCGGGTACCCAGACGGTGACCTGGGCTGCGCCGATCTCCGTGATTGTGCCTGTCACCACGCTACCTGTCACCGGATCGCCATCGCTAATCAGGATTTCGTCGCCCTCGCGCAACTCTGATTGATTATCGCAGGCGAAGGTGAGGAGCCATTCGCCTTTTCCATTGGCTTCCTGTTTCAGCAGCGTCAAATCCTTAATGGCTGCTCCCCGGCTCAGGCGCGCCTCTGCATCTTCTTGCCAGAGCAGGGCCATCTGCCGTTCGCTTTCGCGTCCCTCAAGCTGCAAGAGGTGATAAAACTTCGCAAAGAAGGCGCGATCTTCTGCTGTGAGCACGGGCGCCGTATACTGCTCTTCGACGCCTTCAGCAGGCTCCGGTGGTTGCCAGCCAAGCAAATCTGAAACTTGCAGGCATTGGTTGAGCATGGCGCATTTTGCGCAGCGTGATGGCCCTGGTGGCGCAGGTGGTATGCCTGTCACGTGGCTGAGAACGAGCAGGTTGCGCATTTCGTTGACGCGCTGCAGATTCCTCACATCAAAGGGAACGCCATAGGCCTGAGCTTCTGCCGGGGTACCACTATAGAGCAGCGTTGCCAGAGCCTTTTTCATTCTGGGGTCACGGCGCACGGTTAATTGCGCATGATAGCCGAGTACCTGGTTACGGTGCCTGGATTTTGGCAGTTCCGAACCGCCACCCGTCTTCAATTCGAGGAAACGCTGGCGACCACTTTGCTGCCAGAACAGGTCGAGGCGTCCCCTCAGCCCAATTTCTGGAGCGAGGAGAAATGTCTCGGCGCGCACCTGGTTCCCGCCAGGTGATTGATGTGTTGCTCCATCCTGATCCTGCTCTTCATATACAGCAGGCATATCCCACAGGGTCGCGCTCTGGTTCTGGAACCAGGTAGCGATGCTCTCGAGGTGGGGAGCGACATCGGCCCGTATTGCTTCAACTGAAACGCTGGCAAGTTCGAGATCGATGCGATTCTGTTCAAGCGCCTGCTCAAAGTGGCGCTGCAGGATAGCAAGCGGTGTTTCTTGTCCCTGCGCTGCCTGGGCATTCATGAGCTTGCCGCGATCATGTTCTTTAAGCAACTCTTTAAAGCAGTAATGGACGAGATTGCCGCGTATCGAGGCTGCCGAGGGTGGTGAGGAAATAAGGCGCTGGAGCAGGTACTGGCGAGAGCAGTACTCGGCGTAGCTAAGATCGGTGATGTTGAGGAGGACATCAGGCTCTACGACGGCGAGGGTATATGGATTGGCCTCATAACGCAGAAGTGGCCGGTTGGTATGCTCACCGGCTGAAGGTGGCGCAGGGAGATGGTAGACATGGAGACTGAGATGATGCCTTCTTGCATCGATGGCGATTAGCTCTTTGATCAGGCTGCGATAGTAGCGCGTGAGGCCAATGGAAGCGAGCGAGCCTCCGAGATCAATGGTGACGAAAGGAAGCAATTCGCCATTGATGGGCCGCTCGTAGGCGGCGACGATGCGGCCTCTGAGTTGTTGCGTAGCGCAGGGATGGCGATCGAGGGTACATAAAAAACAATCTTGTTTTGTGCTCTCGCTCTGCTGTTGCTCTGTAGGGCTTGCCATCAAAAACGCTCCGCTCTCCCGGTACTCTTATGGGAAGTGTATGTGAAGAACAGATATTCGTCAAGGATAGTAGCCTGAATCTGTTAAAATTGGCTCTCGACGGAATGGACACATTCATGTATAATACCCTCGATGTGATATTACGCCCGGCTTTGCTGGAATGGGTGAGAATGAGCAGGCGAAGAAGGTTATAAATCTACCGGGCAAGAAGTGAGGGAATGATGCCAAAGAAGAGCTCGGCTGCACGCAGTGGAGCGCAGCGAAATAAACCTAAGTCGCAAAAAAATATTCAACTGGTACGTCCAGTTTCTCAGGCGCAAGCTCCCACGAAAGCCAGAGAGGTTCATGAGGAGCGGGAAAACGAAATAGACATTGAAGAAACAGTTGATAGCATATCCACGAGTGAAGCTGCTGAGGCAACTGTGGAGGAAGCGCCTGTAACACAGGAAACCGAAAGCACGAGTAATAGCGCCAGCAGCCCTACTGAGAGAAGACGAAGAGGCGAGCGCCGGAGGAGCGGCAGCGCCAGAGCAACCAGCGTTGCTGCAAAAGCTGAAAGCGTGAAGAGCGCAGTAAGCGAGGCGGTGAAAGAGGAAGAGGTGAGCAGTGCGCCGAAAGGAAGCGCTGCAAGCCGGCTAGCCGAGCGTCGTCAGGCCGGACAGAGGAACCAGCCCAGAACGGCTCCCTCTGTGATATCTCCTGAACATTATGCCTATGTGCGACGAGACCTCGTGATCATCGCGATCCTGGCGCTCATCATGTTTTCTGTGATCATTATCTTGCATTTTGTGCCCGGCATCGGGTACTAAAAGCTATAAAAAAGGAAGCCTTGAGTGCGCTGCTCAGGGCTTCTTTATATCGCTTCGGGTGGCTTATATAGAAGACGCGGTAGAGTCCTCAAAGCCATATATGGGAAGGCCGGGTTAGTGTACCAGAGGGCTGGTACCTATTCCTGCTGGAATACCATGCCGGTGAGCTGCCGGAATAGTGACGCCCAATACACGTTGCATGGCCATAGTGTGGCTGCAATCCCCCCAGTCCTGAAAGAAACGACAGGTACATGACCACTCACCATTGTCATATTTGGTGATGTGGGTGTCGTTCTCTCCCCGGAACGTGGCTTCAAAGCGCGTAAACTGAATTCGTTCCGGTTCTTCCGCATAACGCTTGGCTTTTGCGATCTTGTTGATCATGCTTGAGTTCATGCTCGGTACTCTCCTTAATATGTAGCAACCACTCCGTGTCCACTTGCTCGTTACTGAATACGCTCCGCTTATACTTCATAAGGAAGCGGTATGTTCGTTACGTAATCGCGCGACTGGTCTTGGTTTTTGTTCTCGTGAACTGCAAAAATTAGCAACGCTCTCAAGAAAAGGTTATCCGGCTGTGCTTTCCCTCCTTTCGTGTGAAGTGACCTGTTCGCCTCCAGCGAACCTGCGTTCTGGCTCATAACTTGAAGATGAAGTGATAAGCCCGGCATCCAGTGCGCGCATAATGATGAATCTGGTCAAAAATAAAAGACACCAGGGCAAACCGCACTATCCCTGGTGTGCTAAGTTGATGTTATTTCACTGTCAACAGCCGCAACGCCTGCCAGCGATGCAACTGGTGACGCCAATGAGACTGAAACCATGTCGATATATATCAATCCTCATCTGGCCTGCCCTAAGCAGGAGCCAGATGTAACGCCTGAGCAATCATAAGGTAGAGTGCTCGGCCTGGACGAACTATCTTTTGGAAATCTCCTGTTGTTGGAGATGATTATACCATAGGAAATTGCGATTGTCCATCCCAAAAAGGGGTGAATTTTGCATATTTTTTTGCTTATAGCTCTGCTTTACATTTTGTGATGCTTTTGTGATTGGAAAAATGGCATTTTTCACAGTTTTTTGCCTTGCTTCCCCCTATACTAGAGGTGGTGTATCCTGGTATACTAGAGATAATCTATGGTTGAGGTAGAAGTCCTTGATTGCAGTTTGTTAGTCTCATAAATAAGGAGGGTTGAGTGAAAAAGCAAGGCAAAAAAGCGCCCTGGATTTCTCTGCAGTTCGTGCTGAGTGTATTGCTGATCGGCCTGGTGGTGAGCGCATGCGCATCATCGACCGGGCCATCGAAAAGCAACGGCTCGAAAAATGCAACAGCCGGGGCGACAACTACTTCTGGCAATCCGTCGTCGCACCCGGTAGCCGGCCAGCCCAAGGGCACGGGCAAGCTTCCTGCTGGCACACCGCTGCCACAGAATGAAGTCAAGCCATTGACATTTAATCTCGCCTACAATGATGGAGCAATGGCGCAGGATGTTCTACAGATGTACACTCCTGGCTCATCGACGTTTCACCAGTTTCTGACGCCTGACCAGATTGCGCAGCGCTATGCCGTTTCTGATAGCCAGCAGCAACAGGTGATAAGCTGGCTAACACAGAACGGCTATACGATTGACGCGACCGATGCGCTGCACTCCTCGATCAAAGTCCATGCCACGGTTGCCACCATCGAGCATACGCTCAATGTTACATTAAAGAGCTTTACGGTAAGCGGTCATACCTTCTTCTTGCCACAAGGAGAGCCAACGCTGCCCAATCCAATCGCCTCGCTTGTTTCCTCGGTGGTTGGCCTGGATAACTTTGCTCTACCGGTATTCAAGCCACCGTTTGGCTCGCTGCCGGGCATGGTAGCGCGTGGGAACAGCGCAGCGCTGGCCGGTGATTGCAGCAATTACGGGGCGAATCAAACGCTGACGCGCAATCAGCTTGCTGCCGCCTACCAGATCAGCCAGTTGTACCAGCAGGGATTGCAGGGACAGGGGATGACGATTGCGGTCGCCGAGTTCGGCGATCCATATAGTCCGCAGGACGTAGCCAACTACGCTGCGTGCGTTGGTATTCCGGCCCCCAATATTCAGAATATCAATGTCGATGGTAATCTTGCTTCAGGTTCGGGTGAAGGCGAGGCAGTGATGGATCTCGAGCTGATTGCCGGGCTTGCTCCAAAAGCCCAGATCTTCGATTACCAGGCCGATACCTCGAACACCTCTTTCGCCCAGGCCTTACTGGATGTCTTCAACCGCGTTGCTTCCGATCACAAAGTGCAGGTCTTAAGCGTAAGCTATGGCACGTATGAGGACTCATTTAGCCAGAGCGAGATGGCGGCTATTAACAGGAGCCTGGAGATACTGGCAGCCGAGGGAATTTCGGTTTTCATCAGCAGCGGCGACTGCGGAGCCTTTGGCGAGCGCATGCAGGGTGTGGCGGTTGTCTCGTTTCCGGGCAGCGCTCTCTATGCCATAGCTGTTGGAGGAACGCATCTCGAGACCACCAGTAGCGGCGTGCGCACGAGCGAAACGGCATGGGGAGAGAATGATGGATTGCTGGCGTGCCACAATGAATGGGGCAGCGGTGGCGGTGTAAGCCAGAACGCGGATTTCAAGAAGCCGAGCTGGCAGGTTGGAACAGGTACAACCACGCAGTATGATGGCAATAGTGCCTTTCCTCCTGTGACGATTCAGCCCGGGATAGGAGCACAGGCTGTAAAGGCACCCAATGGCGACCGCCAGGTGCCCGATGTAGCTGCGGCTGCCTATCCCAATATTGCCATCTACTACAAATCGGCCTGGGTCGCTTCCGGGGGCACCAGTGCAGCCGCGCCGATCTGGGCTGCCGGTGCCTTGCTGGTTGACCAGGGGCTGCAACAGGCGGGCAAGAAGCTCATAGGAGGCGTGCCGGAGTTCTACACCTGGGCGAATCACCCCGGAAACTTCCACCCGTACACGGATATCACTGCCGGGAACAACCTGTTCTACAATGCCACACCCGGCTGGGATTACGTGACCGGCTGGGGCGCGCCCAACTTCAGCGATATCCTCCAGCTCGAGTCGAGCTTGCAGGGATAACATCTATGTTATCCTGAGCGAGTGAGCCGTAGCCCTGAACGAAGTGAAGGGGAAGGATCTATGCGCCCGTTATACTTAGGTAAGACGAAAGCAATGGGAAAGCGAGATCGCCGAGAAAAAAACCATCTCGAGCGTTCTCCAATAAACTATCGTTAGTGATCATACCAAGAAGAAAGGAAAAGAACTATGTCAACACAGAACAGCGAACAAGTGAAGGGCGCAAGTCAGATTGTGGCCGAAGCACGTAAAACCATCCCGGAAATCACTGTCACACAGGCAAGGGAGGAGCTGGAGCAGGGACAAGCTACTCTCGTGCTTGATGTCAGGGAGCCAGCCGAGTGGGAGAAAGGGCATATCCCAGGGGCAGTGCTGGCCCCTCGCGGTATGCTGGAATGGTATGCCGACCCGACGACACCCTATGCCAAACCAGAACTCACGACGAAGCGGGATGCTCACATCATTGTAGCATGTGCCTCGGGTGGGCGCTCGCTCCTGGCGGCCCAGACGCTGCAGTCAATGGGCTACACCGATGTGGTGAGTATGGCCGGCGGCTTCAATGAATGGAGCAAGCAAGGGCTTCCAATTGAGAAGGGTACGGCAGAGACGAAATGAGGCTACCTGCAGGCCGCCATGCATGCCATCTCCTCGGCCAGCTCATCGTATACCCTGGTCATTTGGTTGGCCACGTTTTTCCAACTAAATTGAAGGACGGAGGGACGCGCTGCCAGGGACATTTGCGCAAGCAGTCCGGGATGGCGCAGGAGAAAGTCCAATCGTTCGGCGAAAAAACCAGGGCAGCGCGACACTAAGTAGCCGGTTTCTCCATGCCGGATGGCAGTGGTCAGCCCCCCGGCGCGGGTAGCTACCACTGGTGTGCCGCAGGCGAGCGATTCAATTGCGACCAGCCCGAAGCTTTCATGATACGAGGGGATGACAGTTACACCGGCGGCGCTGTAGATCATTGGCAGTTCGTGCTGGGGCCTGGCGCCAAGAAAATGCACGCGCTGGCTGATATCGAGGTCAAGCGCGAGTTGCCGGAGCTGCTGGAGGTCGGGGTCTTCCTGGAGATGGCCGCCAACGACCACAAGCTGGGCCTCTTCTTCCATCATTGCTGCCGCGCGCAGGAAGAGATCTGGTCCCTTGAACGGGTCAAGCCTGCCAACGAAGGCTAACACCGGTTCATCAGGGGCCAGCCCTAGTTTTTTTCGCGCTTGCTGCTTGTCATGTGCGACAAAGAGGTTGAGGTCGACGCCGCAGGGGATAACGCGCACCTGGCCTGCTGTGGCGCCACAGTAGCGGATGAGTTGCGTGCGCTCATCGGCGGTTGGGGCAATGATACAGTCCGCATGCTTGATGAGCTGCTGCTCCATCTCCAGGCGTAATGGGGGTTCTGGTTCACCGGGGTGGGCCATTTGCTTGAGCCGCCCAAGCGTGTGGAACATGATTACATGAGGAATAGCCCAGCGATGGGCGAGTTGTGTGGCAGCAACGCCTGAGAGCCAGTAATGGCTGTGCAGGATATCGTAGCGCGTTCCTTCCGCCTGCCTGAACTGATCAATACGCTGTGCGAAGACAGGCAGGTGCTGGTAGAGGTCGTTTTTGTGAACGGGGGCAATGGGGCCAGCTTTTATATGGATGACACGCACATTGCGGCTGAGCCGGACGATGCGAGGCGTTTGTTTAGTTGTCCAACGAGTAAAGATATCGACTACGATTCCGCGCTGCCCTAGCTCTCGCGCCAGTTCGCGCATATAGACGTTCATGCCGCCCGCGTCCTTTGTGGCTCCCGGCGTATCGAGCGGAGAGGTATGGACGCTGAGCATGGCTACAGAAAAACTCATGGCGAGTTTGCTCCTTCTCTATCATTCAATTGTTATTACCGTTCATTGCATATACGTGGCCAGCGTCCCTGGCTGGCTTCTTGTTCGCGTGTGAGCATATGGTTCCTCCTTTCTTTGTTACCTGGTACTCACGAGCGTTTTTTCTTTCTTTCACGTTTACGGAACTGCTCAATGGCGTCATACATCATGTCAACACTGACGCCGCGATCCTGCGATAACTCCTGCAAGCAGCCGGTACGTCGTTGAAGAGTATCGCTGAACTCCTGCGGCGAGATGCCGATCCAGTTTGCCAGCTCGTCAAGAATGGATTGATCGGCAAAGACGAAGCTATCATCAACGTCGTTCCAGAGCGATAACGGGATGGGTACGATATCGTCTGGATGCGCGGGATCGACCGTTGGCTGCAAGAAGTGCACGGTGAGCCAGCGCCGGCGGAAAGGATAGACGTAGCCGGCCAGTCCAATATTGATGACTAATCCCAGGCGACGAACATCCTCTGCTCGCAGGTGCAGGTCATGGTGATAGAGATTGATGACATCATCAATAGTGTCAGCATGGACACTGGTCGCGATGTGATAGCCCTGGGCCGGGAGTGTCAGGTAGCGGCGGGCAACCCGCCCCCACATATAGATGGGGAGATGATCGCTGACCTCGTTACAGAGGGCATAGGTGTTATCGGGATCGATATCAGGCAGGCGAGTGAAGGCAAAATTTTCGTACATGCCGGACATATAGGCCAGGGCTGTTCCTTCGGGCAAGAACTGGAGCAGGGCGTTCAGAGTTGTGGTTTTGCCGATGCCAGGCTGTGGGTCGGTTGGCCCCGCTACAGTCAGTGAAGCTTTGTGCTCGAGCAGTAACCAGGTAAGCGCGGCTGTTTGCGCGTCAACGCTACCCAGGGCGATAATCTGAGGTATGGAAAGAGGCCGCCTCGATTCATAATGCCAGTAATAGCGTTCGTAGGGGTCACGCGGATCAAACATAGCAGGTTCCCTTCGATCATTAAGTTTTTTGTTCCCCATTCTGATGGATGGAAACTTCTTCCTTTTGCGGCTCGGTGACGGGTGGTTTAAGCCATCCGGGATGAGGACTCCAGCCAACAGCAATGACTCGCGCAGGGTGGATATTCTCTTTATCGATTTCAACCAGGCTGACAGAGGCGTTGTCGATGAACAACGAACCTGCTCGCGCCGCATCTAATCCTGTGTAATGAGCAACCAGGAGCTTGACGACATCAGCGTGGGCGACGAAGGCAGGGTAAGCGCCTATAGATTCCTGGTGTCGCCAGCGCTCAACAGCCGCCAGCGCTCTTTGCTGCACCTGGGGAAAGGTCTCGACGCCTTCCGGGGCTACAGAAGGATTGAGAACATAGGCTTTCCACTCAGCATCATGTTTGGAGAGTTCCTGATATTTCTGCCCGGCCCAGCGCCCGATATCCGTATCCATCAGGTCTGGATCAAGTTGAACAGGAAGGCCGCGAGGCCGCGCGATGATCTCCGCAGTATCGCGTGCTCGTTCGAGCGGACTGCTAATGACCGCGCTAATGGGTATAGGAGTTAAAGCCTCGGCAAGGTCTTCTACCTGCTTGCGGCCTTTTTCGGTCAATAAGATGCCGGGCAGTTGACCGGGAAGGATTTGTTCAGCGTTCCAGGTGGTTTGCCCATGCCGGATAAGAAGCAGGGTTTGTTTCATACCAGTGTGCGTACTTTCCGTTCCATGAACTTGCTGGAGCCAGAGCCGTAGACGCCAGCGCCAGAAACGGCAGCCAACGCTCAGGTAGATCCACAAAACGGCCAGCCGGCCATATGCGACGCTGGCCAGCCCCTTGACATACTCGCTCATTGGTATTTCGTTATCGACCCGGCTCCTGCTCCATATAAGTCAATAAGGTGCTTGTTGCTTCTCAACGTGTTCTTATTTTATCAGGGGAAAGCCGGAAAGTGCAAATACGCCTTTATCCTTCCGAGTGAACTGTAGGTTCCCGATGTATCACGGCCACCGCCAATGATGAAGTTTAAAGACCAAAGTCGGTAATGTCATCCTGAGCGAAGCCTGCGGATATCTGTCGATCGGCAGCGGATGTTTCGCTTCGCTCAACATGACATGCCACGCATTGGTTTTGCCGATCTTGATCGGTAAATTTCATCATCGGCCCACCCTTGTCAATCACCCAGGGGCAGAGACCCGTTTAGATGAGAACGAAATAGAGAATGGCCAGGACAGCTATCGCCAGCATCAGCAACATCCCGCAGCCGACGAGCATTTCTCCTACGGCTGGGTCCTGGGAATTGAACCTGGATTGGTAATAGCTGGGGATAGAATACTTCGGTGTAGCTGGTATGTTATAGGGAAGTATATTTGCTGATCCGGGCGGCATCTCTGCTCCCTGGGAAGGAGAGAGATAAATTTGCCTGCCTGCCACTAGCTGAGGCCGGGGGGTGTGCGGCAGCATTATCGGCTGTGGCACCAGCAACACTTGCTGGCAGGATGATCCTGGCGGGTATGGCTGAGCGGCAACCGGGCCAGAAGGCTGTTGTGAAGGTGAATCTTGCTGCCCCTGCTCCGGGGTGCGAACAGGCGGGGGCTGTGGTATATACCAGGCCTGTGCCGGTATGTATTGCGCTGGGAATTGTTGTGAGGGGAATTGCCCTGTTCTGGTTACTGCCGGTGGGTTATGCTGTTCCTTCATTGATGATCCTCCTCATCCACTTGTCACACGAAATCCATCCATATATCCATTATACTGAAGACGCAAATATTTCTTTCTATCGAGACGGTAGGATTTCAGAGCAGGGAGGGCAGGGGCAAGCCCTGCCCCTACCCTCAATGATGAGGGATACGATGGTAGGGACGATGCTGCTATCGTCCTGGCATGTTTACGCAAACCCAGGTACTTTTAGCTAAATAGAAAGCTCAGATATGCTAAAATTAACCCTATGGAGATGGCATTAACACCTGAAGAAAAAAACCTGGTTGAATACGCAAAGAATTGGAGGGAATAGATGCAGTACCAGGCGCTAGTTGAAGAGTGGCCGGGCGAATGTATGGCCTATTTTCGTGAATTACCGGGATGTCTTTCCGCTGCACCAACCTGTGAGGAAGCAATAGCAGCCGCTCCGGCAGCCATTACAGCCCATTTGAGGTGGTTGAAGTCGAATGGTTTGCTCGATCAGGTTGATAGGGGTATTGAAGTGGTTGTGAGGGAGCGCATAGCGATAGGGAGCGAGCAGAAAGGGCCGCTATTTGAAGCCGATCTCGCTGCTCCTACTGATGAGGAGATCGATAATGCTCTGAATGTTGCGGCAGTGGCACGCACCGACCTGATTGAGCTATATGAGAGTGTTCCTCACGAGTTGCGCGAGCGCTCGCCTCGCCCCGGCGGCTGGTCGATGAGCGAGCATATGTGGCACATCATAGAAGCGGAGCTATGGTATATTTCGCGTTTGTCGGACAATGCGCAGGTGAAAACCAGGGCGGATTTGCCCAATGACGTGTCCAGGGCCTTGTTCGACGTTGCGATGGATTCGGAACTGGCGCTGCGCGGACTGGTGCCGGAGCAGCGCGAGCGGGTATTTTCGCACGAGGGCGAGGAGTGGACGGCCGCGAAGGTGATACGGCGCCTGGTTGGGCATTTACGAGAGCATTACCCCTGGATTGAGCGCATAAGCCAGGAATTACAGGGGGTGCGATAAACCGGCCAGGACAGGGGGCCGATAAATCGGCATGGGCACGATAAACCGGCCCTTACAATGCACAGGCCACATCTAGTTCGGGGTCTTGTATTTCATCGTAGGATATGTCAGCCTGGTTGTGGTCGTCATCTTCTGATCGATTCAAGGCGTCGTGGATGATGCGCTCAACGTCGGCAAGGCTGTTGATCTGTACCAACTCGCTGCGCACGTGCTTGGCTCCAGGGAAGTGGCCGAGGTACCAGCCCATGTGCTTGCGCAGTTCGACGAAATGATCTTCACCCTTAAGCTTAGCGTGGACGCGGGCATGTTCGAGGGCCATCAGCAGGCGCTCCTCGCGGCTGGGATTCGGGTCCGGTAAATCGTCCCTGGTTGGATTGATGCCTGCGTTGAGGAGCCTTTTCAATTGTTCAAGGTCGCGGAAGAGCCACGGATTGCCGAAGGTGGCGCGACCAATAAGGACGCCGTGGACACCCGTGGTGCGGATTCGCTGGGCAGCCTCGTAGAGCGTGTGGATATCCCCGTTGCCGAAGATCAGGGTATTGGTCTTACGCACGATTTCGGCAGCGGCCGCAATGGCATCCCAGTTGGCCTCGCCCTTATAGTGTTGCACCAGGGTGCGACCATGAATGGTGATCACATGCGGCTCCAGCTCTAATAGCTCCTGCACCCAGTCCGTGATCACAATGGAATCATATCCCAGGCGCGTTTTGACCGAGACGGGAATAAGGCGACGCTCGATGTGCGGGTTGTCACCCCAGATGCGCACGCGGTCTTCGTTCATCTGGCGAATGTGCCCGATGCGTTCCGGGTCCATCTCCAGGTCTTCCAGTGTCTGGCCGTTGGCCCAGTCGCGTACACCCTGCTGGGCAGCGCGAATGATGGCTTTGGCTGTTTCCGGCATGCGAATGAGGGCAGCCCCGCCGCCTTTGTTGGCAACAGTTTTCGCAGGGCACCCCATATTGATATCGAGGCCATCAAAGCCAAGCTCGCAGACAACGTGTGCCGCTTTGTAGAAGTATTCTGGACGGCAGCCGAAGATCTGCGCCACGACGGGTCGCTCGGCAGGGGTGTAGAGGAAATCGCGAAAAATGCGATCGCTGCCCCGCCAGAGTCCCTCGACATTGGTAAACTCCGTTAAGACCACATCAGGACGCCCGTAGAGGCCATGCATGGTGCGGTTTGGGGCGTCAGTGACGCCATCCATAGGCGCCAGCCCAATGATCGGTTGTTGTAGTGTGTCCCAGAATGATGGATATTTCATAGCTTCAATATGATACACCTTCTTAAGAGGTATGGTCAATCTGTTCTGTGTGGATGGGCGTATGAAGGAATAGCGCGCGCAATCAAGCAAACGGAAAGGCTGTAGGGGCCGATTTATCGTGCCCTCGTATGACACACGTGTACTCCGATGATTTTTTTAACGTTCATTATCGGCCGCTTGAAACTCCTACCAACCTCTGCTATCATCTACCCATCTTCATACAAAGGGGGAGCTATCATGTCTCACCGCTTAGCGGGCTATGACTATAGCCAACCAGGCTTCTATTTCGTCACCATCTGTACCCAGCAGCATCGCCTTGTCTTTGGTAGGATTGCGGATGGCCAGGTGCATTTGAAGCGCCCTGGGCAAATTGCAGAATCCGTCTGGTTCACGCTGCCCAGGCGCTTTGCTCATGTCAGGCTGCATGAATACGTCTTTATGCCTAATCATTTGCACGCTATCCTTGAATTGACGGAGGTGAATCCGGCACAATCCGGCCCAAAAGTTGCTCTGCCGGAGATCATCAGGGTATTTAAGGCAGCGGCATCCTACCATATTCGACGATCTGAAGGCCAGCCCTGGTTTGCCTGGCAAGAAAAGTATTACGATTCGGTGATCCGCACGGAGGCGGCTTTGCAGCAAATTCGCCAGTATATTCTTGACAATCCAGGACGCTGGCCCCAGGACAAATTATACAAGCGCTACTAAGTGACGCGGAGAAGTAGGGGACTGATAATGGGTATTAACAACATAAACCGACACCAGCGGTGAGCAGGATGAAGGCCGATAAATCGGCGCTGGGCACGATAAATCGGCCCCTACAGTTGACTGGTGGGTTATTTTGCTCATGTGCATAATCGGCCCCTACAGCTATGGTCCTGTGTATATAATTCTCCCAGAGAACATATCCAAAAGGGTATAATACACATGTACACGTTCCTGCCAGCAATGAAGGGCGCTAACGCTGCTTTATTGATACAGGCCATTCACGAAATGGGGCAGCGATACAGCCGCCTTGAGCTGGCACAGCATCTGACGCGGTTTGCGCGTATTATGGAACGGTCAACTACTGTATCTGAACAAGACAAGCAGCGGGTAAAGGAGGAACTGCATAATATGGAATATGACAGTTTGATTGATGACAATCCAGATGTCCAGGAGCGTATTGCAAGGGCAGAGCTGCGAGCCTTGCAAGAAACAGTAGTTGAAGCAGTAAGTGAAGAGTATCCACCTCTTGCGGAATTGGCACAGCAACAGGTTACACATCTTGATAAGCCTGAAGATTTGCGAAAGCTGGTAAAGCTCATCTACAGAGCACCTGACGAAGCTACAGTGCGCTGGTTGCTTGATAATTTCGCTGCATAATGTGTTGACAGAATTTGATGTCCAGACCTCCTATCCGTACTATTACACTTGGTGTAGCCGAGCCGCATCCTCTCACCGGGGCGGTGATTGGGCGGGCGGCCGCCATTCTGCAGCAGGCCAGCAAGCTGTACACAGAAGCTGGCTACGAGGTGCAGACTGTGCGCCTTTCGACGCGCCCGCTCTTTGACGATATGGCGGGCTGGTCGCCTGCTAGCATCCTCACATATGTACAGGAATTGCAGCATATGCTGGATGATGCTGGCCTGGGATTCTGCTCGCTTGGCCCGGCAAAAGCTGCTCCGTCCGATGATGCCATGCAGCGTATCGAGCTACTCGCCGACCTGTTGATCTCCACTAGCGCTCTCAATGCCTCAGTGCTTATCGACCAGAAGGAGCAGGATGGAGGACATGTTGCATTCCTGGCGGCTGCGAAGCCAACTGCCGGGGTCATGCTTCGATTATCGAGAGAAACAGCGGAGGGCTTCGGCAATTTTCGCTTTGCCATGCTGGCCTGTGTCAAGCCAGGCACGCCATTTTTCCCCGCAGCCTATCACGAAGGCCCTGCCAGCCTCTCGCTGGGTTTGCAAGGAGCGGGATTAGTTACCGAAGCGCTGCGCTCTTTTATCCTTCCAGGGCAGGAAGAAAGACCGCTGCCTCTCGATATGGTGAGATATCTGGTCGAGCAAGCAATAATCTCTGAAGCCGAGCCAGTTGTCAGGTTGGCCCAGAGGATAGCCGGTGATCACAAGCTGATCTTTGGTGGCATCGATCTCTCGCCTGCGCCGATGGGAAAAGAGAGCATCGTTACAGCTATTGAATTATGCGGAAGAGGGCGTTTTGGGGAGCCTGGCACGCTTGCGGTTGCATCGGCTTTGACGAATGCCTTGAAAAGTACGGGGTTGCCTACATGTGGTTACTGCGGGCTGATGCTGCCTGTGCTTGAGGACGCGGTGTTGGGGCAGCGCTGGGCAGAGGGGATGGTGAATGTGCATCAATTGCTACTCTATTCCGCTGTGTGCGGCACCGGATTGGATACCATACCCTTGCCTGGGGATATTGAGCCGGAGACGATAGCAAATCTGCTGGCCGATGTAGCAGCCCTGGCGCTGCGCCTGCACAAGCCACTCTCGGCCCGGCTTTTTCCTGTTCCCGGCAAGCGGGCCGGGGAGCGAACAGCCTTCACCTCGCCGTATTTAACCAACACAGTTGTCAGATGAACGCTGGTAGAACTCAGGGGCTCGGGTTCTACCTGACAGTGCCCCACAGCACATCCATGACGCCATCATAGGAGCGCTTGAGGTTATCATAGAGGCTGGCATTTTCAATGGCAAGAGCGGACAGGCTGGCGAGCACGGT
The DNA here is from genome assembly GCA_902812455.1 of Chloroflexota bacterium. Next base: position 4,542 of record CADDZH010000029.1, on the reverse strand, counting down.
AAGAAACTGGATGTCATCTTTATGGAAGACACGCTGTTCCCCTGCATAAACGCGCAGCACACCAATAGCTTTGCCATGCACCTCTAATGGTACGCAAAGGACAGAAACAATACCTTCTTGCCTGGCGGCATCCTGGTACTGGAAGCGGCTATCGACTCTGACATCCGGGATGATGACGGGCGTGCCACTCAGGGCTTCGCTATCGATGGGGCTATGCTCGACCTCAACGGGGCCTTTTGCTAAGTAGCTACGACTCAGCCCATAGCCTGCGCTCAGTTGTAAGTGCCCGGTGCGAGGATCGAGGAGGCGTAATACGCATGCCTTCACCTGCATGGCCTCGGTGATGCTCCTGGCGACTCGTTGGAGCACGTCATCCAGTTCGAGGCTGGATGAAATAGTCAAGGCTACCTGGTAGAGGGCGTTATAGTAGTCTTTATGTGTACGCGCTGGCGGTTCAGCAGCAGGGTTGATTGCCATCGAAATACTCCCTTCGAAGAGCTAATCTCTATCTATAGATGAGTAAATTGATACACATTTTTGCTCTCTTGTAGTCAATTATACCATATTTTAACACGAAAGCGGGGGCGTTACTGGCCTGGCCCTGCCTGGGTACCGGTACCGGATTGGCTAGCGCCTCGCTTGGGGTCGTGAACAAGCCAAACCCGGCAGGGGGCGTTCATCAGCACATAGGGTACCGTCTTGCCCAGATCGTTATGCATCCTTTGAGGGTCGCGTACCAGGCCAAGCAAGATCAAGGCACAGGCATGATCGCGTGCTTCGTCAACAATGGCAGGCCCGGCTTCACGAGCCTGGACAACTTCAGCTACCGCGTCACAGCCAGATTCTTCTGCCAGCGCGAGCGCTTGTGTGAGCATCTTGTCGGCCTCTTCGGACTCTTTGGAGGGGGTTGCTTTCAAAGGGAGTGTACGCGGTACTTCAATGACATGTACTAAATGAACTTTGCGTTTCGCCTTTTTTGCCATAAGGCAGGCGAGACGAACCAACTCATTATCAAGTTTATTGCCAGCGATGATCACGGCGATATCGCCTACTGCCCCAACCCCTGGCGCAGCTTTCGTGACATCTATGTCTTCTTTATCCTTCGAGCGCCATAAATGAACCATAGTGTACCATCTCCTTCCTGGTGGCCCATGATAAAGCAGCATCATTGCAGCATTCTTCACGCTCTTGCTCGATGAGCAGAATCGTCTTCGATGCCATCCACGCAGGCTATATAGATTCTATATTCTAGAACACGGGGCGTCAATGGCAAAAGCATACCGGGCCTCCATCCTTTGGATGACTTATGGGGACGTGCCGATGAATCGGCGGTGGGCGCGATCAATCGGCCCCTACGTTTCACTGGGAAGGAGGGGGACCGGCGTAGAGCAATGGCGGAGATGGCTGGCAAAGCAAAAAAGCTGTTCAATCCGGTTCAATTGTCGCTGTCAACCCATAGCTGAGCAGGCGTTCCTGGTAGAATTCGGCCATCTCTTTTGGGCAGACGGTGGCGATAGCGCTTCCTGTAAGGTGAGCTGTCAGCATGATGTGCTCGGCCTCTGCTTGAGAAAGGCTATTGATGGCGTGGAGCAAGGCGAAGACGACATAGGTCATTTCATTGTAGTCATCGTTATGCAGGATAACCTTATATGGAGGGAGGAGTTCGGAGCGCAGGCGAGTAAGATCTTCCGCTTCGGTTTGTAACTGTGAAGATGTTACATAATTGAGCATGATGATTTCCCCTCAGATAATCAGGGTTCGACCGCAAACCGGGGGTAAGGGATCAAGGCGACCGCAAGGGCCGCCCCTACCATATACGAAGATGCCAGCCCCGAATTTGTGGTAGAGCTAATAATTAATAATAGCATAAGGCAGCAAAGGGTATGAGAGAATATCCTATTTTTATTGTAATCGAGGCGGCTCAGGATTACTAGTTTTCTGGACAAGTGTCCTATGATTGGTTGCGGCTGACACTTCTATCGATTTTGCCGCCGTTTGTTAGCAGGATGCCGCGGGCGCGCGACTTGCGAGTAATATTGTCTGGATCAAGCAGGCGAACAGCGATGACTGTCAGGTCACCTTGAGCGGCTCCTGGCCGGGCCTGCATGGTTCTTGAGGCATCCTGGCCAATGGCGCCACGCACGCGGCCACCTCGCAGCAAACCTGCCGCTGCTCCCAGGATAACCCCCACGCTGGCTCCGGCTATAGCAGAGGTTGGCTCTGGTAGCGAGGGGATGGCGAAATGAATGACGAAGAGGAGTATACCGAGAACGATTCCTACAATGATGGCCAGCACTATTACCATGAGCGGGCTGGGGCCTGAACGAGTTGTTTGCAGGAAGAGGGCGCTGCGCTCCCGGCTGGGACCATGCTCGCGAAACTGGCCGCCCCCGGCTGCGCTCGCTGCCAGGCGAAAGACTTCATCATTGCCGAAGCCTTCTTTATGCAGTTTCGCTTCTGCTGCTCCTGCTTTGTTTTCGTCGCTGAACACTGCCAGTAAGTCATAATCAGCATTTTGTTGCTGCTGTTGTTGTGACATACATTAGCTCCTGAAATGGTAAGGTGTTGCTTGCGGGTAATATTATAACAAAGTTTGGGAGGTTTTTCTCTTTAAGGGAAGGATGGATGATAATGAGCCTTTCCAAATTCATTGGGGTATTGTGAGGGGTTGCCCTGGGCCGATAATGATTTTTAATAAATTAACCGGGGTATTGTGAGGGCGCGATAAATCTGGCCCCTACGACCGATCAATCGGGTTCCACGATCAATCGGGAACCTACGGGTATCCCCGAATGATTTTGTTCATGGTCGTAATCGGCAGTGGGCGCGGTAAACCGGGCCCCTACGACCGATCAATCGGCGGTGGGCGCGATACATCGGCCCCTCATGAACTTTGCCACCCGAAACAGGGAATGAGTGGACCCTGAGCAGGACAGGCACCAGGCGCTGTCCCTACAGCTTTTCCCCATGCGGGTGTCAAAAAGCATCAGGTGCTGCATAGGCCATATTTATTGTTAGCTTTCCTGATGAGGAGAGCTATGGGACATCTCGTGTTCGGGGGTGTTCATCATGCGTAGCATTGGTAGGCCGCCGGTTTGGATGAAGCGAAGGACAAGGATTGCGGCCAGGATGAGAAAGATGATGTTGAGGATGGTTGTGTAGTTCCAGTGTACGCCTTCAGTGATGACAACAACCGAGCGGTTGGATGGAATGATGCCCAGCGCCTCGAACAGAAACTCGACGACATATCCGGCGGCGGCCATTGTGATGTAGAAGGTCAGCAGGATGTAAACCATGACCTTCCAGCCATAGTACTTGCGATAAATGTCGAGGATGGGCAGGACGATCAGGTCGGCGAAGATAAAGCTGACCACGCCGCCGAAGCTAATGCCGCCTCGCCATAAGACCGCTGCAAGGGGGACATTGCCGACAGAGCAGACAAAACTGATGATGGCAACCAGGGGGCCAACCAGCGGGCCTTCGATTTTGGCAAGCGTTGGATTATGCGTGAAGAAAAAGGCTTGCCAGAAAGAATCGGGAACCCATGCGGCCAGCGCCCCGGCAATGAGCAGTCCAAGTACGATATCTGTCCAGACGGATGCCCAATCCATGACAAAGTAATTGCTCACAGCGGTCAGGCCCCTTGCGCTAAATAACCTCGAGAGCAATGTTCCTCCTGATACGCTCATATCCATTGCGGCATGGCCTTCCATTCTGCCGATCCTGTTTTTCTCGGCGTGCGCTTGTGCCATGTTGACCAGCTTTGGCGTCAAGGTCAAACGGAAGATCAGCGCAATGAAGATGACCATCAAGATGCCGCCGATATATTCCGCTACGGCAAACTGCCATCCCATGAGGACGACGAGGATAATGCCAAGTTCGATGACGAGGTTGGTTGATGCGAGTTCAAAGGCCATGGAAGCGGTAAAGCTGGCGCCTTTGCGGTAGATGGAACGGGCGAGAGCAACGGCTGCATAGGAGCACGAGCTTGATGCGATACCAAAAAGCGCGGCAAGGGTGAGACATTTGGGACCATCGCAGCCAAGTGTTTTTGCCAGTGCGCGGTGGGAAACAAGGGCCTGGACGATGCCTGAGAGGGTGAAGCCAAGAATTAATGGCCAGAGTATTTCCCACAACATATCGAAGGCAGTCAGTAGCGCCTGCGCAATAGCATGTAAAATTTCCATGCTATGTATTATAGCAGTTTGAGTGAGGGAATGGGGCACGATAATGAAATTTGACGATCAAAATCGGTAACTCGAGCGCAGCCTGCGGATCTCAATCGATCGGCAGCGGATGTTTCGCTTCGCTCAACATGACATGCTTGAAGCATCCGTCGAACATGTTGACCGATCCTGGTCGTGAAAAATCATAATCGGGCCTCTACGGTTCAAATTGTTGCAGGCAGGGATGACCGGGGGTCGTGAAGAGATCGGGGGCGGGCGAGACGATCTCCTGGGAGAGAAGCAGGCGCTGGAGCAAGCGGTGAACGGGAGGGTCGTTGCCGAAGAGGCGAAGCAGGATGTCACGGGTGAGCGGGGT
>CADDZH010000028.1 GCA_902812455.1 Chloroflexota bacterium | reverse complement strand
GGCACGCGGGGGGAGCAGCTGTTTGTCTGGCTCCGCGAGCTTGACGCAACGGACCTCCACGCGCTTCGGCAGGGACTCCAGGCCCTGGTGCGCGTGGCGCGGGGCAGGCTTTCTGCGCCCCTCGCCGATGAGCCGATCACCTGAGCCAGTCACTTGACCGACATCCTTTCCTCAAGAGAATCTCATTTATCAGAGCAGGATCAGGGAACGTTCAGACCTTCTCGTGAGCTGCCTCACGCTGTCTTGTGAAGGAGTATGCTCTGTTTCATGCTCTGGCGCGCTTCTCAGTGCGCTTTCGCTAGATCATTAGAAGAAGAACGAAGAAAGGAAAGACTGCACGCGATGAAACGAGCTTTGTTCGTCCTCTCCAGCAGGAGGGACGCTCACGGAGGTACTCATGACTTCCTCTCCTAACACCTCTCAGACGGAACCAGCAACGAACGACGTGCCGGGTGGCCCCCTGGCCATCGAAACCCATAGCTTGAGCAAGCACTTTGGAAAGCTGAAAGCGGTCGATGACCTCACGATCAGCATCCCTGCCGGAACAATCGCGGGCTTTGTTGGTCCGAATGGCGCAGGCAAGACGACCACGATTCGCCTGCTGCTGGGCCTGGTGCGACCCAGCGCAGGGAGTGCCACAGTGCTTGGCAAGCCGATCTCTCAGCCCCAAACCTACCTTCCGCGCGTTGGGGCGCTCATCGAAGCACCTGTCTTCTATCCCAGCTTGAGCGGGCGGACGAATCTGGAGGTGCTTGCCCACCTTGGTGGGTATCCCCGCTCCCGCGCCCGCCAGCTCCTCGAATTGGTCGACCTCTCCGACCGGGCACGCGACCCGGTAAGAACGTATTCACAAGGGATGAAGCAACGGCTGGGTGTAGCTATGGCGCTCTTGCCCGATCCAGACCTACTCATCCTGGACGAACCGGCCAACGGCCTCGACCCCCTTGGCATCATCCAGATGCGCGATCTGTTGCGGCACCTGCGCGAGCAAGGCAAAACCATTTTTCTCAGTAGCCACCTGCTGGGAGAGTTGGAGCAGATCGTCGATTGGTTGGTAATCCTCAACCAGGGAAAAGCCCTGTTCAACGATCCCGCACGCGCACTGTCTGAAAAGCCTGGGGCCAGCCTCGAAGAGCGGTTCCTGGCCCTATTGAAAGGAGACCATGCATGATGCGTGCGTTCTGCAGCGAGGTGCTCAAGTTCCGCCGCTGGAGTGTCTTGGTAGGGGCGGCAGCGATGGTCGTCGCCACGACGTTGCTGGCTTTCCTGACGTTCCACGAGATCACCTCCGGCAACAACCGAGCAGAACTCACCCCTCTCATTCAGGCGCTCCCCACACCGCAGGGTCTGATCATTCTCGTGGACCAGGCGCGGGCTCTGATCCTGGTGATTGCGCTGATCATGGTCACGGCGAACCTGGCCGCCGAATGGTCCCAGGGGACCCTGCGCAATCTGCTGGTGCGCGAGCCTCGCCGCCTGCGCCTGCTTGCAGGCAAGATGCTGGCGCTGCTGCTTTTTGTGAGTCTGTCCGCCGCGCTCACCGTGGTCACAAGCTCCGCATTCATCATTGTCGCCGCTCACGCGCAGGGGATCGACACATCTGCCTGGCTCTCTGCTGCTGGGCTGCGTACCGATCTCAGCTTCTTGGGGAATCTGCTGCTGGACCTCGTCGGCATGAGTTTGTTGGGCCTGCTGGTCGCAGTCCTGACTCGCTCAACCGCCGCCGCCGTCGGGATCGCCCTGGGATACACCCTGCTGGAGGGACTCGTGGGAGGAGTGTGGCCGGAGGGCGTCGAGTGGTTGCCTTTCCGCCTCTTCCAGGTGCTGGTGGGCTCGACCATGCCCGCATCGATCGGTCCGACGCCTCTTCAAGGCTACACGGCTGCTCTTCTCGCCGCACTGCTGTGGATGGTTGGCTTTGCCGTGGTGAGCGCGGTGATGTTCCGGCACCAGGATATCACCGCGTAGCGCGCAACCCTGCCTGCATGGTCTGGAAGTCGTGATTTTACGATCTGAGATATTTCTGGAGGATGAGAGAACCTATGGATACTGTCTATGCAGCCTTAGGGCACTTTGATGTGCGCTTTCGCTACCTGATTGTCGTCGCCTGGCTAGTCATCACGGTGGTGTGCGTCCGTGCTTTCCCCTCGCTGGCGAGTGTGACTCCCAGTACAAGCATTGGTGCGTTCTTGCCCGCAAGTGCGCCCAGCATCCAGGCGACGAATCTCGCCGCCCCTTTTCAAAACAGCCGTTATGCCTCCGCAACCATCGTGATGGCGCGTGCAAATGAGCCACTGACATCGGCAGATCAGGCCGCGATGGATCGGCTTGAGCAAAAAGTCCGTGCCATGCCCCACGTGAAAACCGTACGCGATCTGTCTCTCTCGCCCGATGGGCAGGCGAGAGAGGCGGTGATCCAGGCCGATGTGCCATCCAATGGCACCGGGGCCGGTGCGACGCTGGTGAATGCCATTCGAGAGGCGTTTGGGCAGGTGAATGCTCCCGCGGGCCTCACCTTTCATCTGACTGGACCGCTGGCCACCGCTGTCGATAGCCAGAACGCTTCGCAGACCAGCCGAAACGCCTTGCAGGCGCTCTCGATTCTCTTGATCGTTGTCCTGCTGTTCCTAGCTTTTCGTGCGCTACTGGCGCCCCTGCTCACCTTCCTTCCCGCCGTCCTCGTCCTGCTGCTCTCCAGTCCGGTCATCGCGGGTGCGGTGACCCACCTGGGCGTGCCGGCAGCAGACACCACCCAACTGCTTCTGATCGTGCTGGTGCTGGGCGCGGGCACTGACTATGGTCTCTTCCTCACCTTCCGTGTGCGGGAGGAACTGCGGCGCGGCCTGGCTCCGCGCGACGCGGTTGTGCGGGCGGTGCAGACCGTCGGCGAGACCATTACCTTCTCCGCTTTGACGGTGATCGCGGCGCTGTTGACGCTGTTGCTTGCTCAATTTGGCATTTATCAGAGTCTGGGGCCAGCGCTGGCTATTGGCATTGCGTTGATGCTGCTCGCCGGGCTGACGCTGCTGCCCGCCCTGTTGGCCATTTTTGGGCGCGCGGTCTTCTGGCCCACCTCGACCCGGAAACGGGAGAGCGATGAGACGTCGCTGTGGGGCAAGCTGACTGGGCGTCTCGTGCAGCATCCTGCCATCACACTTGCAGTGGGCGTGGTGCTCTTTGTCGGACTGGCCACAGGGCAACTGGGTACCAGCTTGGGGGGCTTTGAGGGGCAGACAACCGGCCCGACCGGTGCCGACTCCGCAGCGGGCACGGCGGTCATCACTGCCCACTATTCGAACACCACCCAGAATCCGGCCCAGATCCTGCTGCAGTTTCCCACCTCGGTCTGGACGACGCCCGCCCGTCTGGCAGAAGCCTCGCACGGGTTGCAAGAGATCGCGGCGATTCGAGCCGTCCTGGGACCGCTCGATCCCAATGGCGCGCCGCTTTCCGTCGCGGAACTGTCGCGTCTGTATCGGCAGCTTGGCCCGCCGCAAGCCCTGCCGGCAGTGCCTCCGGCCCCGAACCCGGTGCCGCCGCAGGAATACAATGCCTATCGGGCAGTCGGGCAGTATATCAGCGCGGATGGACACACCGTGCAATTTGTGGCGATCCTGAAAGATACCTCCTCCAGTTCCACAGCCATCAACGCGATTCCAGGGTTGCGCACGGCGGTGGCAAGAGTCGCACAGTCCGCAGGCGCCACGCAGTCCGGGGTCTTAAGCACCAATGCGGTCGCTTACGATGTGACCCAGGTCTCCGGGAGTGATCTGAGCCGGATTGTCCCCATCGTGGCCGTCCTGATTGCCGTGCTGCTCGCACTTGTCTTGCGCAGCCTGATTGCGCCACTGTACCTCGTGGTCAGCGTGGTACTCTCCTTCCTGGCTGCCTGGGGGCTGGTCGCGCTCGTGTTTGTGCATCTGACGGGCAGTTCAAGCGTGCAGTTCATCTTACCCTTCCTGCTCTTCGTGTTCCTGATGGCGCTGGGATCGGACTACAACATTCTGGTGATGCGCCGCATCCGCGAGGAGGCACACCACTCTCCCGTGCGCACGGCAGTGCGGGAGGCTATCGCGCGCACAGCCGGTACTGTGACCACAGCGGGGGTGATCCTGGCCGGCACATTTGCCTTACTGGCGGTGGAGGGGAATACGGACCAGGTGCGCCAGGTGGGCTTTGGGGTGGCAGCGGGCATTCTGATGGACACCTTTCTGATTCGCACCCTGCTCATCCCTGCACTGGTGGTGCTGCTGGGCAGGTGGAACTGGTGGCCTGCACCCCTCTTCCGCCGGGTGGAACCAACTGCTTCAACCAGCGCGCAGGCAGATCAACTGACCCGACTTCCCACTCCCTGATCTGCACAGGGACCGGTGGCGGCTCAACAAGCGCGTCTTCACGCGCTTGTTGAGCGGACGACGAAGACACGCCTGCCTTTCGCGTCACTGGCCATGGGAAAGGATCGAACAGATCGGAGAAACCAACATCACATGCGAAAGAGGTGAAAAGATGAAGGATCTCAGCAGCCACAAATCGGTGCGTCCATCAGAGGAAGCTCGCATGGATGGAGAACACGATGCAGGCCAGGTTGGAGTCGTGGGCAATGAACGGTTGACCGCGTTGGCTGGCGTGGTGCTCCTGGTGCTCCTCCTGAGCGAACTGGCGAGCGCGGTGAGCCTGCGAGCGGGGATGACTCTCCATATCGTAGCTGGCCTGCTCCTGTGTGGCCCGCTTGTCGTCAAGCTTGGCTCAACCGGCTACCGTTTTCTGCGCTACTACACCCGCTCGCATGCCTATGTGCACAAGGGTTCCCCCAGCGTGCCGAAACGTGTGCTGGCCCCGCTACTCGTTGTCGCGACCCTCGCAGTGGTCGGCAGCGGGATCGGCCTCGTGGTAGCAGGTCCGGTACAGGCTGGTCCACTCCGCCCCCTGCATGACCTCAGTGTCCTGGTCTGGCTCTCGCTGATCGCGATCCATATCTGCGCCTACCTCCTGCGGACCCCACGCCTAGTCGCGGATGACTGGAGAAAACCACCCGACAGGGGCTTTCTCACAGGAGGTGAGATCCGGCTCGGTGTGAACCTCGGCGCATTGCTGGCTGGCGCAGGCGCGGCCATCATCCTGTTCCCCGGCATCGCCCCGTGGGTCGCCTGGAGCCAGGCGAGTCAGAGGATCTCCTCCCCCTTGATTATCGGCCTGGGAATTGCTGCACTGGTACTCCTGATCGCCAGACCGCTCAGATGGAAGTAGAAGGATGATGGCCCACGAGCAAGCAGGAGCAGAGACATCGCTCGGTGCTAAACAGAGTTGAGCAAGAGCTGAACCGGCATGGAGCAGCGATCAAGGTCGAGTGTGGCCTGTTTGTCGCTCAGGAGGAGATCCGCTGAACAGGCAGACACATGCCATCCGTCTCCCGGGGAGGCTTCACGGATCTCAGAGAACCAGCCCGTGATCCGTCTGGTCGGGTGCAATGAGCAAGGAGAGTACATGCATGCAGACAGAACGCCAAAGAGCCAGAGAACAATTGATCACGGCACTGCTTGAGGGGCGCGCTTTTCAGGAGGTCAGCCGTGGCTCCGCTGTGCCGGTGAAGCGAGCCATGGCCTACCGCTTGCTTCGCGCCGTTCGTACCCAGGGAACCATCGCCTTGCAGGATCGGCGGCAGGGACATCCCTCGAAGCTGCGCGGAGAGGTTCGAATCTTTCTCGAAACTTCCTGTCGAGCGGCTCCTCATACGCCGAGTTCCGTCGTCCAAACGCAGCTTCAAGAGCGGTTCGACGTGAACGTGAGTATCAGCCAGATCAATCGCGTGCGGAGACAACTCGGGGTGAGTAACCATGCCAAGAACCAGGAGCCGGGGAAAAAACGGCAGCATAGGAAACGTCTCCCTCTCAAGGAGAGTGGCAGGAAGGGGCGGGAAGCCTCCTGCTGCTGGCTGCTGTCCAGCAAACGGGGGTCCTCACGCAGTTGGAGGCCGTTCTCACCCCAAAGGTCCTCACCGCTCCTCCGTCGCTGCGTCTTGCCCACAGTCAACCTGAAACGCTGCGTTGCCAGTTGCTCACCTTGCTCTTTCTGGAAGCGGTAGGACTCCGACGCACCTGGGACCTCCGCGGGTACAGCGGCCAAGCGCTGGCCCTCCTCACGAATCGCCGCCTGGCCTACGGCTATCGCCACATCGAGCGGTTTTTAGCAGAGCTGGCTCGGATGAGAGCAGATGAGGTGCTCACCCAAGTCCTGGCCGGCTGGACTGCTTCTCTGTGGAAGCGACAGCCAGCGTCGGCAGATAGCCCTGTTCCGGTCTACTACATCGATGGACACCGCAAAGCCGTGTACTCAGATGTCCTGATTCCCCGTGGACTGGTGGGACGCCTGGAAAAGGTGCTGGGGTGCCGCGCGCTCGTCGTCTTGCACGACGGGGAGGGCCATCCACTCCTGGTGACCACGCATCGCGGGGATCAGCATTTGACCAGTGGCTTGCCTGCGATTCTCACCTCCTACGAGCTAGCTGCGGGTCTCCAGTGCGTCGAGCGGATGGTCGTGGATCGAGAGGGCATGGCGGCTGAATTCCTTGCCACCTTAGCCAACGAAGGACGCACCGTGGTGACTGTGCTGCGGACGGACCAATACAGCGGGCTGGAGTCGTTCTGCGAGGTAGGGGAGTTTGTCCCCTTACGCCTTGATCGCCAGGGCAAAGTGATCTGGGAGGTGGCGCTGGCATGTTTTGGTCTGCCACTGCCTGACCACCCCGGACAAGAGTTGGAGATGCGAGTCGCGCTGATCCGTGATTGGCGCCGTCTGGTTCCTCAAGCGCCATCAGCAGAGGAGGAAGACCGGCCTTTGCGCTGGGATGAGAAACCCGATGGAACTCATGAGTATTGGTTAGAGGAGAGCTGGCAGGCCACTCCGTTGCCTGCCCAACCGATGGAGCCGAAACTGATCCCCATTGTGACGACGGGGGCCGTGACAGATGCGGTTGAACTGGTGCAGACCTATACGCGACGCTGGCCTGCTCAGGAGAATGTCATTCGGGACTGGCTTATCCCGCTTGGCATCGATGTCAACCATGGCTATGCCAAAACCGCCGTCGCTAACTCCGAAATGACGAAAAAGCGGGCAGCGTTGCAAAAACGGTTGGAGAACGTGCAGCGATGGACGGTTGGAGCTCGGAAGCGGATGCACAACGCGAGTAAGCTGTACCGAAAACGCTGTCAACAGACGAAAGAACGAGCCGACGCGCTCTATCGCGTCCTCAATGACCATCAGATGGAGTTAGAGCGACAAGGCGTCGAGCATTGGCTTCTGCGCAAAACGATCAAAGAGGAAAAGGCCGCCGCCGATGCTGAGATTGAGGAGTACCAGCAGCGCCAATGGAAAGCCTATCACACCAGCAATCGCGAGTTTGCCAAATGTGAGGAGTACTGCCGGGAACAGTGTGAGCTGCTGCGAGCCATTGAGGACCTGGCGCAACAAGAGCGTGAGATGTATGAATTGGACAACCGCAAAGACCAGATCAGGACCGTCTGCAAAGTGGTTCTGGCGAATCTGGGCATGGGGGTGCGCGATCAGTATTTTCCGGCTTCGTACGCTCATGCTGGTTGGCATCGCTTACGGGCCTTCTTTCAGTTGCCGGGGCGGATTTTCTGGGGAAGGGACTCGGTTGAGGTGGAACTCAAGCGCTTTAATGACAGTGCCCTCAACCGGGATTTGGAGATGCTGTGTGCCAAGGTCGCCCAAGAGCAGCCGTGCCTACCGGATGGACGCCATCTCCTGTTCCGCGTGCAGGGGGCAGAGATTCTACGTTTAGATGCGCAGGTACAAGCGGTGGCGTGAAATCCTGATAAAATCTTCGGCTACACCACGGGTGTCGGTGCTTGCTCGAACGGAAAGCCGCGCTTGCCAAACCGCGCCTCCTCTGGTATGCTGGTGGCACAATCACCCTTAGTTCGATCATAGCAGCCAAGATGCTTGAAAGAAAAGAGGAAGGAGAGGTCACGAATGAACAATATACCTGCAATACAGGATTCCAAACGTATTCTTGGAATCTTCGCCCATCCGGATGATGAAAGCTTCTGCGCGGGAGGCACTTTTGCTAAGTACGTCGCCGCTGGTGCGGAGGTGATGGTCGTCTCTGCAACACGAGGTGAGGCAGGTCAGATTCGGATGCCAAGTGTCGCTACACGGCGTACTCTGGGCGCTGTGCGTGAACAGGAACTCCATCTCGCTTGCCAGCGGCTCGGTATCCAGTACGCTAGATGCCTAGACTACATGGACGGGACACTGAAGGACGTTGATCAGGAAGTACTGACCAGGCAGGTAACTGAAAGCATCCGTACCTTCCGTCCCGATGTGGTCATCACCTTTGGACCTGATGGTGGCTATGGGCATCCCGATCATATCGCCATTAGTGCCGCAACCACCGCCGCCTGCATGTGCAGCGGCGAGCCTGGCCGATTCCCTGAGCACATCGCGGCAGGTCTGGAGCCTCATCAGCCTGCACGACTGTATTACAGTTATTTTCCACCCAAGCGCCAGTTGCTACTCGAACAGTTGGTACAATGGCTAGTACAGGTCGAGAAGAGATTTCGTGGCACTCTGGATTTTGCCTATGCACTCTTGCTGCTCTGCGAGGAAGCGACGTTATTGCGCTATAGCAGCGATCATTTTGCTATCAACTGGTACCGCTCTGGCTTCTCGATCATCGAGCAAGGCGAACAGGCCAATAGCCTCTACCTGATCCTGTCAGGGACGGCAGACGTCATTCGCGAGACAGCCGATGGAACGCTGCAGTTTCTTGCTCGATTGGAGCCTGGGGACTTCTTCGGAGAAGAGGGATTGGCTCATAAGAAGCCCCGTAATGCACACGTGGTGGCAGCCGAGAATGTGACCTGCCTGGTCTTCTCCCCAAGCGCACCGACGACCTATCTGGGGCGAGGAGAGGATGCGCATCTTACCCAGTTCGCCAGAGCCAATGGACAGGATGAGGCAGACATAATGGGAGCTACCACATGCATTGATGTCGGTCCCTATGTCCAGCAGAAGATTGCGGCAATTGCCGCGCATCGTTCGCAATATGCTCTCGAAGCAGATATATTGCCACTGCCGATCCTGCAGGAACTGATGGGGCGGGAATATTTTGTGCGCGTCCATCCCGCTCCGGAGATCGAAACCGAGTTACTCCCATCGCTCGCCACTGTCCCTGCACTCCAACACTCGTGAAAACGGAAGGATAAATCACCTGAGTTCCGGTCCTTACGTCTATGAGAAACTGGCTCAACCGTTAGGCCAGGACAGAAATGTGTCTCACGGCCAAGGGCTGTACTGGCTCCTTGGGACATCCGTTCCTCCATCAGGAGCACAGGGAGTGAATGAGGAGCAGGGAAGAGGATTCTCTTGTCGGGAGGGCTGCTTTTCGCGCTTGTTGCCAGTGGCATCCTTAACTGAGCAAGAAGCGCGACTTCCTCTCCATCAAGTTCTCCCCTGAGTGTGTGCCACACTGCCCTCTTTACTGAGAGCAAGGGAAGAGGAAAAAGGAATGCCCAAGACCCCATAGTAGTCTTGGGCATGATCGCGGAACCCACCGGAACCGACGGGCTATGGCCTCGCTGTCACCAGTTTTCTACCTCTTCCAATTCCCCACGTCGACGCTTTCCCAGAAGCTCCAACTTGTCCTTTCACAAGACGATTAAACGCCCCCTGTCATCCAGACACAGCGCAGAGCAGGCCCGAAAGATATTCCTTATGGCATCCCTCCCCATGAGTGGCCGACTGTGCTTGCGCGGGTGGAAAATCATGACTCCTACCGCAAGATAGCCAGAGACTATGGCGTCTCGCATGAGACAATCAGGCGTGTTCTTCGTACTTCTGGCAAGCAAAAAGCAGGATAAACCGCTCTCATTCCTCACTACCTGTTTTTGAGGATGCTTGTGCGATATGCGATCGCTCATGCTGAAACTCTGCTCACAACCTGTTCAGGTGGCGTGCCCGTTCATGGAGCCCAACACGATCTTCAGCCAAGTCCATACGTTTCAGGCTTGCTTCTCGCACACCTTCCCTTACCTCTTCCTCATGCGCTGTTCGCCTGTGTATGGATATGACAGCGATGCTAGACCATCAATACAGGAAGAGTGTAGCAGAGGAGGACGGAATGAACACGGGTCGCACCTGGACTAAGGACGGAAAAAGGCGGTAAGCAGGAACACTCGTGGGATTGCGCCGGCTTTACACCTGCACTCTAGGCAGAAGCGAGATGGTTTTTTTAACGCCTGGAGCAACACGTGCGCGCCCTACTGTGCGAGCGGACCATCACCATTGCCACAAGGTGTACGCACCAGCCCTGCACTTTCCGTAAAGTTGGCACAGCCGAACAGGGGAAGGGAAGCGCCGCTCAAGAGAGCATTGCTATAAGACTACCAGGTGCAAGAGGTCGGATGCGTGTTGATAGCCCCTTATTAGTAGTACTTTATCTCGTAGCGCTTGTAGCAATCTTTTCTCATGGTGATGAGATGCTTTCTCTATCATGGGTGAAGGAGCTGCTGATCTTCCTATCCATTGCTTGTCAATATAGGCGTTGCTCAGCCTTTCGACTTCTATCCTTTCTCTGGCTGGAAAGGCCCGTTCTTCAGCTAGCTGCACCTTCAAGGTACCGTTGGTATTAAGTTCTCTACCCGTACAAAGGGTGTGGTCACACGCTGGTAAAGCTGAAGGTGATAGAATAAAGGGGTGAAGGAAAGGATCCCCTTGCATAATGATGCCGGAAAGAAGAGTACGTGATGCGAACAAACCATGTGAAGGAAAAGCTAGAGCGAGGTGAACCAACCTTAGGCGCATGGTTGAGCCTGCCCAGTATTCCTTCTGCACGAGTGATGGCACGCCTGGGCTTTGATTGGCTGGTCGTGGATATGGAGCACAGCGCACAGAATCCTGTGCTCATGGCGGATATGGTGGCCACTATCGTCGATGCGGGAACCTGTGCCCCCTTCGTGCGTCTGCCCGCTCATGGCATTGAATGGTTCAAGTGGGCGTTGGATGCCGGAGCATGGGGTGTAGTTGTGCCCATGGTCAACTCGCCTGAAGAGGCCTTGCGTGCGGTCGCCTACTCCAAATATCCTCCCCAGGGCATGCGGAGTATCGGTGGCGTGTTTGGCCCGTATGGATTCGGCATTGCTGATGGGTCCGGGTACACACGCATGGTGAATAACGAAATCCTGGTGGTCATCCAGATTGAGAGTGCAGAGGCGCTGCAGCATCTCGATGAGATTCTGGCTGTGCCAGGGCTTGATGTGGCCTTTGTGGGGCCAAACGATCTGCATGCTCAACTCGGTCTTCCTCCCAGTACCGGGGGGACTGAGCCCGAGTTTGTGGAAGCGCTGGAACGCATTAAAGCGGGAGCCAGGAGGCATCACATCGCCCTCGGTATTTTTGCAGGCAACGGAAAACTGGCAGCTGAACGTGTGCGCCAGGGCTTTCACATGGTAACTGTGATCAGCGATGTCAGTAGTATGATCGCTGCAGCCACTCAGCACTTGCGCATCGCGCGAGGAGAGAACAACAACTGAGACGAGAAAGGCAAGGCGAAGCATGCCACGAGCGCATGTATGGACGGGTCACCCACTGCAACCTGCGGCCCTGGCTATTCTTGAGGGACTGGCTACTGTTTCCGTGAGCGCCGTTGGGGAACTCAATGATTGGTATGCAGAAGCATCCTCGGCGGATGCCATCATCATTGGGGGAACAACGCTTGTGACCGGTGAGGTTATGGACCGCGTTGGCCCCCGCCTACGTATCATCGCTCGCACAGGTATCGGCGTCGACCGTATTGACCTCGAAGCTGCGACCCGGCGGGGCATTCTGGTCGTCAACACTCCCGATGGGCCCACCGAATCTACTGCCGAACACGCCATTGCACTGCTGCTCAATCTATGCAAGCAGATCATGATCGGTGATCGCATCGTGCGTGCGGGAGGCACCTTTCCAGCCTATGTGGAGTTGATGCCTGGCCTGGAGACGGCTGGTGCCGTGTTGGGGTTAGTGGGATTAGGACGTATCGGTAGCCGCGTCGCGACGATAGCGAGGGCCCTGGGCATGAAAGTTCTGGCGGTTGATCCCTTCGTTCCATCGGAACGCGCCACTATGCTTGATGTAGAGCTGATGCCTTCGCTAGGAGAACTGCTGCCTCGCGCTCAGATCGTCTCTCTCCATTGTCCTGCTACACCGGAGAACTATCATATCATCAATACTGAAACGCTGAAGCTTATGCCGGAAGGGAGCTACCTGATCAACGTCGCGCGTGGCGCGCTGATCGACGAGGTCGCCTTATTGGAGGCATTACGTTCTGGTCATTTAGCAGGTGCAGCCCTGGATGTTTTCGACCCGGAGCCACCAGCAGCTACCAATCCTCTCTTCACCCTGCCCAATACCATTTGTACGCCGCATATTGCCTCCTACACAGGTGCGGGCCTGCTACGCATGCAGGTAATGGCCTGTGAACAGATTGCCAGCGCACTACGCGGCGAACGCCCCACAAACCTTGTCAATGCTGAAGTCTGGGGCCACCAAAGGTAGCTTGCATAGAGACGGCAGAGGTGGATGGCTTCAGTGAATTTGCCCTGGTGGGGCAGAATCCTCAGGCTTGATACTCGTAACCCGCATAGCCTCTAGTTGTCTTCATATGGGAAACATCTTGGTGCGAGAATTGGCACTAGCCATAAGGAAGAAGGGTAGGATGCTACGCTTCGATATTAACATCTCGATTCTTTTGAAGGAGGTTCCGTTCTTAGAGCGGTTTGAATATGCCGCACGCCTGGGCTTCGCTGCAGTAGAGTTCTGGTGGCCCGGAGAAGAACATCTCGCAGCCATCGTAGAAAAGGTTCGTGTCACCGGGCTGTCCGTTGCCTTGATAAACTTCGATGCAGGTGATCTGGCTGCTGGGGAACGAGGCTTTCTTAACGACGCTATGCGGCAGGAACGTTTCCGTACCAATGTGCCGGTAGCTATTGAATTCGCAAAGCAGGTTGGATACCCCCAACTAAACGCGTTAGTTGGAAATGCCATTCCTGGCGAGAGCCGCGAAGCACAGTTGGAGCGGATGCAGGAAAACCTTGCCTGGGCTGCTGATCTGGCTGCAATTGCTCGCCTTAATGTGGTAGTTGAATCTCTCAATGTCTTTGATACGCCGCACTACCTGCTGACGAATACGCGCGAGACATTACAACTACTTGCCAGGGTAAACCGCCCGAATCTCAAATACCAGTACGATATCTATCATATGCAGCGTATGGAGGGGAATCTGATTGCTACATTGCGTGAGTACATTGGGCAAATGGGACATATCCAGATAGCAGACGCTCCAGAACGCCATGAGCCGGGTACTGGAGAGATCTGCTACCGCAATGTGCTCGCGGCCCTTGATACCCTTGGGTACCAGGGCTATGTTGGTCTAGAGTACAACCCAACAAGCAGTTCTGAGGCTAGCTTTGCCTGGCTTCCTGCTGATCGCAGAGGGATGGTGAATGTGAGTGACTTGCGACTGCAGGGGGCCTAGGCGCAATGCATTGCGCCTCTATATTCATGCCAACCTGTCAGTATCAGACAGTCCACATCCTGCCTATGGGAAACTCGTATGTATCGAGGGCTTCTGAGCGCATAGTGGCGCTATACCCTGGCGCTTTAGGAGGCATGTAGTGCCCGTCTTTAATGAGGACCGGATCGAGGAAGTGTTCGTGCAGGTGATCGACATACTCCAGGATGCGGTTCTCTAGCGAGGCGCTCACACAAATGTAGTCAAAGATCGACAGGTGCTGCGTATACTCGCAGAGGCCGACTCCTCCGGCATGAGGACATACAGGCACTCCGAACTTGGCTGCCATTAACAGAACTGCGAGCACTTCGTTTACTCCTCCTAAACGGGCAGAATCGATCTGGCAGAAGGAGATGGCGTTTGTCTGTAAAAGTTGCTTGAAGATGACGCGGTTCTGCACGTGTTCGCCCGTTGCCACTTTGATTGGATTGATTGCCCGGGCGATGGTAGCATGCCCAAGCACGTCATCGGGGCTGGTCGGCTCCTCGATCCACCATGGTTTGAACTCGGCCAGGCGCTGCATGTAAGCGATTGCTTCCCCTACATCCCAGTACTGGTTGGCATCCATCATCAGCTTTCGGTCGTACCCGATTTCCTCACGCATAAGCCGAGCGCGGCGGATATCATCTTCAATATTTGCGCCAACTTTCATCTTGAAATGGGTCCATCCCTGTGCTACGGCTTCACGGCACAACTGACGCATCTGTTCGTCGCTGTAGCCGAGCCATCCTGCAGAGGTGGTGTAGGCAGGGAAACCATCTCGAAGCATCTCGGCTTCGCGCTCGGCCTTCGTGGACTCGTTGCGGCGCAGGATCTCCAATGCCTCGTCTGGAGTGAGGGTATCGGTGATGTAGCGAAAGTCTAGACAGCCTACGAGTTGTTCTGGTGTCATGTCTACCAGCAGTTTCCAGACAGGTTTGCCTTCCACTTTGCCATAAAGATCCCATATGGCGTTGACAACAGCAGCGGTGGCAAGATGGATAGCGCCCTTTTCCGGGCCGATCCAGCGCAACTGGCTGTCGCCGGTTACCATACGCCAGAACCCTCTCATGTCTGATGTGAACGACTCAAGGGTTTTCCCTACAATCAGCGGTTTGAGGGCATTAATGGCGGCGACACAGATCTCATTGCCTCGACCGATGGTGAATGTAAACCCGTGACCGGCCAGTCCGCGAGGACTATCAGTCTGGAGAATTACGTACGCTGCCGAGTAGTCAGGATTGGGATTCATGGCATCGGAACCGGCTAGAGTGCGTGAGGTGGGGAAACGAATATCACGGGGAATAACGTCCGTGACGGTAATGGCCATAGTCTGTCTCCTTCTCTGGTTGATCGTTGAGTTCGTCGCAAAGCGCCGCTACAAGAGCTTCATGCAAACTACTAGGGCGTGTTTGCAAACTCTCTTCAATTGGCTTGAGAAGCGCGTCCAAAAATCGAAGTTAAGCACTTTGCAAACACGCCCTAGTGAACCTGAAGATGTGATGAACGTCGATGAATCTCTATTCGTTCCAGAACCTTTAGCTGGTTTTTGACATTGGAGTAAGATGGCTGGTTGAAGACAGCAGGCTATCCGGTTGCTAAAGACGAAGATATATGCCTACAAAACGTAAGGTCATCAGTAATAGTGGACCACTTTGAATATCGCTCACTTATATCATAATATATTTGATAGTTGTATAAATGCAAGCTCTGCTGCCATAAGACATGGAGAATAGTATGCAGAAAACACGAGATTTTTTGAAAAGGCTGGGCTTGCCGGAGGGCGATGCTCATGAGCTGCCAACATCTTTCAAGCGGTTCCCTGATGGAGCGCAATATCGCGTCGAGATTCCAAGTGTGGAAGGTCCAGCAGCGATAGAGGCCGTAAGGTCAGCCGCTCAAGAATACGGAGTCACGGTACATCGAATTTCCCAGGGCAGCGGCATCATGCTCCTGCGTACGGAAGAGATTCGAGCCATGGCCATGTTGGGCCATGAGATGGGGTGTGAGGTGAGCCTTTTTGTTGGGCCGCGTGCTGGCTGGGATACGGGAGCACAGTTTTCGGCCCGCTCTGGTCATAACCTGGGAGCGCGGCAGCGAGGTATGGATCAAGTAGTTTATGCATTGGAGGACATACGGCGGGCTTGCGCGCTTGGCATACGTTCGGTGTTGCTAGCCGACGAAGGATTGTTATGGGTAGCTAGCGAGATGAGGCGGGCAGAAGAACTGCCGCGTGATCTGATATTTAAACTTTCTGTACAAATTGGAACAGCCAATCCGGCGGCGGCATTAGTGATGGAGCGGTTAGGGGGTGGAACCTTAAATCCTCCAACCGATCTATCGCTAGCACAGTTAGCTGCCATTCGGCAGGCTACCGCAATGCCTCTCGATGTGTATGTCGAGGCTCCTGATGACTTTGGTGGATTCGTGCGCCACTATGAGATTGCGGAGCTAGTGCGCGTAGCGGCCCCAGTGTATCTTAAGTTCGGGCTGCGAAATGCGCCAGATGTGTACCCCAGCGGCACGCATCTTGAGCCGACAGTGATAGCACTCTCGCGTGAGCGTGTGCGTCGAGCTAGTATCGGGCTGGCACTATTGCATGAGTACTATCCTGAAGCGGTTATGTCCGATCTGAGGGCAGGCGGATTGGCTGTGCCGCAGCTCTCGTAGATAGTTCCGAGTATACTTATGCGTTTGTCGCTACGTATCCACTTGTGGATACGTATCTGCAACGTCCTCTCGTTGCCCTGCACAGATGGAGCTAGTGATAATTCTCCACGCCTGGAGGCCAGGGCTTCTCGGAGCCGTGTCCCACGCATGTGAGATAGGCATGCGGATTGCGGAGCCTGTCCTAGCAGTGTTGGACTTACGGTCTTGTGGCTCCTACAGGAATATTCTTTGTGTCGGGCGAAAGCGTAGAAATGCTGCTGCCTCTGCCGGGCGGCTATCCATCGCCAGATCCCGCATACCGGGGTCTTCCGCCGCATTTTGGTAATCGATTGAGTTCAGCAAATTTAGGAGGAGTAAAATGACAATTGAGCTGCATTCCTATGTTGGTGGTAATTGGCGAGCTGGGGTACGAACGATGAAGGATATAAATCCTGCGAACCCTCAAGAGGTAGTAGCAGAGGTTTCTATGGGTAATGCTTCTCTCGCTGTTGCAGCGGTGGAAGCTGCTGATGCTGCTGCCGCTTCCTGGCGTAGCACACCTTCACCGGCACGGGGAGAAATTTTGCGTAAGGCTGCCGACCTGCTTGAGCAGCGGGCAGCTACTGTGGGGCGGGACCTGACCCGCGAGGAGGGCAAGACGCTTACTGAGGGGATTGGTGAGACGAAGCGCGCTGTAGCAATCTTGCGCTACTATGCTGGCTTGACGCTGGATGCCGACGGAGAAACATACCCTAGCCATTCCCCAAGAACATTTCTTTTTGCACGCCGCGAACCCATAGGAGTTGTCGCTGTGATCACTCCCTGGAATTTCCCTATAGCCATTCCTGCCTGGAAGATTGCTCCGGCACTGGCTTATGGTAATACTGTGGTTTGGAAACCGGCGGAGTTAGTGCCGCTGACTGCGATACATCTGCTCCAGGCTTTGGTTGATGCAGGGCTGCCGAAGGGTGTCCTCAATGTGGTACTTGGGAAGGGATCGGAAGTTGGTGAGGTGCTTACAACGCACGAGGGTATAGATGCTCTTACCTTTACCGGCTCCAATGTTATTGGCCGCTCCATCCAGCTCAAAGCGGCCGAGCATGGCAAGAAGGTGCAGTTAGAGATGGGTGGTAAGAATCCGTCGGTCGTGCTGGCGGACGCAGATCTGCCTCTTGCTGTGGAGCAGGTGGCACGCGGGGCATTTTTAAGCGCGGGGCAGAAGTGTACTGCCACGAGCCGCGTTATTGTCGAAAAGTCAGTAGCAGAGGAGTTTCAAGAACGGCTTGGAGCGATTGCCAAAAGCTGGAAGCTTGGTAATCCTCTGGAAGAAGATACCAAGGTGGGTCCGCTGGTCTCCAAAGATCAGTTGCAGACTGTGCTCGGTTATATCGAAATGGGTGAGAAGGAGGGCGGTCACTTTGTTGCAGGTGGGAAGCGAGCGAGTGACATGGGAGATGGCTACTATGTGCAGCCCACGGTAATTACTGATCTCGGTCATAATAGCCGGGTATCGCGCGAGGAGATCTTTGGCCCGGTTGCAACAATAATACTAGCCTCCTCGTATGAGGAGGCTGTGAAGCTGGCAAATGATACGCCATTTGGACTGACAGCCAGTCTCTTTACTAATGATCTTACGAAGGCACTGCGCTTTGTCAATGATATTAGTGTGGGTGTCGTTAAGATCAATCAGGAGAGTGCTGGACTTGAGTACCAGGTGCCCTTTGGGGGGGCGAAAGAGAGTTCGTCGGGCTCGCGCGAACAGGGGCAGGCAGCAAAAGAGTTCTTTACGCAGTGGAAGACGGTGTATATGGATCAGGTGCCGACGGGGCAGTGATTTTTAGCAACCAGAGGCGAGTGCAGGGAGCCTGGTTTATGGTGCTCGATTCGTGCCTGGCACCTCGCTTTTACCGCGCACGACCGAATTGCGTAGGGTGCCAAGCTGGTCAATCCTGATCTGGACGATGTCTCCTGGCTGCAGGGTGAATTCTCGCTCTGGCACGAGGGCCGTACCTGTGCAGAGGATGACTCCATCTGGGAAATCGTTTTCGAGAAAGAGGTAGGTTACCAGTTCATCGAAGTGGCGCTTGAGTTCTTTTGTGCTCGTTTCGCCTTGCCAGTATACCTGACCATTGCGCTCAATTGAGAGATGGATGGTGAGGTTGTATGGATCTGATACTTCCCATGCGGGGGTAATGCCTGGGCCAAGAGCGCAGCAGCCAGTGTAGACCTTGGCTTGGGGGAGGTACAAGGGATTCTCGCCTTCGATGCTGCGAGAGCTGACATCGTTGCCGATGGTGTACCCGATAATCTCGGCATGGGCGTTGACAACCAGAGCAAGCTCTGGCTCTGGCACGTCCCATGTTGAATCGGCTCGTACGGCTATGGGAGCATTGGGTCCAGCTACGCGTCGAGGATTTGCTTTGAAGAATAGCTCTGGACGCTTTGCGGTATATACTTTCGCGTAGATGTCGGGCGTGCCGCTCTCCTCCATGCGCGCCTCTTCGGATTGCTTGTAGGTCACACCGGCAGCCCAGACTTCGGTTTCTCCGTCGATTGGGGCGAGAATAGAGCTAGCGGCATTGGTAGCTATTCTGAGCTGAATACTGTTCTCTATTTGGGTGCGCAGTTCGTCGACCCTCAGACGAAGGAGGTTGTGTAGCTCGACGTTGGGCTGGAAGTGACCAATGAACCGACCATTATGAAGTAGCCCAAG
The DNA here is from genome assembly GCA_902812455.1 of Chloroflexota bacterium. Next base: position 31,660 of record CADDZH010000028.1, on the reverse strand, counting down.
AGCTATTGAGCCACTAGCAGATTGGTAACGAATAATTTGCACTGGTGTGCTCCTCATATAGGCGTTCAGAAACGGTACTTTTGTGCTGACCAATCAGCAGTGGACAGCCGTATTTGATTGGTCATCTGAACACATGGAAATATCAAATCATTCTGGCTATTACGCGGGCATTTCCAAAGCTCGAACGGGCGCTTCTCGACGAAGCAGGAGCCCCTAGTAGCCATACTTCAGAATCTTGTCCCCTTCAAGAGGACGTCAAGCTAGGTAATAGATGCTCCCTCGGATGAGCTGCCGGCGACGCGAGCATAGAGGGAGAGGATGCCACTGCTGTGGCGCGGTGGTGGTGGCGTCCAACGCGCACGGCGCTCTGCCAGCACACGCTCCACCTGGTCCTCAGGGAGTTGCTGGCCCTGCACGCCAACGATGGCTAGCCGCCGCTCAGGTACATTGATCTCGATCAGGTCGTTCTCCTCGACCAGAGCGATAGGACCACCTTCCAGGGCCTCAGGTGTGATATGGCCGACGCATGGCCCCTTCATGGCTCCTGAGAAGCGCCCATCGGTGATGAGAGCGGTGGTCGTATTGAGGGCGGGATCGGCCGCGATGATCGCTGAGGCAAAGTACATCTCGGGCATGCCGTTCGCCCGGGGGCCCTCGTAGCGGATCACCACCACGTCGCCAGGCGTCACCTGGCGATTCACTAGGGCATCGAGGGCCACCTCCTCGAAGTCGAAGACCCGCGCCGGTCCAACGTGGACGTGCATCTCCTTGGGGACTGAGAAGACTTTGACCACCGCCCCGCCGGGAGCCAGGTTGCCCCGCAACACAGCGACGCCGCCATCCGGCCCAAAGGGATCCGAGCGCGGGCGGAGGATCTCGCGCCGGGCTACCTTGACGTTGTTCAGGTAGCCGATCCTCTCGGCGAAAAACCTGCTGTGCTCGATCTCCTCCAGGTTCTCGCCCAGGGTCTTGCCCGTGACGGTAAGGCAATCCAGGTGGAGCATATCGCGCAGCTCAAGCATGACAGCAGGTACACCGCCCGCGTACCAGAAGTACTCGACCGGGTACTTTCCTGTGGTCTTGACGTTCGCCAGCACCGGCACATGGCGATGGATGCGATCAAAATCATCAATTGTGATCTCGACCCCGACCTCACGCGCGATTGCTGGCAGGTGGATCAGCATATTGGTGGACCCACCCACCGCAGCGTGAATGACGATGGCATTCTCGAAGGCCCCGCGTGTCAGGATACGCCGGGGCGTGATCTCCTCCTCGATGAGCTTGAGGATCTGCTTGCCCGTGGCGCGGGCATAGCGCAGGAGCCTGGTGAGTGGTGCCGGGACGAGCGCCGAGCCCGGCAGCGCCAGGCCTAGCGCCTCCGCCATTACCTGTCCGGTGCTGGCACTACCCATGAACTGGCAGGCACCGCACGTCGGGCAGGCATTGTGCTGCGCCTGCTCGAGATCCTCTTGCGGGAGCTCTCCACGCTCGACTTCCATACCCATGGCCCAGAGGTGGTTCGATGTCACGTAGTCTGGCGCGTTGAGCTGGGTGCCACCGGGCAAGTGCATGGCCGGGATGTTGCAGCGGGCTATGGCGAGCAGGTGCGCCGGTACAGACTTATCGTTGCCCGAGATCAGAACCATGCCATCGTGGGGGTGTCCGAGGGCATGGATCTCGACCATGGCGGCCATGATGTCACGCGAGACGAGGGAGTAACTCATGCCCTCGTGCGCCTGGGCTACGCCGTCGCAGATGTCGCTGACGGTGAAGACGGCAGGCTTCCCCCCGGCCTCGAACACGCCGTTGCTGACCTCCTCGATTAGCGGGCGGAAGTGGAACGTGCCCGGGTGGCCCATGCCATAGGCGCTATCAACGAGCACCTGCGGCTTGGCGAGGTCCTCTTCCGTCCAGTTCATTCCCAGGCGCAATGCATCGCCCTGGTAATTTACTGAGCGGAGCCGCTGGCTTCGTAGTCTTTGTGGATCTATTGGCACCGACGCCCTCCTTTGCTCTGTCAGCAATCAGTCCTCGTATCCTCATTTCGATCAAGAGGCTGCCCTCCTACGCCGGTCAGGAGGCACAGTTCTCTGATCGCTCTCCTCAGTAGAGGCTCCGGGCATTTCGGGCATAACTGCTGGGCGCGGGTGCTGGTAGCGGAACACGATGGTCATCAGTCCCGCTACTACGAGTGCGATACACAGCACGACGATACCCGTGAGAATCGATCCCGTGGCACTGATGAAGAACCCAACCAGGAATGGCCCAACGAAACCTCCGAGATTGCCGAGAGCATTGATGAGGCCCATCCCTGAACCGACTGTCTCTTTGTGCAGGAACAGCGGCGGCAATGTCCAGAAAACTCCCACATACGGCAGCATGAAGCCTTCTGTCAGAATGAGGAAGATCATCCCGAGCAGCGCAGAACGTGGACCTAGCAGCCCAGAGAGGAGAAGCGCGATACCTCCAATGATAAGTGGGATAGCCACATGGAACTTGCGCTCACCGGTGCGATCAGAGTGATTGGCATTTAAGTAAAGGCCGATCACTGCTGCGATATAGGGCAGGGCCGCCAATATTCCTACTAAGCCGAAGCCCGACTTGGTAAGGCCTTTCACCATGACTGGCAGCCAGAGGCTTACACCGTAGAAGCCGACCTGGATCAGGAAGTAGACGATCACGAGCCACCAGACCTTGCCATCTTTGAGGGCATCGCTCCAAGACGCCCGCTCGTGTACTGCCGGTTCGTTTCTCTGGTCCTCGGCAAATTTCGAATCGAGATAGGCCCGCTCCGCTGGCGAAAGCCATTTTGCGTCATCAGGCGTATCGGCAACTGCAAACCACCATACCAGGGCCCAGACCAGTGGAGGTATGCCTTCCAGGATGAAGAGGGTGCGCCAATCAGTCCAGGTGAGAATCCACCCCGAAATGGGCGACATGATGATGGCTGCAATTGGCAGACAAAACATCCAGTAGGAATTTGCTCGTGCTCGTTCGTCATGAGGGAACCAGTTCGCCAGGAGGACAAGTGTGGCCGGCCAGACGCCTCCTTCAGCCACGCCTAAAAGGAACCGCACAATGAGCAGTTCGGCAGTATTTTGCACAAGGCCGGTCAGAACGGCAAATATCCCCCATGCAACGAGAGAGATCGTCACAAACTTCCTGCCACTCCACTTCACAGCTAGATGTCCACCTGGAATTTGTAAGAACATGTAGCCGAAGAAGAAAATACCTGATGCGAGACCAGCCACTTCAGCACCAAATCCCAATGACTTCTCCATGCCAGGAATGCCAAAGCCAATATTGATTCTGTCCATGAAGGCAATGGTGTACATGAGGAAAGCGACTGGAATGATGCGAACCCAGCGCTGCTGAGGAACTGAACCTGCTTGAGTCGCCATAACCTACTCCCTTCTCTTGAGGAAGCTGGATGCTATCCAGCTACATTGCTGAACACGCTCTCAATGTTTTCCAACGCAGTACGACCTACACGCTCTCAATGCAGTTTTCGCGAAACTATCTTCCCTTTTTCTTTTGCTAAAACAGATATTACAGACACGAATATGCCATCCAAAAAGTTACTCTGCCCTTATAGTTAGTTGTTGAGATTACCCTAAAAGGGGGTTGCGATCGAAGCACAATGTGAGCGGTTTTTAAATAGCAAGCAGACATAAAGTAGCCTTATTGATTAGGAGTAACCTGGCAGCTAAACCCAGCAGTGCTGGGAATTGAAACGCACAGAGGTTTACATCCGTACAGAGGTTGTGAACAGAAATAGTATGCGCATTCCTCCTCTCGTATAGAAGTTAGTTCAGCTACATCTTTCTCTTCGGTAGATATATTAAGTAGGGAAAAGGGTGAAGAACATGACTGAGCAAAAGTGCTCTCGCGAAATACATATTGGTTTTATTGGTGTGGGCGTGATGGGCCGCCCGATGGCACACAATTTGTTGAAAGCTGGTTATCCCTGCACGATTTATGATGTCAATCCTCACCCTGTCGAGGCCTTGGTGGCTGAAGGGGCGAAGGCAGCAAGTAGCGCAGCAGAAGCGGCGCAAGAGAGCGATATGTTCATAACAATGGTAGTCAACGATGCTCAGTTCACGGCTACTCTTTTTGATCCTGGCAATGCCGCCTCGGTTCTGAAGCCGGGGGCTGTCGTAGTTGGAATGAGCACGATGAGTATGAAAACGGTACAGGATGCGGCGGCGCGCTTGAAGGATCGCGGCGTGGACTATGTAGATGCCCCGGTCAGCGGTGGAGAGAAGGGAGCTATTGAAGGGACGTTGAGTATTATGGTCGGTGGCCCGACTGAAGTATTAGAGCGTTGTCGACCTGTGCTGGAGGTGCTGGGATCAAATATTTATCATGTTGGGCAGAATGCGGGTGATGGGCAGGCTGTTAAGATGATCAACCAGCTCATGGTTTGCGTGCATAATGCTGTGGCGGCGGAGGCGCTCGCTCTAGGGGAGAAAGTTGGATTGGACAAGGCAATGCTGCTCGCGATCATTAGCAAGAGTGCCGGCAATAGCTGGATATTTTCAGATAGAGGGCAGCGCATGGTCTCTGAGCAATTTTCGCCGCCCAAGAGCGCGCTCAGTATTCTTGTGAAGGATTTGGGATTCGTGGTGGAGACGGCAGATGCTATAGGCTATCCTCTGATATTGGGGAGTGTGACCTACCAACTTTATAAGATGGCGCGTATCAAGGGGTGGAGTAACCTGGATGATTCGATCATGATCAAGCTGATGGAGGATATTGCAGGTCTGAATAAAGGAGAGGATTTGCATTGATAATCGTCTCAATCTTGTGTAATATAACTAAGTAGGGGTATGCTTCTTCTCTTGGATAGGAGGTAACTTTGCTATGAGTGTCCGCGTTTATTACGATGCTGATGCCGATCTTTCTATTGTTCAGTCGAAGCGATTGGCTTTTATTGGCTATGGCAATCAAGGTGCGGCACAGTCGAAAAACCTGCGTGATAGCGGCGTGCGAGAGATTATCATCGGCAATCGCGATGACGCGTACAAAGAGGCAGCTATCGTTGATGGGTTTCAAGTTGTATCCATCCCTGAAGCGGCGGCATGGGGCGATGTTGTATTTCTGCTGATTCCGGATGAAGTTCAACCTGAGGTCTTTAACGAACAGATTGGGCCTCATATGCGAGCGGGAGCGACTCTGGTTGTCGCTTCTGGGTACAATGTAGCGTTCAACCTCCTGGATCTTCCAGACACTATTGACGTGGTGATGGTTGCCCCGCGCATGATTGGGGCAGGTGTACGCGAGCGATATTTGCGTAACGAACCGTATCCCTGCTTTGTCTCGGTTGAGCGCGATGTGAGCGCGAGTGCTCTACCTTTGGCCCTGTCAATTGCTCGTGGTATTGGCGCGACGCGTGGAGGGGCAGTGCAGTCTTCAGCGCTTGAAGAGGCAGCGCTTGATCTTTTCTCTGAACAGGCCCTGTGGCCAGCGATTCTTGTTGCGATGCGAACAGCGTACGAGGTGCTTCATGAAGCAGGGTTTAGTGATGAAGCGATATTGTACGAGATGCATCTCTCTAAAGAGCCTGCTGAGATCTTCGAGCGGATCGCTGAGCAAGGCCTGTTTGGGCAACTTTCACTGCACTCTCGTACGAGCCAGTATGGCCAGTTACGTGCGCTCATGGCGGATGATGGCGCTTTGCTGCGGGAGCGATTTCAGCATGTGCTGCAAGATGATATTCTTTCTGGGCGCTTCGCTCATGAATGGTCGGATGTTCAGACTAAGGGGTCGGAGCATTTAGAGCGGCTGCGGGCCGAAGCATTAGAGAGCCCCATTGCCCAGGCCGAGGCGCGTGTAATGGGACAGAAAGGGGGTGTTGCTGACCACAAGAAATGATATGGCGTGATCCGGCGTGTGCAGTCTTTTGAAGAGAATGATTTGTTACCTGGAGAAGGAGGAATCTACATCTATGGCAACGGCTCAGTCTCGCGCTGTACCCTACGATAGGCGCTATACAGTCTATCTCATCATTATTGCGCTTGCTGGTTGGGCGCTTGCTTCGTATGACTTCAACCTGCTAGTACTGACCTTCCCCAACATCGCCTCAGACCTTCACTTGTCGGCCTCCCTCGTTGGCTTGTTGGGATTTATTATTTACGCAGCGATGTTCATCATCACGTTCCTCGTAGGCTATGGGATGGATACTCGAGGGCGCAAGTGGATGTGGATGTTCTCTCTCTCTGCTGCGGCGCTTTTTACCGGGCTGACGTTCTTTGTGCAGAACTACTGGCAGTTGGCGCTTGTGCGGGCTCTTGCCTCCGGCTTCGCCAATTCTGAGCTTGCTATTTCTATCACGCTTGTGAACGAGCAGGTACCAAATAAGAATCGTGGCTTGCTCTACTCTATCGTTCAGGGTGGATGGCCTCTCGGCGTGTTCGTGGCATCGGGCGTGTACCTGGCGTTCATTGGGCTTGGCTGGCGCACCGTTTTCCTCTTTGGGCTTATTCCACTGATTGTTGTCATTATTGGCCGGTTTTGGATTCGGGAATCTGACCGTTATCTGCATCTGCGGCAGGTTCGATCTGCCGCACTGGCAGGCGAGCAGTTGAGGGTGCAGGAGCTCCTCCAGCGGTACAATGTTGATGTGGAAGAGGCAAAGAAGGTGACACTCAAGCAGTTGTTTGCTACACCTGGATATGTACGGCAGCAATTGACCTTGCTCACCATCGTCTGGCTGTTCTATTCAACTTCGTGGGTAGCGACCAATGTCTATATCACGTACTGGCTCACGAGTTATAATGGCTGGAGTGCTGATCAGGCGGCAAAGCTTCTGCTAGTCTGTGGCGGTATTGGATACCTCTTCTACATTCTCGGAGGCATTCTGGGTGAAAGGTGGGGCCGTCGCGAGGTGCTCATCGTGACAGGAATTCTCACCGGTCCTTTGAACCTGATATTCCTGTTTCTGCATGGCACCAATTTCGTCTTGATCTCGATCGTCTACTTCCTGATCTACCAGGCTACCAATGGTACATGGTCGGGGGCAGGCTATGCCTACTGGGCAGAAAGTTTCCCGACACGTGTACGCGGAACCGCCGTTGGCTGGCTAGGAGCGATGTTCACTGCTGGGCTTATTATCGGGACATTGCTGTGGACGATCCTGATTAGCATCACCTCTCCAACCGTGACATGGTTAGTCATTGCGGTACTGCTGGGCTTTGGCGAGTGTACAACACTGATTTTGCGGAAGATACCTCCACATCAGGAGTTGGAGCAGATCGCAATTTAAGATTGCCTGTAGCAGAGGATGGATACAGGAGGTCTGATGTTGCTTCATGTCAGACTTCCTCTAAAAAGCAGAATGGAGTCGAACATGGCGATTTGGGATGTTTTGCAGAAGAGCCATATCGTGGACCTATCAGTAACAGTATCGCCCGACCTACCCTCTGGATGGCCGACGCATATGGTTTTTACAACCAAGGTATGGAACTACTACTCAGAGCTATCCGAGCGACAAGGAGCTGTACCTAGCGTGGCTCCATACCAGACGCGATTCTGGATCATTGATGAGCATTGCGGCACTCATTTTGATGCGCCAACACATTTCATTCCACCGCCTGATTCGGGCTTGCCTTGGGCACATGAATTGGGCTTACAGACGGGAGATCGTGTGCCTGTGCAGGATCTGATGGGGCCTGCTGTAGTCGTGGATGTGACGGAACTATCCGGCCAGGGGAATCCGGGTGAGAGTCCGTGGATCACAGCGGGCCACATCAAAGTATGGGAGGATAAGAACGGTCAAATTCAAGCTGGCGAGGTGGTGCTGCTCTATACAGGATGGGATGAGCACTACGTGACAGGTCCAAAAGGAGACGCCTATGCTAGAGGGCCGCTGATTTTCAAGAATAGCCCGGGCTGGCCTGCTCCCAACGTAGATGCTGTACTTTATCTTCACGAGCGGGGAGTACGCTGCCTCGGAATCGATGCGCCTAGCATAGGGGCAGCACACGAAGGAGTTCCGGCGCACCAGGAAGGGCTGAGTCGTAGCATGCGCTACGTAGAACTGCTGACAGGCTTAGATAAGCTGCCGCCTCGCGGGGCATATTTCATCTTTCTTCCAGTGAAGGTTGCAGGCTCTACCGGAGGGCCTGGGCGAGCCATTGCTTTAGTGGAAGAGTGAAAGGGAGAAGTATTACACAAGTGTAAATTTAGAGAGTGAAATATTTTACTGTCAAACTGGCCTTTGTCGATTGGAAACAAGGCGAAGGCCAGATGGTTTGAGCTATTCTGGGGGGTTATCATGGGTAAGAGATTTGAAGGCAAGGTTGCTTTAGTAACAGGTGCCGGTTCTCCGCGAGGCATCGGACGAGCAACGGCCTTGGCCCTGGCACGGGAGGGTGCGAAAGTAGCGATTACTGACATCGTAGCGGATGGTGTAAAACGGGTCGTATCGGAACTTAACGAGCTTAGTTCGGCGATTGGCGAGGTGGCGGATGTGCGCAATAAGGAGCAGATGGTGCAGGTGGTCAAGAGAACGGTGGAGCAATTTGGCGGGCTGGATATTCTGGTAAACAATGCTGGCTTGACTCGTCCTACGCAGTTCCTTGATATCTCTGAAGAAGAGTACGATCTGGTGCTCGATGTCAACCTCAAAGGGACCTTTTTGACGACCCAAGCTGCTGTGCCCGCTATGCTGGAGCGGGGCGGTGGCGCTATTGTCTCGCTCTCTTCAGTGTCGGGAGAACGAGGTGGTGGAGTTTTTGGCACCAGCGCTTACAGCGCGGCCAAGGCGGGCATTATGGGCCTGACCAAGGCGCTGGCGCGCGAGCTCACTCCGAAGGGTATTCGCGTCAATTGCGTAGCACCATCGATGGTCGATACTGATATTGCCGGAGATCTGCTGACGCCGGAACGCAAGGTTGAGCTTGCAAAGGGGACGCTGGTAGGCCGTCTGGCTACGGTTGAAGATGTTGCCAATGCTATCCTCTTCCTGGCTTCGGATGACAGCGCCTATTTGACTGGCGTCACATTGGATATTAATGGAGGCATGCATATGCATTAGTACAAAGAGAGTGTTGTACGATGGTTACTTTAACTGAGCTTTTGGCCGGGCTGCCCTCTGAACCGAGCGAGTCGAGCTTGTTCAGGGAAATTTCGCAGGGGGTAGAGGGGAGTGGGCGCAAGCTGGTGGTAATTGACGATGATCCGACTGGCACACAGACGGTGCATGATATTGAGTTATTTACTACCTGGAATGCGCAGATGCTTGCCGATGCCTTGCTGAATAAGCCGCGGTTGTTCTATTTACTTACGAACTCGCGCAGCATGCCTGAGAGCGAGGCGGTTCGGGTAAACCGCGAAACAGCTCAGCAACTTGTAGAGGCTTCGCGGACAACGGGCATTGATTTTGTGGTGGCTAGCCGCAGCGACTCAACGCTGCGAGGGCACTATCCAGGGGAAATCTTTGCGCTGGAACATGTACTGTCCCCCTCCGCTCGCGAGCGCTTTGATGGTCACCTGGTTGTGCCAGCCTTTTTTGAAGGTGGCCGCTATACGATCAACGATATCCACTATGTGGCTACCCCGACTGCCGATTCCGATACGCTCGTGCCTGCACATGAGACAGCCTTTGCTCAGGACGCTGTCTTTGGCTACAAGACGGCATATCTACCTGCCTGGATAGAGGCCAAAAGCGACGGGTACTGGAAGGCAGACCAGGTAGTCAGCATAGGGCTGGAGCTTATTCGAGGAGGTGGACCCGACGCGGTTGCCGCAACATTGAAAGCGGTCAAGGGAGGTCTGCCTATGGTCATCAATGCGGCAGGGTATGGCGACCTTGCGGTCGTCGTATTGGGACTGTTATGGGCAGAGGCTGCAGGGAAACGTTTCTTATATAGGACGGCTGCAAGTTTTGTGCGGCTGAGGGGTGCTCTCAAGGAGAAACCGCTGCTGCAAGTCAGCGAGATTCTAACGGATAACGTACCGGCCAGGGTAGGTGGATTGGTCGTGGTTGGATCGTATGTGCCAGGCAGCAGTGTGCAGCTTGAGAACCTGCTCACGCTCTCTCATGTAGTAGGCATCGAGCTTCCTGTAGAGCGGGTGATACACAGCGCTGATGAGGCAAGAGAGGTGAGTCGTGAAGCAGGCCGGCAGCTTGAAGGGGCGGTCGCGAGTGGAAGAATCGGAGTTCTCTATACAAGTCGCAAGCTGATGACGAGCGCTGACCCAGCTGAAAATCTGGAGATTGGGAAGAAGGTATCCGAGGCCCTGATTGCTGCTTTCCATGAGGTGACGAGTCGCCCGCGCTTTATCATTGCGAAGGGGGGTATTACGAGCCAGGATGTTGCACAGAAGGGGCTTGGGGCAGCGAGAGCACGAGTGCTTGGGCAGCTTTTTCCAGGGGTGCCAGTCTGGAAGCTACAGACCGGGCCAGAGTCACGATTTGAAGGTGTGCCGTATATCGTGTTTCCCGGGAATGTGGGAGGCCCGGAGAGTCTGAGAGAGGCTGCGAAATTGCTCAGCGGGACAGAGAATAACAGAAACCCGTGAATGTTTCCCGGCGGGAGAAGGGACGTTTATGCTGGCGAAGACGATACAACTGGTGCAGCAGGCGCGGAGGAAGGGAGTAGCGGTAGGAGCCTTCAACACCTACAACCTGGAGCTAACACGAGCGATCGTGGCGGCCGTCGAAAAGTTGAACGTGCCGGTCATCTTACAACTGGGAGTACAGGCCATCAAGGCCGGTGGTGAGCTGTTAGCAATGGCAACGCTGGCAGCAGGGCGGGTTGCATCTGTCCCGGTAGCCGTTCACCTGGATCATTGTGCGGATATGGGCCTGATCGAGACATGTTTTAGATGGGGTTTTTCATCGGCTCTTGCCGATGGAGCGCAGCTGCCATTTGCCGAGAACATTGCCTTCACCCGGCGCGCGGTTGAACTTGCCACCAGCTATGGAGGTATGATCGAGGCCGAGCTGGGGTATTTAGCAGGAACAGAAGACGGAGTAACGGTTGAAGAGGTCGAAGCTTCTCTTACTGATCCGGCTCAGGCCCAGGAATTTGTTGCAGCGACGGGAGCTACTTTGTTAGCTGTGTCAATTGGGAATGTGCATGGGTATGTGCCGAACCCACCGCCGCTCGATTTTGAAAGATTAGCGCAAATAGCTGCCGAGGTGGGTGTGCCGCTCGTTTTACATGGTGCGAGCGGCATTTCTAAGGAGGACATCCAGCATGCCATACGCCTGGGTATTGCCAAGCTGAACGTCAATACCGAGGTACGCACAGCTTTTGTGAGAGCAATAGCCGGCTGGGGAGTGCGAGTTGGACCTGAACCTGACTTGCGCAAGAAAGGTCAAGACTTACTCGATCTTATGCAGGAAGCTATTGCTGCGGCTGAAGGAGTCGTTACCAATACTCTCCGAACCTGCAATTTTTTGTAAGGGGACTCCATTAGGGATGTCCCCTTATCAAATCTGACCAGGATTACCTGGCCCGGGCTGGACTACTGCCTGCCGACGATGCCAGTTCTCGGCGAACAGGTTGAAGAAAATGTGCTGCCGGGGATGTTGTGAAATGACAGCTTCGTCGAGCGTCACTCCCAGCCCTGGACCACCAGGTAGCGCAAAGTAGCCATCCACCACCTCAGGATTGCCCGGCGCTGCGGCTTTTACCCAATCCTCTGCAAAGTCATTGAAGTGCTCCTGAATCTTGAAGTTGGGTGTAGATGCAGCAAAATGGAGCGCGGCTGCCGTCGAAACAGGACCACCAACGTTGTGTGGCGCAACAAGGATATAGTAGACTTCGGCCCAGGCAGCAAGCTTCTTCGTCTCAAGTAGGCCGCCAAAGTGTGTGATATCTGGCTGGATGATATCAGCCGCTTGTAGCTCGAAGAGTTCACGAAAGTCGTAGCGCGTATGAATGCGCTCTCCGGTTGCGACTGGAATGTTGATTTTCTCTGCTGCCTTCTTAAGTGTCGCGAGATTTTCTGGCGGTACCGGCTCCTCGACCCAGGATGGGTGAAATCGCTCAAGTTCGTGAGCCATCTCCACAGCAGTAGCAGGGTTAAAACGTCCGTGCATCTCGATCAATATTTCTACATCGGGGCCAACTGCGTCGTATACCGCTTCAACAAGCTCGATCACCTTATTTTTCTCAGTGCGGTCCAGTTCGTAGAAGCCTGCACCAAAGGGGTCAAACTTGAGGGCGCGATAGCCTTTCTCAAGTACGCGTTTGGCGGCTGCGTGGAACTCCTGAGGTGATCGCTCGACAGTGTACCAGCCATTGGCGTAAGCTTTAATCCGATCTCGAACCGCACCACCTAGCAGCTTGTAGACCGGTTGCCCGAGCGCCTTGCCCATGATGTCCCAGCAGGCTATTTCTATCGTTGAGATGGCGGACATAGCAATCTCACCGACGCGCGCGAAGTCGTTTCTGAACATACGCTGCACCAGGTCTTCAACATTAAAAGGATCACTACCTAAAATATGGTTGGGTACTGCCTCGGCGAAATAGCCGAGCAACGCATCCGTGTGGTTGAGCATGCGTACCTCGCCAACGCCCTCCAGGCCCTCATCAGTGAGAACACGCACAAAACTGATATTCCTCCACGCGGTGCCCATTACGTTTGTTTTGACATCAACAATTTTCATATTGCACCTCCCTGTGCTGTTTCCATTTGCATGTCATCATCAGTGTCTTCACGCATAAAAATGTGACACGGTTTCTAAATATATCCGGGAATCGATCTGTATTTTCCGGGAAGGAGGTTGTATTGTATAAAGGGAAAAACTAATGTATGAGGAGCGAAGCAAATACTACTGAAGCTACTTGATATATTGATTTGGGTTGAGCTGTATCGGAGAAGATCCACCTGGATAGAAAGGGGTTGAATTTATGGCTGAAAGTATTGGCTTCATCGGATTAGGAAACATGGGCCAGCCTATGGCCCGTAATCTCCTAAAGGCAGGCTTTAAGCTCCGTGTGTACAATCGGAACCCAAGTAGAGCAGAACCTCTACTGGCTCAAGGAGCGCAACAGGCTTCCCACCCAAATGAAGTCGTGGAAGCAGGCAGCATTGTGATCACGATGGTGGCTAACGATAGTGCTCTGGAAAGTGTTGTCTTAGGGGAGAATGGATTTTTAGAAAAGCTGGGACCAGATGGCATACACCTATCAATGAGTACTGTATCGTCAGCTACAGCAAGTAAACTTGCCGAGCTTCATGAGAAACATGGGAGTATCTACGTTGCCGCGCCGGTCTTTGGTAGGCCACAGGCTGCAGCGGCTCAGCAACTTTGGATCTGTGTTTCTGGCCCACAAGCTGCCAAAGAACGCGTGCAGCCGCTCTTGAATGCATTGGGGCAGGGCATTTTTGACTTTGGCGACGAGCCAGCAGCCGCCAATATAATCAAACTGACAGGCAATTTCCTCATCGCGGCTGCTATGGAGGCGATGGCTGAAGCTTTGACGCTGGCCGAAAAGAATGGCATTGACCGCTCAAAGGTCATTGATATGTTTGGGCAAACGATTTTCTCCTGCCCCATTTATCAAAATTATGGGAAGGCAATTGCCGAGAAACGCTATATGCCAGCGGGTTTCTATCTTTCACTAGGTCTTAAGGATATGAGTCTTGCCTTGCAAACGGCGGCCAGTACGAGAATGTCAATGCCATTGGCCAGTTTGGTTCATGATCGCATGATGGCAGGAGTAGCTCGGGGACGAGGAGAGATGGACTGGTCGGCTCTATCTCTAGGTGTTTCGGAAGATGCCGGACTGGCATAGTGCGGTTGGGAAAGACAAGAGGCGAAGTCTATGGCAAGCAATGGTTCGTGACTTGAGGCCCAATCCTGCAGGGCAGTGCTGTATTCTTCATTTGCAAGAGAGTCGATTTTGGCTCCTTTGCTAGCGGAATCGCTTGTTCCTCACCCGCTTTTGCAGCACTGCCCGTACCTCGTCAGGGGTAATGATGGCAATATCACCTGCTATGCAGCGTTTGAGAGCAGCCAATGCGTTGCCAAAGGTGAGGGCTGTAATACCCTGCTCTGCATGCATTTCACGATAGAGTTGACCGTCCAGGTAGGCGTAGATGTAGCCAGCCGCGAATGCATCTCCTGAGCCGAAACGCGCTGTACCTTCGCTGGGGAAAGCTGGTTCAATCGTGTAGATGTCACCCTGTAGCTGAGCAGATCCTTCGCTACCCAGCGTCAGTACAAGTGTTTTGGATGGGTTGTTGCTGGCAAACTTGCCTGCCATCTGGCGCAACACTGCATCTGCACTTCCATTGAAGCCCCACAAATCGGCGGCATCCGTCTGCGTGCAGAATAATAGGTTGGCTTGCTGGCAGGCTTCCTCTATATCAGCGGCTGCCTCCTTTGCAGACCACAATTTTGCACGGTAGTTCACATCGAATGAAAGAGGGATGCCATTGTCGCGTGCCTTATACAAAAAGCGAGAGAATATTTGCTTCGCGCGCTCACTGAGCGCTGGGGTTATGCCTGTCAAGTGGAGAAGTCTTGCGCCATCTATTACAGAGGTATCGACTGAGCCTGGTTCAAGCAGAGCAAAGGCCGAGTTGGCCCGGTCGTAGTAGACCTGGAGGCCCAGGGGGTCGGCGGCTTCTTCTGAATAAAAGATGCCCAGGCGCGTGGCGCTCCCTGACCATATGATATGTGTTGTATCTATCCCGTGGCCACGCAACTCGCTCTCAACGCGCTGCCCTAATGGATTTTTGGGAAGGGCAGATATCCAGGCAGTTTTAAGGTTGAGGCGCGAAAGGCAAGCCAGCGTATTTGATTCGCTACCGGCAACGTAGCTATGGAATGTATCGGCCTCTTCCAAGCGTATGTTGTCTGCAGCACTCAGCCGCAACATGGTTTCACCCAGGCTGACTACATCATAAGACATAGCATTCCTTCTTAAGTTAGCGAAGCAGCAAGATATCCTTGACGAAAAATGCGAATGAAAAATAGAATCATCATCAATGATATACTGTTTTGCGAACAATAAGCAAAGATGGGTTAGAGGAAATGACACAGAATATTATAGAGCAGCGTAAGCCAATTGCTATCGTGCGGCTGGATAACCTGGAGCAGGCATTAGAAATTAGTCGCGCTCTACTCGCTGGCGGCATTACCACACAAGAATTCACCATGACCAACCCGCAGGCACCTGAGTCGATTACACAGGTAAAGCGGGAACTGGCAGGAGGGGTTCTGGTGGGTGCGGGTACTGTTTTGGATGCGGAAATGGCCCGGGCAGCCATTTCCGCAGGAGCTGCATTTTTAGTGACCCCCGCTTTTTTACCTGATGTGATAGCGGTTGGCCGGGATCAAGGCATTCCAGTGCTATGTGGGGCAACGACGCCTACAGAGATATTATCAGCATGGCGAACAGGAGCCGATTTTGTCAAGGTATTTCCTGCCGGCGTGCTGGGACCCGGTTATATTAAGGATGTACTTGCCCCGTTGCCCAATATCCCGCTAGTGCCCACAGGAGGAGTCAACCTGAACAACTGTGCTGCATTTCTTGACGCAGGGGCGTATACTGTGGCAATAGGAACTCAGCTAGTAAGCAAGGAAATAGTACAGAAGCAGGACTGGGCGGCTTTGACGGGGCTAGCCCGTCAATATGTGCAGGCATGTGCTCTAAGTCGGTAGACTGGTCCCCTTTGAGAGAAGTCGCTGTTAGTCTTCCCGTGAAGTTTGTCAGGCTCCTGCTTGCAGCGGTTCTTTCGGAAATAGCCGTTTTCATCCTCTCGGATGTTGCCAAGACATCACTCTTATGCTGCAAAAACGTGCGGGGAGGTGATAGACGTGAAACTCCTTGTAACGGCTATTGGGACATCCGTTCAGAAAAAGGTATACTATCCCCCAGAAACTGGACAGGCCAATAAGGTAGAATGAACAGCATCAAGGAACGGTAGGAAGAAGGAAAAGATGTCCGTTCAAAGAAAAGGCTCTAGTGCAGAAGAAAAGACCCGCGTCCCCATTGAAGCGCTGAAAGGGCAGAAAACGCTCAACGAGCTGGCGGCGGAATATGGGGTGCATCCCAGTCAGATCACGCAATGGAAAAAGCAGGCGGTAGAAGAGATTCGTCTGGGCTTCTCTGGCGGACGGGCGCGACGTGAGCGCAGTGATGAAGCGCTCGTGGCAGCCTTGTATCAGGAGATTGGGCAATTAAAAGTGGAACTGGACTGGTTAAAAAAAACTCAGGCGGGAGCGTGGAAGAGAAGAGGGCGCTGATTGAGCCAGGGCATGCGAGCATCAGCCTGGCACGTCAGTGTGAGCTGGTGGGGCTGGCGCGCTCGAGCTATTATTACCCGCCAGTGCCCGAGAGTGAGGAGAATTTGCTGCTGATGCGCCTGCTGGACGAGCAATATACGCGCACGCCGTTCTATGGCATCCAGAAGATGACGGCCTGGCTGCGCACGCACGGCTATGAGGTGAACCATAAGCGGGTCGCGCGGCTCCTGCGGCAGATGGGCCTCATGGTGGTCTATCCTGGCCCTCGCTTGAGTCAACCGGCAGAGCCAGCGGTGCGCTATCCCTATTTGCTGCGGGGACTCTCGATCGAGCGCGTCAATCAGGTCTGGAGCACCGACATTACCTACATTCGCCTGGCTCACGGCTTTCTGTACCTGGTGGCGATCATGGACTGGTTCAGTCGCTCTGTGCTCGCCTGGCGCACGTCGATCACCTTGGAAACCGCCTTTTGTCTCGAAGCGTTCGAGCAGGCCTTTGAGAAGGCGCGGCCAGAGATATTCAACCATGACCAGGGATCGCAGTTTACCAGTAGCGCGTTTACGAGTCGGCTGCAAGCCGCAGGAGTTCGCATCAGTTGGGATGGCCGCGGCAGGGCATTGGATAATATTTTCGTCGAACGGCTCTGGAGAAGCGTCAAATATGAGGAGGTGTATCTGAAGGAGTATCAGTCGATCGCTGAGGCAGAAAGTGGGCTCGATGCCTATTTTCAGTTCTACAATCAAGAGCGGTTGCATCAGGCGCTTGAGTATCAAACACCCGGTCAGGTGTATTACCGATCGTGATTAACACCGTTCTTTGAATTGCTGAGTTCACGCTTATTTTGAGGTCATTTTTGTCTTGACAATGGGGTATACCTTACTTTTTCCGCAAATTACTATTGTTGATAAATTGCAAAAGTGAGCATGATTCTGAACTTCAGTGGTGAGCTTTCAAGCTTGATTTTTTAATTCCCAAACAGTATCTTCTGACCGCTGCTTTATCGTGGTCTTACGCAAGGGTGCATAGCAGGCGCATGACGTTTCGATTTGCGGAAGAGCTATTTGATTTGATAGACTCCGATCTGCTTAAATCCAGACCCGCACTTGCATTGTAAGATTGCCTGCAAGGAGGCTTTTATCTACTGGGCGCGAGATCGTTCCGAGAATGACCGCGCAGAAAATAATCCAGGCAAGTGTGTATCAGGCACCGCCAGAGGCCAGTGAACGGTACATCGGAAATCTGGCACTCTTGTATTTTCATCTCTTTTATTGCTTGTTCCCGCCTTTTTCCCAGGTGCGCTCCGAGTCCTTGCCGATTCTCATCTAAGAAGCACCAGAACCGTTTCCCCCGTGCCCTGGTACAGTTGAAGTGTCCTCATGAGGATACGAAGCGTTGTTAGTTGTCACTAGACCCACCTGCCCAGGTGAGTACCTGGAGGAGTGCTCCCGGCGCATGGTGAAAACATTCATCTGGAACAAGTACCCGGAAGATGCTCTGGCTGACGGTGGTCACCCGTCCAGTCCCGCAGTTGTTCGCCAACATATGTACATTGCGAGCGGAAATTTCAGCCCTCCGTGATCAGTCTTGAGCATGAGTTGTGTACGTCGTCCCTTGTAGTTGACATGGATACTACCCGCGCAGGAAACCCCTTTGAGGATGGTCTCCTGTGCGGGTCATCGCACGGAGCTGTCCTCGTTCCTGGGTGTTTCCATCTTGAAAGAAAGGAATAGCCATGAACGCAAACATCCAAAATCCGTTTCTCACGCTCGACGTGAACACCGCCTGCGACGAAACACGGGTTCTCTACCTGGACACTTTGGCGCGCATGCAGCAAAACGGCGGACAGCCCGTCGACTGGCTCGAACGCCTGAAACAGCAGAGCCAGAGGAACCTGGACAAGTACTGGGATGCTGCCTTGAAATTGGCCTTTGCAGACCACATCGAAGGGGCAGGCACCCAACTCGCTTTTATCATGAAGGAATGGGGCCTGTACAGGGCGCTCTCAGACCTGATCGATGCCGAGGCCAGGTGTATGTATCTGGATCCGGCGGACCCGGATACCTACAACGACATCCAGCGAGCGATTGAGCACCAGGTCGTTTACCTGGCGACCGAACTGCTCAACGAATGGCTCAGGGGGCACCAGCAGCGGAAAGCAGAGGCGCTCCACCAGCAGCAGGATTGGCAGGGTGTGGCCTTCCAGCAGGTGCGCCAGAACATGCAGCACCAAACGACCTGGCATAACGCGGCCTTTCAACTGCTCCATGAGCAGCAGGCTGCGTTGCAAGCTGGTCAGCAGATCGCCCAGCAGTGGTCGAATGTCGCGCTAAACGGTGTCGACCAGGCGCAGCGGGGAGTGCAGCAGATGTACACCTTTACAGCGACCGTGCAATCCAACGTGGCTGGCATGCTGGCCGGTACGGAGGAGCGGCAGTACGTGATAGTGGAGGAGGCGCTAGATCGCGCCACCTCGAGACGCAGGAGGTCCCGGCTCACGGTTGTGCTGATCATGGCCGTGTCGGTCCCCCTGCTCTTTTGGCTGGCCTACTTTCTCATCGCCCACCTCTATTAGCCGCTGCAGAGAGGGTAAGCTCTTTGTGGTATCAATTCTGTCCTGGCAGGTGGGATGCGCCTACTTGCCACCCTTCCCTTCATTGAGCGGGGATGCGCCCCACTCGTATGTTGTATCGTCCTTGTGCACGGGATGTGTTTCCCCGCTTCTTCCGAAGTAGGGAAATGCTCCTGCTGCACCATTCTTTCCCGGCAGTGGGAAACGCCCAACTGCCATGGTCGCCCTGCGCGGATGTGTGGTTGAGTGGAGTACAGCGCTCCTCGGTATTGTCCCTCAGGAGAATACCTTGTAGTTTTGAGCTTGCTATACTTTCGCTCCTCGCTTACGCGTTGTGGTGACGTTTGCTACTCGTTAACATCTTCAAGAGATGAGGCTGGTTGAGCCCTTACGGGTTCCCCCTCTTCTCTTGAAATCTTAGTCAGCTTGTTGAAAAAAGCGCTTACATTACTCTTCATTTTTCATCCATCTGGTCGCGCCGTCTCTTGCGTGATGGCCTGGTTTGCTTATTTTCTTCTGCCTGACCCGTTGCAGTTACCCAACACAGGGCAAGCCACGCCCGCATGCTGTCCGATAACGCTTCTTGCTGACTGGTTACGCCGTCCATAACGGGCAATTGCTGTTTTGCGCCTTGGGCCCACAGATGAAGTATGGCCTGTGGCCTGTTCTCAACTACATCATAAACAAAAACACCGAGTTCTCCAAGAGCATCTTGAAAGTAGCTGCTATAGTGGTGCGCCGAGACAAGCAACCTTACCCATGCTTGCCTCTCGTAGATCTGAGCCGGAGAAGTTGAAGGCCCAGCTTGTTCTGTGGCAACGAGGCGCTTTCTCTGGGTGGATCTTGTTGGTTTCTTCGTAGAAGTCGCCTGTTCTGCCGTTTCTTCGACCGCAGGCAGAAAGTCGGCCCGCTGTTGTTTCATCCATTCATGAATGTCTTCTATTGCCTGCAGACGCAGCCATTGTTTGCTAAATTCGAAAGTGAGAAATCTTTCTCCTAAGATGGAGACTTCAACAGTGAATTTCTCGTTTTCCCCTATTTTTTCCCAATGTCCTTCCTGCCGTATCATGTGGATGGATTGCAGCAGTTCAACCAGTTGTGCTCGTTTGTACTTCAACCTGCTGTTCTGTCGCATGGTTGGGAGAAGCTGACCCCTCAGCATCTTTTGGGTTTTGCTCAGCGCATCGATCTCTTCTAGAAGTGTAATAAAGTCAGTTCCTTCGCTCTCATCAGTTCCCGCTACTTGGTTAAGCTGATGTATTTTATTCAGCCATTGCCTGGAAATGTCTTGACTCTTATGGGAAACAATATCTGGATTACTCTCTTCAATCTGGCGGTCCAGATCCGCTAGCATGGCATCCTGATGAGGTTCAAAGGCTTCTAATAGCCTTCTGATATACTTCCTCCCTAAACGCGCAGGTGGGGGATTTTGTGTGCAGCCCGTTGGGTCTTGTTGCTCTCCCATGCTTCTTCATCCTTTCTCGCTCTGTTTTGTGGAGCTTCATCATCTCATAAACTTTAACACAATTGCATCAACTCTTCCTTATGGTATCTGAACATACCCCTTTTTGGTGGGTCAAGGTCAATGGGCGAAAAAATGAGGCCATCCCGATTTCTGTGTAGAGAGAAGCCTTCCCAGAGAGGGGAAGAGAAGACAATACTACAGGGAGAAAGGGTCTCTAGAGCAAAAGGTGCGCCAGTCGAGAGAGAGCGGGAACAGCCTGATGCCGGCATCCCGCGTAGAGCACCCTGGCCCGCTGTTCGGGCGTGCAAGCGATCAGGTCCAGGTGCTCGCTTCCTTGAAGAATGCAGCGGCAAGCAGGGCGGTTCTTGTGGCGATCTCCTGGGGAGTGTAGGGTCGCCCGTGCTCAAGCCACCAGGTAATGGCTTCCACAAACAGTGCAGACACCAGCTCGGGCACAAACTCATCGGAGAAGGTGTGGGCGGGATGCGCGCTTGCATCTGATCCGTGAGGAAGGCGCCCACGCTCCTTGACCAGGCTCGCCAGAGAGGCACGCATCTTCCTCACAAACCAGGGGCTACCCTTGCTGCCAAGCAGCGCCCGATAAAGCCGTTCGTAGGAGGCGATATGCTCAAAGAACTTCACCCAGATGTCCGCAGGGTGCTCTTGTCCCAACTCTCCAACCGCGCCCAGCAAGGCGCTCATGGCTTCCTCAAAGATCTGCTCGACTAGATCGTATTTGTCCTGATAATGGCGATAGAACGCGGCCCGGCTCACCATCGCGCGCTCGGTCAATTCCCCAATGGTGAGTGTCTCAAACCCCCGCTCCTCGATCAGTTCAATTAATGCTTCCCGCAATAACTTCTGCGTCCGTCTGAGACGTAAGTTCTTCCCCTGCTGAGTCATTTTGCGCTCCTTGTCTCATGTGGGACATATCTTCCCGATTGATTCTTGTTTCTGCATGCTGCTTCGACTACTCTTAAGAAGAGACAGGATTATCTATTTGAGATAGTATGTCTCAATTCAATTGACTTGTCAACACACGCGCAAACAGTCAGAGATATTCTCTGAAAGGAGTACGATCTATGCATTCGTTCAAACATCACCGCCACGGTGCATTGGGCGAGGTGCCGGCCAAAGAGACAAAAGGGCTGGTCCTCGACGACGGCTGGCGCTACGATCTGGCGGGATGGTTCCACGACACATTCTCGTTTCACGGTCGGTGGCGCGAGCTCAGGCAGAGAACCATCAACCTCGCCCGCTTACAACCTGGAGAGCAGGTGCTGGATGTGGGTTGCGGCACGGGAACGCTGGCGCTCGAAGTAGCACGCCGCGTGGGCCATGCGGGCCGCGTGGCAGGCGTTGATCCGGGAGCAGAGCAGATCGCCCGTGCCCGCGCGAAAGCGGTCCGGCATCATGCGCCCGTCGAGTTCAAACTCGGGGTGATCGAGCAGCTCCCTTTCGCCGATCAGACCTTTGATGTGGTGTTCGCGACCTTGATGATGCATCATTTGCCGGCCTCCCTCAAACGTCAGGGACTCGCGGAAATCGCCCGCGTACTCAAACCAGGAGGGCGCCTGGTCATTGCCGATTTCACACGCAAGCAGGATCGCCGGGGTTGGGCTGCGCGCTTTCACGCTGGGGGAAGCAGCATCCACGATCTGGTCGCCCTGGTCAAGGAGGCCGGTTTCGAGCGGGTGGAAACAGAGGAGATGCGGCCCCCACGCTTCTCTGCTTTCCCAGGTGCCGGTTTGATCCATGCAGACAAGAGCTGAGGTGAGTGCGTACAGGCGTGGCGCAAGACCTTGACTGGATTTTGCGCGAAGAGAGAAAGAAAGGAAAACAGATGAGTACCCTCAATGTTCCCGGCGTCCAGTTATAGTATGAGGTGAGTGGCTCCGGGCCACTCCTGATCCTGATCCCAGGGGCGAGCGGCACGGGAGAGTCCTTCCGCCCGCTCGCGTCCCACCTGATCTCACAGTACCAGGTGGTCACCTACGACCGCCGAGGGTTTTCCAGGAGTCACCTCGACGGGCCTCAGGACTATGATCACCGGCTCGCGACCGATGCCGATGATGTTCGGCGTTTGATCGAGCATTTGACGGACCAACCGGCACTCGTTTTTGGCAGCAGTTCTGGAGCCATTGTGGCTCTCGAAGTCCTCACCCGGTACCCCGAGCGTGTCCAGACAGTGGTGGCCCATGAGCCGCCCGTCGTTTCACTGCTGCCCGATGCGGCGAAATGGTGGGCCTTTTTCGACAGAGTCTACGATTCCTCCCACAAGAATGGGATTCCCAAAGCTATGCACCAGTTTGTTAGTATGGTTGCGGGAAAGGAAGATCATCAGGTAATCGAGTGTTAGCGCCAAGCTATAATTGGCTCATCCAACTTTTTGGTGAAGCGAACGTAGAATGCTCAGGAATATCCTCGAAGTTCCGGTCTATTCCACCAAGAAAGTGTTTTTCAAGAGAGTGTATGCCTACCTCACCCTTGTTTCCTTTACCTGATGGGCTCGAAATCACTTCGCTGAGCGAGACCCCAGCAGAGGTGCTGGTGCGCGTGACATCGTTTCGCCAGACCTCCTGTTGTCCACTGTGCTCGACACCTGCGAGTGCTATTCACAGTTATTACCGCCGTCACCCGTTGGACTTGCCATGTGCAGGTCGCCCCATTCGTCTGCTGCTGACCGTGAAGAAGTTTTTCTGCCGCGAGGCCTCATGCACACGCAAAATCTTTACCGAGAGGCTTCCCGATCTGATTGAAGTCTCATCTCGACTCACCAAACGACTGCGCAGCGCGGCCCAAGAGATCGGTTTAGCCACCTGCGGCAAAGGGGGCGAGCGGTTATCTTCCAAACTCGGCATCAAGATTTCCGATGCGACCCTGCTCTGGTCCTTGTACCTGCTTCCTCTCCCTGCCATCGGCAAGGTAGAAGTGATTGGAATTGATGATTGGAGCTATCGACGGGGAAAACGCTACGGAAGCATTATCGTGAACCTGCAAACCCACAAGATCATCGATTTGTTGCCCGAACGAACCGTCGAATCCGTGATCGCCTGGCTAGAGGCCCATCCAGGTGTGAAGATCATCAGCAGAGATCGAGGTGGCACCTATACCGATGCAGCCACACAAGGCGCACCGCTGGCAACCCAAGTTTGCGACCGCTGGCACATTTTGAAAAACCTGGGAGAGGCGGTGGAAACCTTTCTCATCCGTGCTCGCATCCGTCTTCCTGACGTAGCGACTCCTCAGCCAACAGTCGAGCGCCCTTTGACGACCTACTCCGCTACCCCAGCAGGACAGGGCAAAACGGCTGCTCGGCTCCTGCGCAAATGGAACCTCGCTCAGCGCATTCAGGAACTGCACGAAGGCGGCATGAGCCTGCGCAAGATTGGCAAAGAACTGGGCCTGGCGCGCAATACGGTGAGGAAGTACTTCCGGCAGCCGCCTGAGCCGCCTCTGCCTACCGCGCGGTCTCTGCAGGCCAGTAAACTGGACCGCTTTGAGGACTACATCCTCACCCGTTTGAGCCAGGGATGTCGAAACGCTGCTCAGATCCACCGTGAAATCACAGCTTTAGGCTACCAGGGAGGCCATACCAATGTACGTGCCTATGTAGCTCATCTACGCAAAGCAACGGCCGATGGTTCCACCCCTGCTAAGCGAGCCACGCGGGCGCAGGCGGTTTCTCCACGAGCTTTACGCTGGCTGCTGACTCGCGAGCGCATGGACCTGAACCAGGAAGAACAAGCTCAACTCGATCAGCTCTTGCAGGTCTCCCCTGATGTGCAGATCATCCATACGCTTCTGCATGCGTTCCTGGACATGGTGCGAGAGCGCCACCATCAGCCATTACGCCCCTGGATGGAGGAGGCCAGCAAGAGCGGGATCCCCGAACTCAAGAGTTTCGTCGCGGGAATTGAGCGCGATGATGATGCCGTGAAGGAGGCGTTGCGTTTGCCCTGGAGTCAGGGAATCACCGAGGGCAAAGTCAATAAATTAAAGACAGTCAAACGGCAAATGTATGGAAGAGCAGGCTTTCCTCTCTTGCGACAACGGCTTTTACACGTGGCCTGATCTCGGCTTCAAGTAAACTGGACAGCGTTCTCAACGAATTTGCCATCGGCTTCACCAAAAAGTTGGATGAGCCACAATGGTATCGGCGCTACAGGTCATCCCCTGCCGCTTGCTCGCCCGCGCAGCCGCTTCGCCACCGACGTTCTCTCCGAGCGCCTGCAAACTTGCGCGCAGACGAGTCGTGCGCTGAGCGTGAGACAACAGGAGGTTCGGCAAGGGTTCAGCGAAGGCCTTGCGTGGACACACTGCATTCACACAGCGAAAATGACGCACCCCTAAGACCAGCGCGACGGGCCGTCCGCTGGACGGCAAGTCCTTTGGCGAGCGAGTGTAATAACTATGCACGCGCGATGATAGCTGCTGGCAGTCAGGGCAACACGCAGTTGGGGACGTGGCTCGAGCAGTGATAACGATGTGATTCTCGGTTCTGGTGATCTGCTCCACGCAGAACCCAGGAAGATCAGCTAAGAAAGCTATTGGGGACACGGGTAGAAACTCTTTTCTTCAATAGGGGAATAACGGTGAGGAATACTCTCGCTTTATTAGACCACATTTCCCTGCCCAGGAGTTGCGGGAGAGCCAAATGGGAGTTGGCGTTGACAAGGCGTGGTGCTCACCTGTTGTTACAAGTCCGAACGCGGGTGCTGGACGATTCTTTAACGGCAACTTTCCAGCGCTGGTATCCTGGCATGGATACCAGCCAGTTTCAGCAAGAACCAGCTCTAGCAGCCAGTTGAGCGGCACCTGGAGAACTTTTGCTGATCCTTCTTCTGAGGAGAAGCGGTTTCAGACTCGGTTGGCTTAACTGGAGTGGTTAGAGCGACGGCTTTCGCCGTTCCCACTCGCGCGCTTTGCGTTTGGCGGCCTCGCGGTTGTCGGCGATATAGCGTTCCAGGCTGCGCAGGGAGCTATGCCCGCTAAAGCGTTTGAGGTCCACTTCGGTATAGTCATGAGCAGCGCGCAGACTGATAGCGGTGTGGCGCAGCTGGTGGAGATCCCAGTCGGGGGTGTAGCGTTTCCAGAGCGTGTCGGCCTGTCGGTAGGAGAGGCGCGCGTAGCCGGCAGCGTCCAGATCAGCACGGCGAGGGAGTCGCGCTTTGCGGTGCGTCACGAAGAGCGGTCCCGAGGTCGGATGTCCGCGTGTCGCCAGGTACTTGTCCAGCAGAGTTCCCACCGCACGCGAGAAGAACATCTCACGTGAGCGGTCGCCCTTGCCATGCAGGCGAATGGAGCGATCCGGCCAGGAAATGTCCTCGATATCTATGGAGAGCGCTTCCTGAGAGCGCAGACCGCCATCATAGATCAGCCAGAAGAGCGCACGATCACGCGGGTCTTCGATTTTTCGCAACACCGACTCGACTTTCTGTGCATCCAGAGCGCGAGCCACCCGTTTCCCTTCCGGTTTCCGTTCCATCCTCTCCAAGAGCGCCTCTGCTCCCCATCCCTGCTCGTGGAGCCAGCGGGTGAAACTCCGCAATGCAGCCAGGCGCCGATTGTACGTGGCAGGTGCGAGGGATTCCTGGTGTGCGAGAAAGGCCTGGAGCATGTCAGTGGTCAGAGCCATGACTGGTTGCTGGCCGACCTCCGCCAACAGTGGCGCCAGGTCCTCGGTATAACTTTCGTGGGTTCTGCGGGCAAATGACGAGGCCTCCAGGAACTGCTCGAAGGCGTGCGCCAGCGTCACAGTGTCACTTTCAACTTTCGTCTGCACTGGTGTGGAGTTCGTTTGCACTCGGAAAGTCGCAGATGTCTTCCGTAGCAATGGACCGGCATGCAAAGAAGCAGTTGGGGGAGAATCATTCCCCAAGGCGCGGGTAGGGGAACCAATATGGACGATAGCTTCCATCCTGGTGACATAATTCTTCAGCGACAGCCTGGCAGAGGATTTCCTGGTCCCAATAAACCCAGATCACCGCTTCACTCACGGGTGACGGGCGAAGAGTAACGGTTTCATCTGGCCAGTACTGGAGCACATCCTCTTCGATGTCACGATAATGCCAGCCATGCCACGAAAGCCGGCCATCGCTTCCCACTAAGGCGTCATAGACTGGCAGTAGTTCTCGCAAACTGGGGAGAAACCGACAGGGATCATCGTCCAAACGCATCCGCCACCCGGCTTGCCGAGCCGCCTGCTGCTTCGCCAGAAATGGAGCATAGCCATACGCACGCTCACAGGCGCGATCCACAATGCGCAGATACTGGTCAGGATCAAGCACCCGACCGGTCAGTTCTCGCTCCCAGCCTTGCACGAAGGCGAACTCCTGTTGTGCCACGACTTCCACCTCGGTGTCCCAGGCGTTGGCGGCTCGGATGATCTCGGCTGGCACCGATTGTTGAATACGCAAACATGTCGGCGGATGCAGGTGCCAGCGGTCCTGGCTGGAGAACACTAGCGCATCATAGAGCGCGAACAGGACATCTGTCTCCCCTGGCGGTTCCGGTGTGCTCAGAAAGGCCAGCACCTTGTCGGTGGGTTCGTCGATCACCAGGACAAGATACGGCGTCATCGTGCTGTGTGCTGTGCGCACCTGGACAGCCGTCCGTTGCCAGCCAATGCGCCAGGTGGTCGCTTGTTTCTGGATCGGATCACTCAACAGGTGGGAGGCACGACGACGCCCGAAAGAACAGCAGACCCCCGTCACCACATCGAACGGCAATGCGCAAGCGCCGACTCGCTGTGCCATCCGACGCATGATCTCCTCCACCGTCGCAACCCGCCGCAGCAGCGGTGAGACATAGAGCCGCTCGATCATCTCGGCCATTGGCTGCGTCACCTGGGCGAAGAAAGTAGTCAGGGTCGCTTCTTGTGCCGACGGTGGTACATCGGGAAAGAAAGCGTGCGAGAGCCGCTCCTGGACCAGGGACCAGGCATCCATCCCTTCCAGCCAGGGAAGGATCTCATACACCTGGGGTAGATAGGTTGCCATTTCCAACAAGTGCTCAAGCAGGCGGGGAATCCGGTAGACAGGATCATCAGCGAGCCAGGCGGGAGCCTCGGACTGACAAAACGGATTCGGCCTCATGAGCGAGGGGGCCGTTGTTCTGAAGCGGCCTCGTGGGACCCAGCAGGTGAGGGAGGAGGCGGGGTTCGCGGAGCCGGAACCTGTGGAATCAGCGTCAGACGTAGTGTTTCGGCGAGGATAGCTGGCGTGATGCGTTCGGTCTGGCGGGCACGCGCAATCTGGCTGGCATATTGCAGCACCACCCGTAGCTTGCGAAAGGAAGGACACACGCGTTGCCAGAGCCCTACCCCCATCTCGCGATCGGCCGCATCATCAGAGCGATACTGCCAGTAGGGCAGCGTCAGGGCAGGTAACACCGTCGTCAACACCTCCTCCTGGGTGAGCGGCAAGAACTCCATATGCAGGCCGACACGGCTCACAAATTTCTCGTGGCGATTAATGACCCGCGGGATGCGTGGGAGTCCCACAATCACGATGGGGCAGCCGGTGCGGTCGAAGATATGGCGTAGCAATTCAAAGCTCTCAACGTTGAGCCAGTCCCCTTCATCGACCAGGACCAGGTCCAGATCGGTACGCCGGATGGCCTCTGCTGCAACGGCTTCCATATCATAGACGTTGTGGCCGGCATGCTCGCCGTTGAGCGTTGTGATCAACGTTTTCGCCAGGGCTTTGGCCGTCGAGCGCGGGCTGACTTTGATGCTCACACAGGCCGGAAAGCCACTGTAGGCCCGTGGCGTCAGCGCTTGCAGATAGGTCTGCACGGCAATGGTCTTGCCCACTCCTGCGTCTCCGGTCACCACCCCCATCGTGGCATAGCCGGTCTCTTCACGCGACTGCATCATGAACTGCATACAGGCATGAAAGCGTTTGACACTCTGCGTCATGATGGGAGCCTGACCGGGTGGCAGGCGGTTTTCGAAATCGAGACCATCAGCGTATTCAGGAATCATGGGGAGCGACCTTTCTGCCCTGCTCGGCGCGGGCCACCAGAAAATCAAACAGGTCTGGGGAACGAGGAGAGGAAAGAGTCACGATAGGAACCTCACCTGATGCCATGTCCTCTCGTCGCCTCTTGCGGCGCTTCGTTGCCGAGAGGGAAGGGACCTCGAGCGCCTCACGCGCGGCCTGGATGCGGCGGCGAGCCTGTGCTCGCTGGCGTCGCTGCGCCTCGACTACCTCCTGGCGCTGGACCTCCTGCCCCTTCGCGGAGGAAAGTGCAAAAGCCGTGCAGCGCCACTTTCCCTCGAAAAAGACCTCCAGTTCGGAAGGGGCGGTATAGCAGGGAGCCGCGCACCAGCACCTCCTCGCCGACCAGCACCGCCAGCTCGGGATGCCAGTACCGCTCCCCGGCATACTTGATGCCCTCCTTGAGCACGCGCCGGTGGGCCGGTTCTTTGAGCAGCACATCGAGGAGACGTTCGTCGACTGGAAGCAGCATTGCGTGCTCCTGCCAGAAGGCGAGAGGCGTCTGTCCAGTCGCGCTGTGCATCTCCTGGTGATACTGATCGATGAAGGAGCGAAAGCGCTGCTCGAGTTCCGCAAGCGTAAGTTCGGCTCTGGCCGTGGGGTTGCGTTCCACGACGTTTCTGCCAACATAGCCGGGGAGCGTGGCCCACAGGCGCGTGTCCAGCGTCTCGTGAAAGCGTTCGACAATCCCACGCACCTGGGGTTCATGTGGGGGTCCCGGAAAGAGCGTGATACCCAGGCCTTGCGCGAGTTGCTGCACATGGTGGGCAATCAGGTCCTTGCCGTTGTCGACCCAGATCTCATCGGGGACGCCGCCAAAGGGCTTGTGGTCGCCGGTTAGCATCGCGTCACGGATCGCAGCCGCCACCATGAAGCGATCCGGGGGATCGTAGCTGAATCGTCCGGCCATGACCAGGCGCGAAGCACTATCAATGACCAGCGTCAAATATGGGCGGACTTCGCCGGAAAGCGCGCGGTGGGAAGGCGCGCGCAGATCACGAACCAGCACGTGCAAGGGGGCCTTGTGATCGATCTGCCAGATCAGACGGTGAGCGTCATGAGGGATGGGGTACGTCAGGCGATAGCGATTGCGGAACTCCTCCTCGCGCCCGTCGGCCAGCAATCGCACCGGGGCTGGGATCTGCGCACAGATGGAGCGCACCTGCCACAGGCTGGGGGCGGTTTCCCCCGTTGAAGCCGCGTGCTGGCAGGCCAGTTCATGCACAAAGCGCACGGTGGCGTACCGGTGGGTGAGGCGCAGGTTTTCAACAGCCTGCACCATCTGCGCGCTTACCCCGTGATGCTTGCCCTTGTCCTGGCGTCCACGCGGAGCCAGCCCGGCTAAGCCATCGCGCCGGAAGCGCGTGTGGTAGTCCCGTAAGGTGCGCAAGCTGACCCTAACCGCTTTCGCCCGTTGCGCTAAGATAGCATTGGAGACGTGTGCCTGCTCGGCCAGGTCCCCAAGTAGAGCGCGGCGACGGAAGAGTTCGTCGCGTTGCTCTGCTGTGAGCGTACCCAGATCAGGCCGTACACGCTGCACAGCCACACGCTTGGCAGGGGCGAGACCGAGCATCCCGCCCAGGCGATAGCGACGGAGCCTCGCCGCGCCTGGCGTAGTGTCCAACCAGCTTGTGCTGCAAGCCGACGCATATCCTCCACCGTGACGGTTTCCGCTTCGGCAAGTTCGCCTAATGCCGCGTAGCGCCTCTCGATGAGTGTCCAGGTCGCGGATGTCTGCTCAGGCCACTCGACCGGAACCAGCGCGTCCAGTCCTCCGCGCAGATAGCAGCCGTGCCACCGCCGCAACACCGCTGCCGGGATGCCCACCTGGCGAGCTCGTGCAGCGAGCCTCGTCCCGCTGGGGTCCTCGACCGTTGTTCCGAGCAACTGCAAGCGGCGTTGAGCTTCCGTCGCCTGGAGCTGTGCCAGCGGTAGCATCTCCATCCCTCCTGAGAAGAGCCTTCCTCGCCGATATTACGGAGAGGCTCATAGGAGCGGAGGCGCCGTGGTGTCGCCACCGTTCCTCCTCATCACCTGTTGTGCGAAGCGATTCATTCCGGGCGCCACATTTGGCGTATTCCGGCCTAAGCGCCCAGGTCGGCCAGGCGCTGCTTGGCGGTGCGCTGTCCTTGTTGCGCCTCGTCGTGCCAGAAGCGCCAGCCCTCCTGCGCCTTGAAAGCCGGTTCAACCGTCTCCAGCAGCACCAGCGCCGTCTCGAAGCCATCCCGTGCCTCGCGCGCGCGTTCCACCCGCTCGGCATGGCTCTCGACATTATGGCTCAGATGCAGCGCCAGCGTGGCGCGATCAATCGCCGCGAGCGCGCCCCCCAGCTCGCGCTCGATGTCTGCCTCGTCCGGCATCGCGGCTTCTCCTTCTCCTTTGATGGCCCCGATGCCCAGCGGCTCATCGGCATAGGTCTCCAGGGCCTGCTCAAGCACCGGCAGGATCTGCTCCGCTGCCCGTAGCGCGTCCGGTGGGCGAATGCGATCCATCAACATCGCCTCAATCGCCGTCGCTAACAGCGCCGCCCGCAGGCGCGTCTTCTCGCTGCGGCTCAGGCGCACCACCGCCACGAGGCGCTCCATTTCGTCGGGGTTCAAGACCGGGAAACTCTTGGGCACCTGGAGGGAGCGCTGCAGGCGCCGCACCTTCTCCGGGTGCAGCTGCATCCGGTCATCCAGGTGGCCCAAGGTCAAGCCATGCGCCGAGAGAATCTCTTGCAGCACGCGCGCGAAGAGGTTCCAGCCGCCGTGCGGCACTTCCGGTGGCATCATGGACTCGTCCTCCTTCCAGCTTCCTCACGGAGAGCTGATCTCTCGCCGCTGCATCCGTGCTCATTGTTCATCTCCAGGCCTCCTTCTGGCACCGTTGCCACCCACACCGCACCTGCCCTGTGCCCTCACCCGCCAGCAGAGACGACCTGCCCGCTCTCCCGGCTCACCACGCTCGCCTGCCAGCACAGGCCCAGGCCCACCAGCGCCAGCAGCGCAAACAGGCCAAACCAGAGCCAGGTGCCGGGTAGCGACCAGGCCACCTTGTGCAGCGAGTTACTCACGATGATGAGGCCGACCAGCGCCAGGCCGCCCAGCACCACGTGGAAGATGCCCAGCGTCAGCCACTCCACCGCTGCGGCGGCACGCGCCAGCAGGAAGGCCCCAAGCGCAGGAGTGAGGAAGACCACGCTGTAGATGCGACTGTGGAAGGCATCGATGGGCCAGGGCCAGAAGGCGCTCGAGGTAGACGGGGCCAGCAAGAGGCCGAGTCCATACAGGCCCAGCAGCAGCGCCTCGGCCAGCAGGAACGCTCGCCAGCCTGTTGCTGGCGTCCTGGGGTTGGCCGGCGGCAGGCGCCGGGCGAGCCAGGCGTAATAGGCCGCGTTGAGGGGCAGGGCGAGGTAGAGGAGGAAC
>CADDZH010000027.1 GCA_902812455.1 Chloroflexota bacterium | reverse complement strand
CTCATGGGGCGAGTAACCAGGTCGTCGATCAAGACACCAATATAGGCTTCGTGCCTTCCCAGGACAAACGGCTCCTCTCCCCGTACATGCAGAGCCGCATTGATACCTGCCATAATGCCCTGAGCTGCAGCCTCTTCATAACCCGATGTTCCATTGATCTGGCCCGCGAGGAAGAGACCTGAGACAGGCTTGGTCTCCAGCGTTGGGAAAAGCTGTACCGGTGGAACATAGTCATATTCGACAGCGTAGCCAAAGCGCATGATCTCCACATGCTCCAGCGCCGGAATGCTACGTAACATGGCGATCTGCACATCCTCCGGCAGGCTGGTATTTGTCCCCTGCACATAAACCTCACCTGTGCGCCATCCTTCCGGTTCCAGGAAGATCTGGTGCGAGCTTTTATCAGCGAAACGCACGACCTTGTCCTCAATGGATGGACAATAGCGCGGGCCAATACCCTCAATAATGCCCGTGTAAAGCGGTGAGCGATGCAGGTTGCTGCGAATGATCTGGTGCGTCTGCTCTGTTGTATGCACAAGATAGCAAGGCAATTGTGGTCGCCACCCATGCAAATCCTCATCGGTCACCGGGTAGACTGGGTTAGGACGGCTGCCGGGAAGCTGCACATCTTCGCGAGCAGTCGTATCTTGCGAAAAGTAAAGCGGTATACGGCTGCCGGGCTGTGGAATGGTTTTGCTGAAGTCGATCGTGCGGGCATCGATACGTGGTGGAGTGCCGGTTTTGAAGCGGCGCACCTCCAGTCCCAAAGCTCGCAGCGAATCGGAAATCCCCAGCGCAGGCCCCTCGCCTGCTCGCCCGCCGGGCTGCGTCTTGTTCCCTACGACGAGCCGCCCATTGATGAAGGTACCCGTTGTTAGAATGATCGCCTTTGCCATGTAGCGCCAGCCATTACTGGCCACCACACCCGTGATGCGTGGGCGTCCACCGGTGCCCCCTTCGCTCAACAATTGCAAGATGGTTGCTTGCTTCAGCTCCAGGTTAGGCTGGCCCTCCAGCGCAAATTTCATGGCCAGGCGATAGGCCTGCTTATCGCATTGAGCGCGCAGCGCCTGTACAGCGGGTCCTTTGCTCGTGTTCAGCAGGCGAATCTGAATAAATGTGCGGTCCGTGTTGCGCCCAATTTCTCCACCAAGCGCATCGATTTCTTTGATCAAATGCCCCTTAGCAGGCCCGCCCATAGAGGGGTTGCAAGGCATGAGCGCCACACTGTCCAGGTTCATGGTCAGCAGGAGGGTTTTGTGGCCCATACGCGCGCTGGCTAATGCCGCCTCGCATCCCGCATGCCCTGCGCCAACAACGATCACGTCATATGTTTCTTCTATAACCTGATGAGTGAGAATAGCCTGCTCCTGCTTTCTAAAATGTGGTAAAACGAGTTACAACATCTCAGTACTTGCTTCCTCGCAGGAAGTTTCACCCTCGAAAGAGCCAGTGCTTCCCGCTCCACAAGCGAATTTACGTGCCGAGGAAGCCACTCCCGGCACGTCCGATATCAATTGGTATTCCTATCTCTTTACCGCAGCCAGCGGCCAGGGCGAGGGCCAGCCTCGCTCCTACCCTCAATGAATATGCCGATCCCTGAGATGCGGGAGTATCCTCTCACCGTATCCCGCTCCCTATTATGCCGTAGATGGTACCACTACGTCAATATGATTGAGAAAAATGCATGTTGTGTCACTGTAAAATCGATCACCGCAAGTAGTTGACGTTTGGTCCGCTAACTGCTATGATTTCAGCATAAGAAGGGCAAAAGCGAACAGCAAAGGTGATAGGCATGGGAGCAGTGCCGGCCTGGCGCGAGTTGCTGGGCCATATTATTCAAGACAGCCAGGAGCGGCAGCGTATTGCCAATGAGCTGGGCGTCAATCCAATTACGCTCTCGCGTTGGGCCAATAATACCGCCAGCCCTCGCCCGCAGAATATCCAGAACCTGCTCAATGCGCTCCCGCAGCACCGCGCTCTCCTTATTGAATCGCTCTCCGCAGAATTTCCCAATGCCTTTCTTTCATGGCAGGATCAGTCACGAGAAGAAGCCTCAAAAGTAATTCCTACGGAGTTTTATACCCGCGCCCTGAACGCTTATGTCAATACTCCAAAGCACCAGCGCTTCTGGACATTGAGCAACCTGATCTTGCAACAGGCGCTTGGGCAACTTGATCCTAATCACCTCGGCCTGGCTATCAATATTGTGCAATGTATGCCTCCCTCGAGCGAGCAGAAGATACGCAGTTTGCGCGAACGTATTGGCAGGGCAACTCCCCCCTGGCAAAGCAACCTCGAGCAATACGCCATCTTTCTTGGCTCTGAATCCCTGGCGGGCTACGTTGTTGCTTCATGTCGCCCCATAGTTATCCAGAACCGGCAGGAGCGCGGCATCTATCCTGCTCACTGGGTGGAATGGGAAGAAAGTGCAGCAGTTTACCCGCTCATGCTGGCAGGCGAGATAGCCGGCTGCCTCTCTGTCTCCAGCACACAGCCGGGCTATTTCTTGCCGTTCCGTTGTGAACTGATCCAGAATTATGCTGAGTTGTTAGTGCTGGCCTTTGAGCCGGCAGACTTTTACCCACCGGACTCCATTGAATTGTGGCCGATGCCCTTTTACAAGACGCAAGAAAAGTACTTGACAGGCTTCAGACAGCGTGTTTCAGAAGTTTTGATACAGGCTCTAAGAGAGCAGCGCCCAATGCATCTTGCGCAGGCGCAACAGATAGTATGGCAGCAACTGGAAGAGGAGCTGTTACAACTCCCGCCATATACTGGCGAGTGAGCAAGGACAGCGCAGCCGGTTGAAGTCGGGAGATCAAATAGGATAGAGGAAGGAGAAATGTCCATGACACCATCGCATGGTTCATCTGAACGTGAAAACACGTATTTATTTGATGCTGAGGATAGCACGGAAATGGCCCGCCTGCTTCACCAGGATGTGCTCGCGACCAGAAGTATGGGAGGGCTGTTTTCTGAGCGGGAGGGCGATCTCACCGGCATCCAGAGCATCCTCGATGTTGCCTGCGGCCCCGGCGGCTGGGTGCTGGATGTTGCGCGAGAGTATCCTGAGGTAGAGGTGACGGGCATTGACATCAGCGAAAGGATGATCAATTATGCGCGTGCTCACGCCCAGGCCCGCGGACTGCCAAACGCCCATTTTGAGGTGATGAATATACTGGAGCCCTTGAAATTTGCTGATGGCTCCTTTGACCTGGTCAATGCTCGCCTGCTCGTTGTAGTGCTAACCCCAGAGACCTGGCCAGGCGTGCTCCGAGAGTTGGTGCGTGTCTGCCGGCCAGCAGGTACCATCCGCCTGACTGAGTTTGAGATGGCTATCACTAATAGCCCCGCATTTGAGAAGCTTATCGGCCTTGGTTTACAAGCCTTGCGTAGGGTGAAACGCACTTTTTCCCCCGATGGACGCTATTTTGGCATCACACCAATGCTCGGCTATTTACTCCAGCAAGCAGGTTGCCGGGATATCCAGTTTAAGGTTCATGCCATTGATAGCTCAAGTGGCACAGAAGCCCACGAGGCTTATGTTCAAGACATGATGGCCGCTACTCAACAGGTGCTTCCCTTCCTTTTAAAGACAGGAGCTATCACGCAAGAAGAATTCGAGTGGACGTACCAGCAAATGGTGGCCGAGATGCTGGCAGATGATTTCCGCGCCATATCCTATGGCCTTACCGTCTGGGGCACGCGCCCATGAGCATTCCCATTGGTACCTGGCCCATTTGAAAACAGCATGATTGACGAGCAGGCCCCGGCATGATAATATCGTGTTGCTGAAAAACCCCTACCATCATAGCAAGCAAGGGGCGGTGGCGAAAGGGTAGACGCAGGGGACTTAAAATCCCCGGGCCGGAGAGGCCGTGAGGGTTCGATTCCCTCCCGCCCCATTTATGACTAGAAGCTCTTCTAGAGACAATCCCGCATGAAAGGGTGGCCGGGTGGCTCCCTTTCTCGCTGTCTATCAGATGCTCAGGTACCGCTCATTCATGGGAGCCGGTATTGTCGCCCACGCGTCTTCCCGGTCCCTTGCAGTGCACCGCGCTGAACGAGGGTCTCCAGGTCACGGCGGGCGGTGGCCTCAGAAACGCCAAAGAGTTGGCGGTACACGGTATTGGTAATCACCCCATGCTCTCGAACGTAGTGCATCGCTTGCTGCAGGCGCTGCTCCTGCTCAAGTAGTAGGGACCCTTCGAAGGACTGCTCCAGTTGTCGCACCTCCAGATCCCACAGTGTCCCGCTGGAAGCAGCGGGGATGGTAGGCGTAACCACCGGGGCTTTAGAGAAGGTCACCACAAATTCGCTCATCTCGCGAAATTGCGGCGGCGGCAGGCCCATACGTCTTGTCTCCTCAAGCATCAGCCTGATCCCGCTTCCCACACGCTCCATATAGCCAGGAATATCGCGTAACAACCCGGCCAGGACCGGATTGCGCAGCTTCGAGGTCACTTCTCCACGCCGCATCTGCTCAACGGTCACCCCCGGTAGCAAGAGGCCGGGGCTATGCACCTCGATCCGGTCAGCGTAGTAAAACACGCGAATGCTTTCGCCGCGCCGGCTGTAATCGCGATGGATCACAGCGTTTACTACCGCCTCACGCAGTGCCTCGATCGGATATTCTGGCAGGTCAATACGCTTCCAGCCTTCTATTCTTCCTTCGACCGGGATATGCTGGGTGAGAAATGCTTCGGTCTCATCGATGAGCTCCTGGATGGTCCCAGTAATAATCTTGCGGTCGGCATAGCCCCCGATTCCTGATGTATCACGATAGAGGACACATACCACCTCGCTCTGGATGAGGTGCTGCTGCGGATCATACCCAAAGAAGAGTAGCCCGGCGTTGGTCGGCACGGCCTTCCTGTTTACGATCCTGGCACATTTCAATCCGATCAGGAATTGCTGCAGGTTGTCGAACCGACGGAAGCTCCGGCTGCGTGCTGAGCGCTGGCGCACATAGGCTTCGACGCGCTCCGGGTCGATATCCTTCATCGTGGCATCACGGACCGGCTGAATTTCCCAGTCCTGCAGCCCACGGTCGTTCGCCAGCTCCAGCATCTCCGAGGCGCTGAGGGGAACGGTGTGCGTGCCCCGCCGAATCCAGAACACTCCGCTGGCCTGATACACCGGACCACGGCTGGATGGGATCGTCGCCACCACTACCCGCTTGCCGTCCAGCACGTACACCTCTGGCTCCGGCGGATCGAGGAGCAAGGGTGGGTCAATCTGCCTGGCCGCGCGCAGCACCATATCGCGTGTGAGTGCCATGCGCTTGTCGGACACGCCCACCACCTCAAGGCTGCTATCCTCTACCCCGATAATAATCAGGCCGCCCTGCGCATTCGCCATCCCACACATTCTCTCAGCCAGTTCGCCCGGCCTGGGCACCGCTTTCTTGAGTTCCACCGTACTGGTTTCGCCGCCAGCGATTGCACGTCGCAGGGCAGCCTCGGTCAGCGTCGGCATCGACTGCTTACTCCTCTTCAGGATTCTATTTGATACCCCGATTGTACTACAGCCGCTGGGAATTAGCTAGCAGGCATGAGCGGATTATGAGCGAATTGTGAGCGGATTCTGACGGGATTCGCGACACTTCTACTTCTTAGCCATCTCCTGCCTGTAATACATGACGGAATTCTCTATGCTTCTGGCGGGATCTCACCCTCATAGCGGGATTCTTTACTATGACCACTGAGCGACATCATTGTAGCAGGAATAAACAACATTAAACGACCTCTTATCGCCACCTGTCCGATACTGTTCGATACTTTGTCCGATATCCCCTATTTCGTGCATGTTTTATGCTTCTGATTCATTAATGCTCGTTAAACGATGTCCGGTACTGGAAAAGCATCATAAGAAATATCGGACAAATAGCGAGTTATGACGGAATTTTGGTGAGATTATAGCATCCACGAAGGATTTTTGGCGGGAATCTAAAGGCTACTGGTCAACAATGGCGGAATTGTGATTAAATTCCGCACTATATGAGGGGATTTTGGAGAGATTCTGGCGGGATTCTTTCCAAAGGATGGCGGGATTCCGGTGAACTACAAGGGAATTACGGTGGAATTTTCTTCCTTAGGCAAGGTTCAAATGAACGTGACAATGCCTCAATCACCAGAAATGTCCGGGCATGTCATGTTGAGCGAAGCGAAACATCCGCTGCCCATCGACAGAGATCCTTCGCTTCGCTCAGGATGACATTTTGAGCCTTGCCTTAGCACCCATTTGTTTGGCTTGCTTTCATGCGTTGAATAGCGATATATTTGTGTGTACCACTCATAAAGTGTTAGGAACATGCCCCCGCATATTGCGATATCTCGTATAAGTCATAGAGGAGACAGTTATGGCAGTTGTTCAACTGGGATGGACACTTTCAGGTAGGTCACGCGGAAACAGGGAGCGTGACACGTTCCTGAACAAAGTGGATGAGGCTTTCAAAATCATTGATGGCCACTTTGACTCAGTATGGTTTACCGATCATCTCCAGTACGGCGCAAGTCCCGCCTTAGAAGGCTGGACAACACTCACCTACTTCATGGGCTTATACCCGCATTTCACATTTGGGCATACCGTCCTGAGCCAGTCTTTCCGCAATCCGGCCCTCTTAGCCAAGATGGGAGCCACCCTGCAATATCTGAGCCAGGGACGATTTATCCTGGGTATCGGAACGGGCTGGAAAGAAGACGAATACGTAGCATATGGCTATAACTTTCCCCCACCCAGAACGCGCATCGAGCAGCTTGAAGAGACGCTGCAGATCGTCAAGGCTCTCTGGCGGGAAGAACGGGTGACGTTTCACGGAAAGCACTATCACGTCGTCAATGCCTACTGCGAACCAAAGCCCGATCCACAACCCATCATCATGATCGGTGGTTTCAGGCCGAGAATGCTGCGGCTCATTGCGCGCTATGCTGACTGGTGGAATGTGTCATGTTTCAGTCTCGATATGAACCGCCCCGACAACTGGTCGAACGGTTCGTGGACAGGCATCGGCGAGTACCGCGAGCAAGTCCAGGAAAGCGAACGCGCGTGCAACGAAGTTGGCCGTGACCCTTCAACATTGCGGCGGACGTGGTTTGGGCCGTGCATCTGCGCCCCAACCGAGGCAGAAGTCCAGAAACTGCACGCGCTCCAATTACCTACCAACCAGGGCTTTGCGGGTACACCCAAGCAAGTGATCGAACAAATGCAGCCATTCATCGAGCTAGGGGTTGATTACTTCATGCTCAGTTGTGCGGATTTTCCCAATTTGACAACTTTAGAGCTATTGGCGAACGAAGTGCTACCCGCACTGAACCAGAACAAGTAAGTCGAAAGAAGAGGTTATAGATATGCCTACGTTTACTGCTGAACAGCGTGACTTTCTGCTACACGGGACACGCACAGGGAAAGTAGCGACCGTGCGCAAGGATGGGCGACCACACGTCGTGCCAGTCTGGTTTACACTTGATGGTGATACGATTGTCTTCACAACAGGAGAGCATACAGTGAAGGCCGCCAGCATACGGCGCGACGCACGCATCTGTCTTTGTGTGGACGACGAGACACCACCTTACGCCTACATCATGGTTGAGGGGATAGCTACCTTAAGCGTCGGCCTCGATGCCCTCCTCTACTGGGCAACACGCATCGGAGGAAGATATATGGGTGAGGAGTTAGCCGAAGTGTATGGCAGGCGCAACGGTGTTCCAGGAGAGCTACTGGTCAGAGTCACCCCCACCAGCGTCATCTTTGAAAAGGATATTGCAAGCTAATCATAGAACTTCTCCAGCGCATTTCCTTTTCCAAAGAAATTCGCGCATTCCGCGCCCCGGTACCAGAACGACGTTGGCAACCTGTAAGCAGGATCGTCTAGCAGGCCCCGTATCTCCTGCTGAACCTGTGCCATGATGGCAATCAGCGAGGAGGGAGTATCGTACCATACTTCGTGACGCTGCCCGCTTTGATCATTCCAGGCAATCTCCGGCGTTGTAATATCTTTGCTCACATCAGATAACAGGGGTTCGCTGGCTTTCTGCGCGTTCACATCTGTGCAGGTCTCCATATTGTTGATCGGATGCCAGTGCCCTTTAGCGTCTACCTGCCATTCGCGACCATAGAGCGGCAGCTCGAAAATCGTCTTGCTCAGGGCCTGCGGAATAGTGCGCCATATGTAATCTACCTGCTTTTCTATCCATTGGACTGAAGTGATTGGGCCGGGCCTGTTCACCTCGAGATCAAAATCCAGCACCATAGGAATGAGAAAATCCATGCTGCTGAGCGCTTTCCAATCCTCAAAATAGTTGTACGTATAAGATGGGTCTGCTTGAGGCGTATCACCAATTTTCGCGATCAACGTAATGCCGCACAGCAAGCCCTTTTGATGCAACGCATTCTGCAAGTCCTGCATAAACACGGAGAACTTCTGGCGGATATTCGGATAATTCCAGGCCACCATCTCGAAGTCAATGATCACGCCCTTGTAGCCGCCAGTAACTGCCCAGTTGACAATATTACAGATATAGGTTGTCGCCTGGGGAGTGCAGGGAACCTGTGGCTGCGAGGATGCCCGATCAATATACTGGGCCAGGGACTGAGCAGGCCAGGAGCCATCTACGCCTACAGTTAGCAGTGTAGTTAATCCCAGGCTTCTGGCCTGTTGAACGAGCGCCTGGTTGTCGCAATCCTGCCTTCCCTCTACCAGATGCCCATCGCTTGGATACAGCCAGGCAGCGGAATCATAGGCAATGGTTGTGCTCATCTGGCTGTGGCTATATGAATCCACAGCCAGGCTGCACATTTGATTAAAGACCCAATCTATGACGGGATAGTTCGCATTCAGCAATCCTTTTGGCAGCGGCTGCTGTACCGCTGGTGCAGAGGGCGTTGATGTTGATGAGAATGAGACCAGATAGGCTCCCCCACTTCCGGTGCCGCAGGCCGCCAGGGGCAATAACACGATGGCAGTAAGCAGAGCCATTGGCCATATAATGTTGCGGGCTTGCCTGCCCCCGGTTCTGCGCACAACTCTGCTCACCGGAAGTCCGTTGCCATCTACCTTGAAGAACATATTCCTTTTTCTTTCCACCTGTTTCTGCCTGAAAAGCTACATCCAAATCTCTGCCAGGTCGTGCCATTATTGTACTAGATGCATCAGAATAAGTCTATAGGAATAGCCCTTGCTACTTGCCTGCAAGCATGTTACACTTGTTGCAAGTGCCTGTAACCTTTTCATGAGCGGCTCGTAAATAGGTGTGTAAAAGAGAATATTTGCCCATCCGTTTTTGTTTGAATAAACATGAAAAAATATTCATGTATGAATGAGCGGTGATAAAGAATGGAATCGATCCTACAAGCTTCAAATATCACAGGCCCTCTCGGAGCCCTGGTGCAGCCGGGACGCAAAACACGTCGTAACAAGCTTAGCAAGAATCGGAATAGTGGAACATTGATAGAGGCAGATGCGCAGGGTATTTCAAGCCCAGGGCAACCTCTTACCGGCCAGGCGGAGATAGAAACGCAAGTTGGATCCCGGGCTTACAGGCGGGAGGCCGCTGTGGAAGCGATGAGCGATACAGCGCTTGTCGAGCTAGCCCTCGCCAATAATCAGGATGCCTTCGCGGCGCTGGTCGAGCGCTATAAGGATGCTGTGCAGAACCTGGCATACCGTATGCTGGGCAATACAACCGAGGCAGAGGATGTCACGCAAGAAGCCTTTGTGCGGGCCTATACCCAGCTCGCCACTTACAAACCTGTTCATAAATTCAGCACCTGGCTGCTCTCGATTGCTTCCCACCTGGCCATCGACCAGTTGAGGCGCCGTCGATTCCTGGCGTTACCGCTCGAAGATGTCCCTTTCCTGGAATGGATCGTCGACGCTGGCCGGGGTCCCGAACAAAGCGCCCTGGAAGGAGAACAGCAGGACGAGATACAGGCCTACCTCTTGCGCTTGCCTGGCAAGTACCGGGTCGTGATTGTCTTGCGCTACTGGTACGATTTCTCATACGAGGAAATCGCCAGGGTGCTGAACCTGACGCCCGCTCTCGTAAAAGCGCGTTTGCACCGGGCGCGTGAGCTGTTAGCTCGTTATATGAACGAATCGTCTCATAATGAGGAGGAACAGGTCAATGCGCTGCCAGGAAGCTAGACGCTTGATGGCTGCTCGGCGTGACGGCGATCTCTCACTAACAGCATCAGACGCATCAGCATTGCAAGAGCATCTCAAAGACTGCTCTCAGTGCCGTATATACGAGCAGCATCTCCAACTGCTACAAACTTCATTGCTCTCACCCGCTTACCGTGTGCATTCCAGCATCTCGACAGAGCGTATTATGCGGGCGGTGCAGCAGCGGGAACGCATCACCCGGCAATTGGAGGATATTCGCGCGCAGCAGCAGACGCGCATGGCCCGAATGGGTAAGGTGGCTATTCCACTGGTAGCCCTGCTCGTCTTTATAGTAGGAAGCGTTCCGCTTCTGTTGCTAGCGCTTTTCATTATCCAGCCTGATCTGCTGGATACGCTGCTCTTAACGCTGGGAAACGTTGTGTTTGGGTTGATCATCCTG
Source organism: Chloroflexota bacterium (assembly GCA_902812455.1). Next base: position 40,111 of record CADDZH010000027.1, on the reverse strand, counting down.
GGGCAATACGTACAGGCGGCGCTCGCACTTGTCACAGGGGATAGCAGGCTACTGGCGATTGTGGCTCTAGGTCTGGTGGTCATGATGGGGATGTGGCTTCGCTTGATGCGTCCTCCACAAGAGGCGTAGGGAGCGAAGGTCATGGTCATGCTTTTTGTATGGCGCGGCCATGATAGGGAGTTGCACATATGCAAAACCGTAAATGCACACAATGGCGTATGCTTGTGCTGGTAGGGCTTGTATCCCTCATCGCTCTTGTTCTGGCCGGAGGTGCCAAATACCTGGTATCTACGACTTCTGCTCTAGCTATAGGCAACGATAGCGCCAATCTCAGGGCCGCTTGCACGCAAAATCACTCTGGACCATCTTTTAACAGCGAGGTGGTAATAGCTCAGGGCGAAGTAGCGTGCGGGAATGTGACAGCCTTCGGGGGAACAGTCGTGATTGATGGAGAGGTGAAAGGGAACGTTGTTACATTCAATAGCCAGGTCGTCATTGGGGGGAAGGTCGATGGGAATGCTGAAGTGTTTGGCGGTAAGCTCGTGATGAAGAACAATGCCGATGTCCTTGGTAGTGTCGATCTCTATGGAGCGCAGTGGGCGCCAGGGACAGATATAAACACTGGCCATTTTTCTGACCGTACCAGGTCTATAGGCTGGCTGCTTCCTGGCAGTGGCTGGGGCTTCCCTATCTGGCTTTTGCTTTTGCTGGTTGGATTGGGGCTACTTGTCAATGCCTTGCTGCCAGAACATTTGATCCTTGTGCGTGCAGCCATTGTGAATGAGACAGGCCGCAGTTTGCTGGTTGGCCTGCTCAGCGTTATCCTGGCGCCGCCAGTGCTAATTGTATTGATTGCCCTTATTTTATCTATTCCGCTGGCAATTATAGTGGGATTAGGATTGATTGCGGCCTGGTTGCTGGGTATGGTAGCCATGGGCTGGCTGGTAGGGGAATTCATTATGAACAAACTTGCCCCGGAGCAAAAGAGTCGCCCGGCCCAGATCATAGTCGGGCTGACAGCGTTAGTGCTGCTCGGCTCACTGCCATATATTGGCTGGCTTATCAGCATAGGAGCAGGAGTGTTAGGGCTGGGAGCCGTCTTGCTGAGCCGCTTCGGTACACGCTTGTTCGGCCAACCCAGGCGACCATTCCCTGGCTAACCCGATGTGCAAGTTTTCTGAGCGGGGTCCAGGGGCTGCCGCCCCTGGCGGGGTTTGGGGTGTCCCCACTCATTCTCTCTCCCCCCGCGGCCGCAGGCGGCACTCAAAGCGAAAAAAACTTGCACATGGCGTTAGCTAAGCTGCTTTGAGTTGTACGTGTTCGCGATAGCGAACAACATTGAACAAATACGTTGGAAAGATGTGAGGGCACAAGACGGTCCGTTCGTCAGGTGGCCGCCGAGGGAGATATGAGTATTGACGTTGAACTGACAGACCTTGCCTATGGAGGAGACGCCGTAGGCCGCTACGAAGGACGGGTACTCTTTGTGCCAGGAGGCATTCCGGGCGAGCGAGTACAGGTAGAGATTGTTGAAGAACGCAGGGGACACGCGCGTGCTGCTCTGCTGGAGATCCTGCGTCCTGCCCCGGAGCGAGTCGATCCTCCTTACCCACTCCTCATCGATACCGGGTGCCAGTGGCAGCATATTGCCTATCCGGCTCAATTAGCGTGGAAAGCCCATATCGTACGCCAGTTGCTCGTGCGCATTGGCAAGCAGCAGGATGCTCTTGTCCATCCCACGCTTGGCATGCCGGATGATCTGCCTCCCTGGCATTATCGTAACATAGCTCTCTTTTCAGTTGGCCCGGCAGGAGAAGTAGGCTTTAAATTTAGCGATAGCCACGAGGTACAGGACCTGGAAGCATGCCCACTGCTCCATCCAGCCCTGGATAGCATTTACCAGATTACGCGACGCACATTGAAGGCCTACTTCGGGGATGCGCTCAGCGAAATGATCCAGGGATTCACCATTCGCGGCGCTATCGGCGCAGTTGGTCTTGCTAATGCAACCTCTGTCAAGGAAGTTCCCACCCTGTTGAATGTTCATGCTCGCCCAGGCTCGCTGATCGATGATCCCCAGCACCTGGCTCAAGAATTGAAAAATCTTGCGCGCAGCATTGTCGGAGTGATCATTGAGCGTGTAGGTGGTCGCTATGGGCGGGTTGTGGAAGGGCAGGAGTTCTTAACCGACAAAGTGCTTGGTCGCAGCTTCCGCGTTTCTGCGGATTCATTCTTTCAGGTAAACATTGCGCAAACAGAGGTGCTCGTTGAGCAAGCTCTGCGCATGCTCGATCCACAGCGCGGCGAAGTTGCCCTCGATGGCTACAGCGGCGTTGGCCTCTTCTCTGCCTTCCTGGCCAGCCGCGCCGAACGGGTCATTGCCATTGAGTCACAGCCATCGGCAGTCATGGATGCGCGTGCCAATGCGGTGCTGAACAACCAATCGAGTAAAATCATGACCTATGAGGGGACACTAGAGCGTATCCTCAACCAGCTATACTACCGGCGCGAACATATTGATATCGCCCTGGTCGATCCACCTCGCACCGGCTGCCATCCGAAAGCGATCCAGGCATTGCAAGTCATGGCTCCCCGGCACATCTGCTATGTCTCCTGTGATCCCAGCACGCTGGCTCGTGATGTGGCCTCGCTTTGCGGCAGCGGCCAGTACCGGCTGATCGCTACTCAGCCTGTAGATATGTTCCCCCAGACCTACCATATTGAGAGCATATCGTTACTGGCTCGTACCAACGCACGATAATTGTGCCACCTAGCTGCTCAGCACGATCTGAATCTGGCCTCCCCGGCTGATCACCGTCCCAGGAGGCGGATTTTGATGCACGACTATCCCCGGAGGAAAGCCATCGTGGGGAGCTTCATCCCACACAACCACCTGGAATCCAGCTTCATTGGCGCGCTGCATGGCATCCAGCAATTCCAGGTTCTCTAAATCTGGCGCACCCTTGAGCTGCGGAGCCTGGGCCTGCTCCCGCTCCCACTCTTGAAACACCTTTCCAAACCACAGGTGAAGCTGTTCCTTCTGATCGTTTTCTTTCTTGTACTCGTCCGCCTTCTCCTTGTAGCCTTTCAGCTCGTAGATTCGATCCTGGATGAAGAGCGGATGAGCCACTTCCTTCAGGATGATATCAGGTGAACTGCCCGGCGTCTCAACATAGACAGTGCCAATATCAAGAGCACGAGCCAGAACATTGGGGATTTTCACCCTGATATCGCGGATATTTTTATATTCCGTCTCAATGCGTGCCTCGTAGAAGAAGACGAGTTTCCGTTCGATATCAATGATGCGCCTGTTGGTCAAAATATAGACGTCATCCACAAAGTTCACATAAATATTGCCTATAAAAAGCAGCAGGCCAATCACTACCATGGTCATGACTGCTCCCCATAGCGGCTCAATCGAGCCACTGACGGTTCCTCTCACAGGAAGATAAATGGCCAGGGGAAGGGCAACTAATAATGCTAGAACGGGTAAAGCCAGCCGCCGGGCAAGCACGAAATAGGAGTGCTGGATGTACATGACCGTATATTCCCCCCAGGAGTAGCGTACATCGGCGGGAATACGCAATGGACCGCCAAACCTGCGCCTCGGCCCTATTCTTCGATTAGCGGGCAGGGGAGGATATTTATCATCCGGGCTTGGCAGCTTTTTTATTTCTTTCGGCTTCGCAAGCTCCTCAAGCACGGCCTGCATCTGCGGATCAACCAGTACCGGCGGCTTCTCCTTGGGCTTTTTGCTGGCACTAAATGTCTCGGTCACGCCCTGAATGATATCTTTCACCTGCTTTGGAGCAGGCACATCCTGCAAGACTACCTCGCCTCCAGTCAGGTAGACATGGACATCGCCATAGTTCAGGAAAGTCTGCCATGGCGTATCTTGATGAATTGCCACTTGCTGGATTTTCTCAATGGGGGTTTCCTGGCGTGAAGGCTGCAAAAACCCCCGCCAGTTGATAACGCGCTTGTTGGTGATAATGGTGAGGTTGAACCACCAGGTGATGAAATCCTTCCAGAAAAAATAGATGGCCGTCACGATGATCAGTACGATAGCCACGATATCGAGCAAGATCCAGAGTGTTTCTGCTGCCGGCAGGGCTACGCTAGCGAAGACTACTAAGATGAGGAAGAGGCAAGCGCCAACAAGAGGCAGGGCTGGCCGCACCAGGAACCAGGGATGCTTGCGCACCACCTTTTTCACGACCTCATCAGGCTCTCGTCCCACGAAATGCCACTGCTTGTCACGCCCTCGCCGCACCACTCGCAAGTGCCAGTACGTGCGACCAGGACGCCAGCTATCGTCAACGGGGCTAACAGGAGCAGCAGGAGCAACCCTTCTCCGGCGTAATTTGATCCTCATCTTGTAACCTCGCTCATTTCACCAGACTCTCCCGAAATTCCGCTCTTATTCAATAATACCACAGGTTTTTATTGAATCATAGAGGTTGGTGAACGAAGGCCTTTCAGGCCAGAAAAAAGGCGATCAGCCTTCAAATATGCTATAATATATGAGTAGCAGGTCGAGCTTCCTGAAAAACTCTCCGCCTCACCACTATTTTCAGCTACTAGCGCCATGAGCTTTGTCTCATGTTCATTTTTTGTTTAAGAGGACTTATCCACAATGGAACCTGGCAATATTAAGATGGTTAGTATTGTAGAGCAAATGACCGGCGCTTACCTGGACTATTCCATGAGCGTCATTGTCAGCCGCGCGCTTCCCGATGTACGTGATGGGCTGAAGCCGGTGCATCGCCGCGTTCTCTATGCCATGGATCAAATGGGGTTGCAATCGACAAAGCAATTCCGCAAGAGCGCCGGTGTAGTCGGTGAAGTCTTGAAGAATTATCACCCCCATGGCGATGTAGCCGTGTACGATTCGCTGGTGCGCATGGCCCAGCCCTGGTCAATGCGCTATCCCCTGGTCTTAGGTCAGGGGAACTTTGGCTCGCAGGACGACGACCCACCAGCCGCCATGCGCTACTGCGTCACAGGAGATACGCTCGTTATTACTGGCAACGGGTTGATACCGATCAACCAGATCTCGCAACCGGGTATCGAAGACGTTTCTGTGCATGTCCTGTCAAAAGATGGGCGAACCAATACGGCCAGTAAGTGGTGGGATTGCGGCGCATTCCCAACATGGCGTGTGCGGACACAGCGGGGATACGAGGTCACAGGCACGGCAAACCATCCCCTGCTGGTGGCGGTGCCTCATGCTTCTGATGGGCGCATCACGCTCACCTGGAAAACGATTGCCCAGTTAGCTGTTGGCGACTATGTCGTCCTGGATCGAAGCACCAATCTGTGGCCGGAGCAGCCCGTTGACCTGCACCCGTTCTATCCTTCCACACTCCAAAAATCTCGCGCAAAGCAGCACACACTTCCAGAGACGCTGGACGAGCATCTCGCTTTCCTCCTGGGAGCACTGCTGGCCGAAGGAACGTTTCGCGATCAGGTCATTGAGTTTACCAATACTCCCGGCGACTTTGCCGAGCACTTTATCCAGTCCTGGCAGCGCGTCTTCCCAACATGTCGCTTGCATATCTTTGAAAGGAAACCTGCTGGCTATGGCAAGAAACCGTTCCTGCAAATCCAGGTGGTAAGTCAACACGCCATCGCGTTCATCAAGGCTCTGGGATTATCAGGGCGCTCGGCACAAAGGCAGATACCAGAGATCATCCTGCGCTCACCCCGCCATGTGGCTGCCGCTTTCTTGCGAGGACTGTTTGAAGGCGATGGCGCGGTCGAAAAATCTGGCCGCAACCTGCTACGGATTAATCTGACGGCCAGTAACCGCCTCATGCTGCGCCAGGTTCAGACGCTTTTGTTGCGTTTTGGCATTGTGGCGTCATTGAATGAGGATCGAACCCGGCAGATGCATCGCCTCCTGATTTCTGGCTACGATAATCTGCTCCTGTTCTCGCGCGAGATTGGCTTTACCTCGCAGGTGAAGAACGAAGCGCTGGCAGCAGTCCTTCAACTGCACACTGGCAAGGCGTTGTCACGCACCGATTTTATTCCCTATCTGGCCGCGTATGTCAGAACATATGCTATTCGTGGCCAGCGTGAGTGGTTATCCAAACACAACTTTGATCGTTCAGACCGCCTGGTCGCAACGCTGCCCCGGCTCGCTCAGGTGCTACCACCAGTGGCCGTCACCGAAATCGAGAATCTGGCTCGCCAGCATTATCTTTTTGAGCGGATCGAAAGCATCGAATATGCCGGTGAGCAGCCGGTCTACTCCCTGCGAGTGGATAGCGAGTGTCACTCGTTTGTGGCAAACGGCTTTGTGAATCATAATACCGAGGCCAAAATGGCCGCTATTGCCGATGAGTTGCTGCGCGATATCGACAAGGATACCGTCGATTTTAAGCCCAATTACGACAATCAGACAAAAGAGCCGGTCGTCCTGCCTGCTCGCCTGCCCAACCTGCTGCTCAATGGCTCTACCGGTATCGCCGTCGGCATGGCCACCAACATCCCGCCGCACAATCTCAACGAGGTGTGCAACGGCATCATCTACCTGATCGATAATCCTGAAGCAACCACAGAAGAACTCTCACGCATCGTGCGCGGCCCCGATTTCCCCACCGGCGGCATCATCCAGGGCCGTGAGGGCATTCGCAATATGTATGCCAATGGACGTGGACGCATCGTTGTTCGTGCCCGCACCCACTTTGAGGAGGCCGAGCGGGGCCGCACCAGCATCATTGTCACCGAATTGCCCTACATGATTAATAAGGCAGACCTGGTAAAGAAGATCGCCGAGCTTGCCCGCGACAGGAAAATCGATGGTATCGCGGAGGTGCGCGACGAGTCTGACCGCCGGGGCATGCGCATGGTCATAGAACTTAAGCGCGACGCCAATCCCAACAGCGTGCTCAACTCCCTCTTCAAATACACGGCTATGCAGAGCGCCTTCAATGCCAATATGCTGGCCCTGGTTGATCAGCAACCGCGCACGTTGACGCTGAAGGCCTTCTTGCAGCACTATGTCAGCCATCGCGAGCAGGTCATCACGCGCCGCACGCGCTTTGAGCTTGCCAGGGCCGAGGCTCGCAAGCATATCCTGGAAGGCTTGATCAAGGCTCTTGATAACATCGATGCCATCATCATCCTGATCCGTCAATCGCAGGCCACCGAAACCGAACTCAATCTCAAACTCCAGCAGCAGTTCGGCTTTTCAGAGGCCCAGGCCAAAGCCATCCTGGACATGCGCCTGGCTCGCCTTTCTGCTCTGGAGCGCAGCAAGGTAGAGGAAGAGTTCCGGGAGGTTCTGAAAAACATCAAGTACTATCAGATGCTGCTTGCCGATATCAACGAGATTCGCAAGCTGATCAAAGAAGACTTGAAAGAACTGCAAGAGAAATACGGCGATGAACGCCGCACAGATATCAGAGAAGCTGAAGCCATTGAGTTCAAAGAGGAAGACCTTATTCCCAATGAAGAAGTCGTGGTGACGCTGACAGAGAAAGGCTATATCAAACGGCTTCCTTCCAGCACCTACCGCGCCCAGCGTAGGGGAGGCAGAGGCGTTACGGGCATGGCGACTCGTGAAGATGATGCAGTGCGTCACCTGCTGGTCGTTCATTGCCACGACAACCTGCTCTTCTTCACCGATCGCGGTCGTGTCTTCCAGTTGAGAGTCTACGAGCTTCCCGACGCGAACCGCACAGCCAGGGGAGAACACCTCATCAACCTGATCGCTATCGATCAAAAAGAACGGATCACGGCTGTGGTGGGCGTGCCAAAGGGCGTCAGTCGCGATTTCATGATCGTCGGCACGAAAAAGGGCGAGGTCAAGAAGACTGTGATGGAGGAGTTCGAGGTGGTGCGCCGCGCCGGTCTCATTGCGATGGATTTAGAGGCTGACGATGAGCTGATCGGCGCGAAGCTAGCGCGTGCCAACGACGATGTGTTACTGATTACTGCTTACGGCAAAGCTATCCGCTTCCCGGTAGAGGAGCTACGTGCTGCTTCGCGTATGAGCGGTGGAGTGCGCGGTATTCGTTTGAGCGAAGGCGACCACGTCGTTTCGCTCAACCTGACACCAAAGGATAGTGAACTGCTGGTCGTCACCGAGCATGGCTATGGCAAATGCACCCCAATTGATGAATATCCGGTGCAAGGTCGTGGCGGAGGCGGAGTCATCACGCTGAAGGTCAACGAGAAAACGGGGCCTGTCGCAGCAGCGCGTGTCATTAACGAAAACGATAACGATCTGATGATCATCTCAGCGGGTGGCGTGGTCATTCGTATGGATGTGGACAATATTATCAGGGGTGGGCGCGCTATCCAGGGCCGGCGCATGATGAATCTTGCCGGAGGCGACACCGTTGTGGCCGTAGCCACAACTAACGGCAAAAAGATGGAAGCAGAGACGCAAAACGGCGATGAGCTTGTGGCCGAACAAGCCCCAGAAGCCGAGCCGCTCGACGAGATGGAAGCCCCTGAGATGGCTGAAGACGAGGAGGAGTAAAGAGGCTATCCCCCGTTGATCTGCTGTGCTATACTGGCAACACAACATTTGGCGGGGAATTGTTATGCCATGCATCTGCAGTTTTGACGGTATTTCCATTTATATGTATTATAATGATCATATGCCTCCTCACTTTCATGCTATATACGGTCAGTATGAAGCAATCATTGCCATCAACACGCTAGCTGTTGATAGAGGGGCGCTCCCATTGGCAAAGTTAAAGCTAGTTCGTCAATGGGCTAAACTGCATACTGATGAGCTTATGAGGAATTGGGAGCTTGCCAGGCAAATGGTAACGCTCAATCCAATAGCTCCTTTAGAATAACAGTGAGGTGTTGAATGCCACAGCTAGTACGGGTCAAGGCTGTTAAGCCTTTGGACAGATTCAGGGTTGATGTTCTTTTTACAGATGGCTCTCGGCGAGAGATCAACCTGGAACCGTATCTTCGCGGGCCTATTTTTGAGCAGATAAGGAATGATACCGCGCTGTTTCACTCTATGCGAGTCGAAGGTGGCACCATTGTATGGCCAAATGGGGCCGATATCGACCCTGATGTGCTCTATCTCGGTCTTCCGCCAGCGTGGGCCGTTGCGCCTGAGGCGAGCGATCCCGCAAGCAAGTCATTGTAAGTCAGTAGCTAGTTAAGATTGAGCATCTTGATGCCCCCACCGTCGCGGCGCACGCGCCGTCCCTGGCGCACCTGCTGTGCCGCTAAACGATCCTTCTGGGCCTCAAGCTTAATGAGCGGGAATGGCCGGTGAAATTGCTGGTCAAACTGCTCTGCCTTCTCCTCAGAGATCTTCGCTCGCTGCTCAAAAGAGACCGCCAGGATTTCTCGTTTCTCCTCGTCTGAAAGCTCGATCAAGAGCAGGTATGCCAGGGTAAAATCTGGCTTCCCCTGCTCTGCATAGGCCAGCGCATAGGTCAGGCCATCGGCTCCCTGGTCTAGATTTTCTCTGGCTTTTATGGTAAACACATCGCTTTTCAGCAATGGCGCGTATAGTTCGGCAAATGTCGGCATGATTCAGGCTCCAAATGGATAGATAAACCAGTTCAAAAGAACTTGTCCATGACCTGTATGTCAGATTGATTACGGATGGTATGTATTATTGTACCACCTATATCGAGAGCCTCACCCCTAATGATACGCATCATTGTAAGACAGGTTCAACACAGCACAGCGAGATCTCCCGGCGGCAACCAGCGTGCCTCACAAGCAGGGCATGAAAGTAGTGAGGGCGGTAACCATCAGGATCGCAGGCCATAGGGCGACCGCAAGAATCGCCCCTCCCATACACAGATCAGCCTGTGCAGCCGTACCATGGTAGGGGCGGCGGCTTGCCCCCGCCCTGCTTACGTCGCCCCTATAGCTACGTTGCGCTACACTCTGCCCTGCTGTATAATAGGCATACAACGTCACGCGCTTTTTCGCCTGTTCGTTTGTTGGAGTTTGGGTATCCCTCGTGGCTACCCTCAGGGCGAGGGCAAGAGCGAAGAGGCCTCTGAACTGAATCTATTCGTTCCCTATTTTGCCTCGTCTCTCCAGGCTCCCGCCGTAGAAATTGAGGAACGTATGTATAGAGGTCAATCGGGGATGTTGTCCTGGCTGCTTCATCGCATCACAGGACTTGGAGTTTTGCTTTTCCTTCTTATCCATATCGTGGATGTCTCCTTGCTAGGATTTGGCCCCCACGTCTACGATGAGGGCATTGCGCTCTTTGATAGCGTAATTGTGCGCATCCTCTCCCTTTTCTTAATAGGCGCCGTTTTGTTGCATGCCTTCAATGGGGTGCGTATTATGGTCATAGATTTCTGGCGCAAAGGAGTTCGCTACCAGTTGGCAATGTTCGTGATTGCCCTGGTGCTGACCATCGGTGGCTTCGTGCCCATCGCCTATTTTATTCTTGCTCCGGTGTTCCTGCACCCGCATGCAACGACCATAGCGAAGTAACCTGAAGAGGAGAAAGTAAAGGAATGCGTATTTCGACTGGATTTGGCAGTAAACCTGCGGGTGGAGGCTTTGAAACCTTCTCCTGGTATTTTTTCCGTGTATCTGGTGTTGTATTGATTTTCCTGGTGATCATCCATCTGATTATTATGCATGTAACAACTGATGTGGCATGTACAACATATCAGTTTGTGGCTTTGCGTTACAGTAATCCCTTATGGAGGCTGTTCGACTGGCTCTTATTGACCCTGGCGCTCCTGCACGGTATGAATGGTTTGCGCATCGTCATTGACGACTATGTACGTGGTCGCGGCATGCGTCTTGTACTGCTATCGACCGCGGGAGTGTTAACGCTGGCCTTTTTTATGCTGGGCACGATTACCTTGATCACCTTTAGCGCTTCGGGAAATCTTGGTGCAGCTTGTCTGCCTCATTGAGAGCGAGGAAACCCTATGTACTATAAGTTTGATGCCGTCATTGTTGGCGCTGGAGGCGCTGGCTTAATGGCTGCTATGCAGCTTCCCAACGCCAGTGTCGCTGTGCTGAGCAAAGTATATCCCACTCGTTCGCACACCGGTGCCGCCCAGGGAGGCGTGGCTGCCGCGCTGGGTAACCTGGAAGAAGACCACTGGAAATGGCACATGTATGATACCGTCAAGGGCGGTGACTATCTCGTAGACCAGCCTGCAGCAGAAATCCTGGCTCGCGAAGCCATCGATGCCGTCTACGAATTAGAGCATCGCGGCCTCCCCTTCAACCGCACTGTGGACGGGCGTATCGACCAGCGCCGCTTTGGCGGCCACACCCGCAACTATGGCGAGGCTCCCGTGCGCCGCTCCTGCTATGCCGCCGACCGCACCGGGCATATGTTGCTCCAGACCATGTACCAGAACTCCATCAAGAACCAGGTACGCTTCTTCAATGAATACCTCGTCCTCGACTTGCTGATCAATGAAGGGCGGGTTTGCGGAGTCGTGGCCATGGAGATACGCTCAGGCGAGATTCACACCTTCCATGCTAAAGCCGTCCTCTTTGCCACCGGTGGCTATGGTCGCGCCTGGAAAGTCACCAGCAACGCCTTTGCCTGCATGGGTGATGGTATGGCCATTGCTTATCGCCGGGGCATCCCGCTCGAAGACATGGAAATGTACCAGTTCCACCCCACAGGCCTCTACAAAATAGGCGTGCTACTCAGCGAGGCGGCGCGCGGCGAAGGCGGGAAGCTGCTCAACGGCAAGGGCGAATACTTCATGGAACGCTATATGCCTACCCTCAAGGACCTTGCCCCGCGCGATATCGTCTCCCGCTGCATCCTGAAGGAGATCGAGGAGGGCCGCGGCGTAGACGGCAAAGACTATGTCTTCCTCGATCTGCGGCACTTAGGCCCCAAAGTCATTGAAGAGAAGTTGCCGGACGTCACCGATTTTGCCCGTAACTACCTCGGCGTCGAGCCGCTTACCGAGCCGGTACCAATCCAGCCCACTGCCCATTATGCCATGGGCGGCATCCCAACAGATACCGATGGCCGCGTCGTTATTGACCCGCAATGGACGCCTATGCCCGGCTTCTACGCGGCAGGTGAAGTCGCCTGCGTCTCCGTGCATGGCGCCAATCGACTCGGCACCAACTCGCTGGTAGACCTGATCGTCTTCGGGCGACGCGCCGGCAAGAGTATAGCAAAGTTTGTTGTCGAGAACGATCATGTGCCCCTGCCGCCCGAGCCCGAAGCCTTTGCTCGCGAGCTGGTCGATCATCTCTATACCTCAACCGGCGGGCAATCCGCGGCCCGCATTCGCTCTGCTCTTCAGAACGAGATGCAGGACAAAGTCTTTGTGGAACGCAGCGAGCGCAGCTTGCGCCATACCCTCGACACCCTGGACGGCCTGCAGGAAGCTTACCAGCGTGTGCAGTTACAGGACAAAGGCAAGACCTTCAATACAGAACTGGTCGAGGCTATCGAACTCGGCTTCCTGCTCGATTGCGCAGAGGCCACCATCCACGGCGCCCTTGCGCGCACCGAGAGCCGTGGCGCGCATTATCGCCTTGACTATCCCAATCGTGACGACGTGAACTGGCTCAAGCACACGCTGGCATACAAGGGAGCGAAGGCCCATGACGTGCGGCTGGAATACAAGGATGTCATTCTTATCGACGATCCCATATTCAAGCCCAAAGAGCGCAAGTACTAGAAGTAGGAGAAATCAATGAATCTTTTGATGCGTATCAAGCGCTTCGACCCGGAGAAGGACAAAAAGCCCTACTGGGCCGAGTATCGCGTTGAAGCCGATCCCATTGATCGCCTGCTCGATGCGCTGAATACGATTAAGTGGACGATGGATGGCTCGCTGACATATCGCCGCTCGTGCGCTCACGGCATGTGCGGCTCTGATGCCATGCGCATTAATGGACGCAATCGCCTGGCCTGTAAAGTGCTCATCCGCGACGTGGGTGAGAGGGTGACGATTGAGCCGATGCTGGGTTTCCCTGTCATCAAAGACCTGGTGGTCGATATGGATCCTTTCTTCGAGAAGTATAAGGCGATCAAGCCCTACCTGATTACCTATGATACCGAGCCTGGCACAGAACGGCTGCAAAGCCCTGAAGAGCGCGCCCGCTATGACGAGGGTACGAAGTGCATCCTCTGTGGGGCCTGCACGGGCTCCTGCCCTTCAGTCTGGGGCAATCCCGACTGGGTCGGCCCTGCCTCGATTGTGAACGCGCACCGCTTCATCTTTGATAGCCGCGACCAGGGAGCAGAAGAGCGGCTTGCCATCCTGGGCCAGCGCGACGGTGTATGGCGCTGCCGCACCATCTTCAACTGCAGCGACGCCTGCCCGCGCGGTATCCCCGTCACCGACCTGATCGAGCAGGTGAAGCGCGCCATCATTTATAACGATACGAAAACAGAATAGTCTATGGGGCCGCTTATGAAATTTAACGACCAAGATCGGTAAGATCAATGTGTGGTATGTCATGCTGAGCGAAGCGAAGCATCCGCTGTCGATCGGCAGAGATCCTTCGCTTCGCTCAGGATGACATCTGATAGCTCCTTATTTGTGTACCTCTATGTCTAACGAAACTGAAACCTGGTCGCATCGCGATATCATCACTAACGGTATCCGCATGCACTGCGTCACCCAGGGCACAGGACCCTTGATCGTCCTGTTGCATGGCTTTCCAGAGTTCTGGTACTCCTGGCGCTACCAGATCCCTGTTCTGGCCGAGCATGGCTATACCGTCGTAGCCCCCGATCTGCGCGGCTATAATGATACGGATAAACCCCGTACAGGCTATGACATCTCCACCCTGGTAAGCGATATCGAGGGGCTGGTCAGGGGATTGGGATATGAGAAGGCGATCATTGTTGGACACGACTGGGGCGGAGCGCTGGCCTGGGCCTTTGCTATGCGCTATCCACATATGACCGAGCGCCTGATCGTCATGAACGCGCCTCACCCTTTAGCCATGGCTCGCGAACTGCGCACGCTTCGCCAGTTGCGCAAAAGCTGGTATATGTTCCTCTTTCAAATCCCCTGGCTCCCCGAGTTCCTGCTGCTGCGCAATCACGCGAACGCTATTGGGCGTATGCTGAGAGGAGCTGCTGTGCAGAAAGACGCCTTTCCCCGCACGATCACGGCTAAATACCAGCAGGCCATGAGCAAGCCAGGCGCAATGACCGCCGCGCTGAACTACTATCGACAGATTTTGCCATTCCTTCTCCGGCCTGGATCGCTGAAAAAGCAGGCTGTACGTATTACCGCGCCAACCCTGCTCATCTGGGGCGAGCAAGATATCGCCCTGGGCATCGAGCTGACAGAGGACCTCGAGCAATGGGTAGACCACATCCAGGTCAAGCGCATTCCCGATAGCGGCCATTGGGTACAACAGGAACAGCCCGAAAAGGTAAACCGCTTCATGCTGGACTTTTTACAAGGAACGTCTTGAAACAAGACAAATCAAGAACATGATGAGGGTAGGGGTAGTCCTTGCGCCTACCCGCAGGCCCGGCACGGAGTCGCTGTACTGGCCGGATATTTTATGACTCTGCTCCACGAGTCTTACGTTCTGTTTCTCGTTTTTCACGCTCCGCTTGCAGCTCTGCAATGCGAGCCTTAGAACGTTTGAGAAAATTCGCATGCTCTTCTACTCTCTGCTCAAGATATTCACTGAAGTGCTCACAGACACTTGGAAAGGCAGGTTCCTGCATCAGTTCTTCGTAGTAGTATACTGGCGGATCGGCTCCTTCGGAAAGACGGAAGAAGTAGAATTTGTAGCCCTGATTAATTAAAAACACAAAGGCATCTTTTGGGAGCGAGGTAGGAAAGCTATTTTCATGCAATATCTCTACTGCCAGTGTCTGATTACCTTCAAGGTCCCAATAGTTACAAGAAGCATCCGCAAACAATTGCCCTGCACGATGACCCATCCAGAGCAGAAATTCTTTATAGGCAGCGGGCAATTCAATGTTGAGCCATTCTTCTAATTGCTCTATCTCTTGCTCAGTACAGGGCCAAACCACATTCTGAGCTAGCAAGTGCAGTTCCTGCACCCGCTCTTTCACCCTGTCCAGATACATCATTCATGCCTCTTCCTTATTGGGTTAGCCCTTTTTGCTCTGTTAATCGATCTCTAGTTGTGCTGGCTCTTGTATCAATGTTTGCATCTCCTCTGCCTGAGACACGGGAATCCCTTCTACCGAGATGAGGTATTCACGCCGGCTTCTTCCAGAAGGGGTTACATGAAAGGTCGATAAAGGCGTGATATGGTGAATGACAATTGAGAATATTGCCCCTGATCTGCTGATCAGTTGGGCCTCTCCACCGCTCTTACGCATTAAGCCCTGTTGCAGCATACGCACGTGCAATTCAATCGTCTCAGGTTCGCCATCTGTAGCTTGCGTCGTGAGAATGCTGCCTATTGAGGTGGTAGCTTGTGGACCTACCTCCTGGGTGACTCTTTGAATATATTGCACTTGCTCAAATGTGATCCCCTCGAGAAAAAGGTCTTGGGTCCATGCAGTAGTATGACTTGACATGTCGAAGTGCGAACGGCTAGAACCACGAATTGTTGCTCTATAGACTTCACCCGATGAAGCTATCAGGTGAATCATTCCACGACCCAGCAGTACCCCATCTGGATTGAGCAGGCTATCATGCCGAATAGGGCGAACGCGAATTCCCACGCAGCCCTGTGGGAGGATTGGCAATGAAAAGTGATGCATTAGTGCTCCCACAAAGGCAAGGATTTTCGGCTCTTGCCGCTGAATCAGTTGGTGTACCTGGTTTGCTTGAGCAGAAGTAATGCCTTCTAGAGTAACATATTGCTCTTCGTGGTGTCGTTGCTTCACCTGTAACTCTGGAGAACGATCCTGTGGATACCGTATCGCCCGAACGAGAGCAGGATAGGATTTCCCAGCTTCTGTAAGCAGATAGGCTACACCAGAATCTATCATCCCTTCCCGAAGTGGTCTCAGTCTGAACTCAAAGACCTCAGGATCTTCAGATAAAACCTGTGGATTACTGATTTCTCCACTGAAAGAGCTTTCTCGATACTCTTCTTGCAATGTTAGCCCTCCTGTGAACGAAGCCATTGTACGCAAGTGACTGGCATTAAGAGCTTATTGGAGGTAGAGAAAATTAGGGATTGTGTCAATGTATATATCCATAAACCAGCTATGACTCCTCCTGCTGAGTCTACAGGGGATCTCCCCCGCGTTCTTTACCTAGCTCTTTCCGCCTTTCACGCAGCTTCTCACGAGTAGCAACGCGTTGACGAAAATTCGCATATTTTTCAACTTCTGCTGCCAAATACTCACTGTATTTGTGATAGGCAAGCGGGAAAGTAGGCCCTGGCATTAATTCCTCATACATATAAACAGGAGGATCTTCTCCTTCAGAAAGAAGAAAGAAGTAGAATATGGTGGCCTGATCAATATAGAACACAAAGGCATCCTGGGGAAGCGAGACGGGAAAGTTATTTTCCTGAAGCATCTGGGCTGCCACAATCTGGTTATGCTCAAGATCCCAGTAATGACAATGAGCATCGAAAAATAATCCTCCAGCACGATGCCCCATCCATAATAGAAACTCTTTGTAGGCTGCTGGTAACGAGATATGCATCCACTCTTCTAATTGCTCTATCTCTTGCTCAGTACAAGGCCAGACCACATTCTGAGCTAGCAAGTGTAGTTCCTGCACCCGCTCTTTCACCCTATCAAGATACATGCATGTAGTCCCTCCATATCCTTACGAGACAAACCTGTAATAGCGAGGGTAGTACCATTCGACTTGAAGACTGCTCTCTCCAAATCGATCTCGGTATTGTTGTATCACATTTTGGCATGCCTCACATGGCTCAATCTCTGTGAAAAGGTTCGTCACATTGCCATTGTAGTTAGCAGCTTGATACTCAAGCAATTTTACCTCGGCATGGAACTCTTTTCCAGGCGTAACCTCGAATGTATAATCCTCTTCAGGAGAACCGACGGTTCCTTCAGGAGAGTATCTCCCACTGAGCGCCACCAAGTCAGTATTCGCAATGAAGGCTAAGTTCTTCTCATAAGCGCTGGTGCTGGTCCATCCATTTTCGTTACGGATGTCTTCAGCAACAGTGAGAAGATCCCATTGCAGTTCAGGATCATGGCTGCCCCAGCTTTCCAGTGTCTCCACTGAGGCACTGGCTGCGAGACTCGATGCACTGCCCGAGTCCTCTTCCATCAGGCTAGTCAAATCATTGAACCGCGTCCCCTCACCATACGTATCACCACCCCCACCTGGACTACAGAAGAAACAGAAGGAACCGGGTAAGGGGACAACCCCACTTGAGGTATAAAGGGCATAGAAGACGCCATAGTCACCACAGCTCGCCTGGCTGCCACCGGGCACGTTGCAGGAGGTGATGCTCCTTGATATGGGGTCATTCCCACTGGAGCTACTCGAAGGCGTGGAGACTGGTTTGACGGAAAGAGCCGCTGTCATGCTCGGACTCAGCACGGTTATCGAGGAGGTGACCGGCCACCAGACCTGAGTGGAAAACGTGAGGGCCGCAGTCCAGGCATTAGGCGTTCCGCCGCCAATGGTATTACAAGTGCCCAGTTGCGAGCAGGAGGGCGGTGGTCCACCTCCGCCAGTTGGTGGAGCAACATACTGCCCGCTCGGATCCGCCCTGGTTTCCGGGTTACCCCCGACATAACCATAGGGGTTCACCCCCTGAGGATTGCCCTGCGCTTTGTCCGCCGACAAAAACATGCCAGCCACCGGGTCATAGTAGCGCGAGGTGTAGTAATCCAGCTCCGAGACCGAGCTAGTTTACTAGTTGGTGTAATCTTGTCTCACTCTTCTCCGTGCGAGGACAATTCTTCGAGCCTTTTCTTGACTCCACGAACATAACACTGTAATCCTATAATGACTATGATGAAAAAGAGATTGGCAATAAGTATCCCTCGAAGATAGACAACTAAGGAAGAAGTTCTTCCAAAGAGAAACCAGCTTGCGCTGTCTACGATAATCACTGCTATCAGGAAACCTGTACGGCTTTGCTTTGCCTTTGGAAGGAGTTCTGATAGCTTTTCACGGCTCATATGAGCCGTGAGCTTGGTCTGGCGTACAAACAGACGTATCGTGTAGAGCAAAAAACCTCCGTAAATGATTCCCCCTGCTAGTAATACAAATGTTACAAGAGATGCAGAATTCATCACTTCGCTTGCTTCTCTTCTTTCATCTCACAGGAGTGAGATGAATTCCCAGCCTTTTGTTCTTGGGATCGGTACAGGATCAAGCATATGAATATAGCCTCCCTCTGGCAATGTTTGGGTGGCAACTCGCTCATCTCCTCGCCTCAATATGGGCTTCTCAGGTGATCCAGGTTCCAGAGGTTTGCCGAGTGCTGCCCATGGCGCGTAGTCGGCGACATGATACCAATGTATCTCCCCAGTACATGGTTGGCACAACACATACAATGTTTTCACGCACTCAATCACCCGTTTGAGCCTGTTTCTAGCTAGTTCCAATGGGACACTCATGAGTTCTGCTCCCTCTAAAGCAAGAGAAAGGTCCACCTCTGAGGGATTCTCTTTTTTGAGGAGGTAGATTTCGATAGCAAAAGCTTCCTCTGGATCAACAGTGCGAAAAAGGACCGTTACACTCCCACGCTCGGCATAGATCTCATCCCATAGCCCTTTGAAAGAGTCTGAGACTGCTTCTGTCTCCAGATTGCCTGGAAGATAATGGAAATAGATGTAATTGCCCTTTCCATGAAGTCCTTGAGGAAGGGCAAAGACAAAACCATGCCAGCGCATAATCTCAAAAACGAGCGGCCACCAGTAGGTTGATCCCCTAGACGAGGTCAAGGTCAGGTTACCATACATGGTATGACTCATAGTTTGCTCTCCTGTGCTTGATTCGCAAAATTCAAAGGGAGAAGGATATGCCTTGAAGCAAGCCTATCCCTCTTCGTTTGTCGATCATGTTTTTAGTGTATCATGGGAAAGGAACCCCCTGATAAATGATGCTCCATTCCCGAAACTTGCTCTCTAGAAGAGGAGTTAAACCAGCATCTTGATCATAAGCTACGAAGATCGCTCTACCTGCTCCTTCAGGACTTTGAGCATATAATCTATATTTCTGTATCTTCGTAATGAAGGCATCCTCCATCCCTTTATTGAGTTGACCGGTAGCATCAAAAAACTTCCTTGTAGTAGTCTCCACTAGAGCTTTATCGGTTACGATGTCGATATCGGTTCTCCCCATCGGAGTAGTTACCTCGCGGTTGTATTCTTCGATTGTTCCCATATCTCTTCCGAAGATAATATCGAGATTTTCCGCGATATAGTTCTGAAAACTTTGCCCAAGATTTTGTTCCTCTCCGGTGAGAGTATCACTACTTAAGCTTTCTGCACTTTCTCCTTCGCCACTGGACAGACCGAATTCTTCAGCGAGGTTGACGACCCGATAGTTCTCTCCCTCACCAGAGGTATCACCGCCCCCACCTGGACTACAGAAGAAACAGAAGGAACCAGGTGAGGGGACAACCCCACCTGGGGTATAGAGGGCATAGAAGACGCCATAGTCACCACAGGTCGGCTGACTGCCACCGGGCACGCCACAGGAGGTGATGCTCCTTGACAGGGGATCATTGCTGGCGGAGGTGCTCGGTGGCGTGGAGACTGGTTTGACGGACAGAGCCGCCGTCACGCTTGAACTCAGCACGTTCGTCGTGTACGTGTAGGTGGACGGCCACCAGAACAGGGTGGAAACGCTAGTTATCACAGGCCAGGGAGTGGAGGTTCCGCCGCCAATGGTGTTGCAGGTGCCCAATTGTGAGCAGGAAGGCGGCGGCCCACCATTGCTGCCGCCTCCGGGCGCAACATATTGCCCATTGGGATCGGTCCTGGTTTCCGGGTTACCTCCCACGTAATCATAGGGGTTCAGACCTGCCGGGTTGCCTTGCGCCTTGTCCGCCGACAAGAACACCCCAGCCACCGGGTCATAGTAGCGTGAGGTGTAGTAATCCAGGCCAGAGACGGAGTCGTTATACTGCCCCGTAAAGCCCTTGTTTGTATATTGGCTGATGGCGTTGCCGCTGCTGCTACGCTGGCTACCATAGGGCGCGAAGAGCTGCTCACTGAGGAGGGTAGCGCTGCCGGCCGTGTTGCTGAAAACGCCCAGGATGCTACCCAGTCCATCGCTGAGGAAGAAGTTGGTGGACATGGTCCCGAGGCCGGTCAACTCGCCGATGAGGCGCCCGGCCAGGCTGTAATAGTGGGTGCTGCTGGTGAGGGTACCGGAGCCGGTGTAGGTGTATTCTTCCAGGCCAAAGGCGTAGACGGTCACGCTGGTGGTCGAGCCGATGGTGGTACGCTGCAACGTACGGTTGCCGCTGGCATCGTAAGCATACCAGGCCTGGTTGGTGTTGGGAACCTGCCACTCGACCATCTGGTCCACTTTATTGTAGGAAAGCGTGGCGGTCTGGCTGTTGTAGATGCGGCTGGTGACGTTGCCCCAGGTGTCGTAACTCGTGGCATAGCTGGCTGTGCCGGGATTAGCGCAGGTCGCTCCAAGGGAGTAGATGCCCGTGAGTTGGTGCGGCGCGCTGCTACTGCAATAGAGGTACTGCTGGTTGCTCCCGCTGCCTGCCACCGGTCCCTGCCAGAGTTGGCCAAGGTGGGTATAGATGAAGCTATTGCTGTAGCTGCCACCGGGGAAGCCACTTGTGAGGATGCCGCTGCCACAGGTGCCATTCCCTGCCGAGGGCTGGGTGCCGGAGTTGCCGGCCCAGAGGAGCCGGTTCTGCTCGTCGTAGCAGAAGTTCTGCGTCTCGCTATAGATGCCACTCTGCCCATTGGGCTGGTTCATGGTCGTGGTCACGGTATCCACATTGCTGGCCGGATCGTAGCCCTGGGCCTCATCAAAGAAGGTGCCGCTCTGTCCACTCCCAGCCTGCCAGGTGGCCGAGGCCTCCACTGGCCGCAGGTCGCCATCGTAGCTGAAGGCTTCGGATGCCAGGCTGCTGCCTGTACTGCTCAGCGTCGCAATGCTACTGATAAGCGCGTTCACGTTGTAGGAGAGGCTGGCCAGGTTGGCCTGAGCGCTACCGTTGGTGGAGAGGCCGGTCAGGACGCCGGTGGTGCCATCATAGACCCGGGTGAAGGTGTAACCCAGCCCGCTCTGGTTTGTCACGCTGGTGGTAGTAGTGACTGGCTGGTCAGCATCGTTATAGCTTTGGGTGAGCTGGTAGGTAGGCAGGCTGAGGTTCCAGCTACTGGGTAAGACGGGCAGTCGCAGTCGCTCGGTGATGATCCGCCCACGCGCGTCGTGCTGGTAGAGTTCGTTACTGTTGGTGTTGCCGCCTTCAGGATAGTATGTACTCGCCACGCTCTTGGTGAGCCGCCCAATGGGAAAATCCGTGCTGCCCTGCGTGCCAATCTGGCTGGTATCGTAGGTGTTCTGGATGTATGGATGGCTACCGCTGGTGCAACTGCCATCGGCATCGCTGGTAGCTGTTCCAGCCTGGACGCAGCCGACGCGACCCAACAGGTCGTCATTGTAACCGATGATGCGCGTGCCGGAGGTATCGATGAGCAGTTGGCTATCAGCGTCATAGGTGTAGGTATGCGTGCCTCGGTCAGAGTCCACGAGCTGCGTCAGCCGTCCCAGGTCGTCATACTGCATGGTGGTCGTGGCGCTGGTGATGCTTTGCCCGCTTTGTGGGGCCAGATCGCTGACCGTCACTTGGGTAGGCTCACCAAGCACGTTGTAAACATAGCTGATCTGCTCGTTCGCGGTGAGCGAGCCGCCAGCCAGGCCGCTATAGTACTGGATATCAGCCGTGCGGCCCAGGGCATCCAGGAAGGTTTCCGTCACATGATTGTTGGGATCGATGGCCTCCTGCGTGTCGTAGAGGGCGCTGCTGCCTTGCGGGCTGGCCAGCATGTAAACTGTGCAGGTGGTGGCATTCTTGCCGAGCGCGGGGCAGGCAATGCCAGGTACGCCAGGCGAGCCGAAGATGGGGTCTTGCGTGGCGATGACGCGACCCAGGGCATCATAGAAGGTAGTTGCGCCGGCCGGGGTATGCCCATTCTTGTCGGTCGCCGTCGCCGGGTCAAGCCAACTGCTGCCACTGGCGACCTCGAAGGGCACGCTGGTAAAGGTGGTATGGTTGGCGTCATTGTAGACGGTGAACTGGATGGTGTCATTGCCGCTGGTTGGCCCTGGCGTGCGCGTCTCTACCTTGCGACCCAATCCATCGTAGTACGTGCGGGTGATCGCGTTGGGATAGAGCGAGCTATTGGTGTCAATCTCAAAGCAGGGGGTAGTGGTGCCAGTAGGCATACTCGGCGAACAGAGCGAGTTCGTGACGGACTCAAAGGTATAGCTTCCAGACGCCTCGCCCGGCTCGCTGACCTTCACCGTGCGGTTGCCATTCTGGTCGTAGCTGTAGCTGTAGCCGGTCTGCTGGCTATTCACGTCGGTAGTGCTGATGGGCAGATTGCCTTGAGAGGCATCGTAGGCGACCGTGCTGGTCTGGCTGAACGCATTGGTCATACTGGTAGGCAGGGCATGGTAGGTCGAGTCGTAGACGGCGCAGGTGGTGTAAGCCGTCTTGCTCCAGGTGCTGCTCATGATCGCTGGAGCGCTTGCCAGCGTGCAGCCATTTTTGCCACTGATGCCTGTACTGCCGTAGAAGGAAGGATTGGCGATACCCACGCCATCGACGCTGGCGACGAGGTTACCGTAGGCATCGTAGCCGGTAGCGGTGGTAGTGAGCGGCGTCCCGTAGCTGCCAGGATTACAGCCAGCGCTGCTATAGGCATTCACCGTCGTGAGCCAGCCTGCCTCCGGGGTGCTGGAGGCGCCTTCATCGTAGGTGAAGGCCTGACAATCCCACTTGTGCCCGCTGCTATCATCCACTTCGCTATGGGCGACTTTGTTCACATCATAAAAGTACCAGCCGGTAGTGATGTAGCCACTATCGGTCGTGGTATACGTCCATTGCTGGGTGATGGTCGGATTCGGGTTCTCCGGCGTGTTGCTGCCTGTAATAGCCTGTTCCAGCAGGTTGTGGTAGCCTGAGAGATTGAGGCTCCAGCTTGACTGGGCGGTGCCAGGCGGATTGTAGTCATCGTAATAATAGCTGGTCGTTACAGCAGGCGGGTTGGAGGCAGTGCTGCCCTCGTAAGTGGTGGTCGTGCTACTGTAGACAATCGCCTCACAGGGATCATAGGGATTGACGTTGGCGATGCAAGGTATGGAGGTGCCATTGTAGCCCGCGTAATTGTTGGTGATGTTCACGAGGTGCGGGCCAGAGGAGCTTGGGCCCTGGTAGATATCCTCCTGCGCCAGATCTCCAGCGAAGGCGTTGCCGCCATAACCGCTGCTGGTATTCCAGCCGTCGGTGCTGAAGTAGGACTGCACGGTCAGGTCATCAGCCGGGCTGACGATATCGACCGTATTGAAGCCTTGAAACTGGGCGTGGTAGAAATCCTCCCAGTCGCTATCAGAAGGCGGGATCCAGTTATCGCCGACACAGTTGGTGTCGTTCTGGCTGTCGGCGGGGCAGCCGGTTGATACCGTGACCTTGAGGACATATGCGTAGGTGGTCATGGCCTGGCTCATGGTACTGCTGTCAATGCCGAAGCTCTTGCGATCGATAATGACCTGCTCCGACCAGGCATGGTTGTCAGGATGATTGAAGCTGCTGTTTTGCGAGCTATTGCAGTCCAGGGAGGTGCCCGCATGGGTGAAACAGAAGGTGGGATCGTTGCGATTATCGCCGGTGGAGGGGTCATAGGGCGTGCCATTCGAGTTGTTGTAGGCCGTCTCGTAGTCGATGTGCTCACCTACGCCGCTGTTCGTATCGATGTAGTCAGCCAGGTAGCGCCAGTTCGTCTTGACGCTGTAGTGTGAGCCGCCCGGCACTGTCTGTGCGCTATCGTAGTAGGTGTCGCTCTTCTGGCTATAATCAAAGAGCAACGGCTGGAGGGTGTGAGCCGTGCCGGACTGGTAGACGATGGGCGTGAGCGCCGTCAGCAAGTGCTCACCCGCGCAGTATTCGTTGACTTGTGTCAGTGGATCAGTGCATTGGCTGAAGGTGGGGTCGTCATAGGTGAAGTCGTACTCGTAGGCTGGATAGCCGCCTGTGCCATCGGTGATGTTATCCGGGCCAACATAGCTGATCACTTTCTTGAGCGAGAGCGTGCTTTGCACCGCAGGCGCGTTTTCTCCTCCCGGATCGTTCTGCGGGTCGTCGCAGCGCAGATTAGTCGTTCCTGTCGGCGGCGTGCCGTCACAGTTGTAGGTGCCGTTGCCATAGGTTTGCAGCACCCAGGGGGACTGGCTGGAATTGGTGTTAGGGGCGACATACTGGAAATCGATAGTGCCTGCCAGGGTGAGCTGGCCACCCCAGGGCCCGCTCCCATAGCGGATTTGCTTGATGCCGGCATCACGAATGGTCGAGGTGCTATTGTACGCGCCTGGGCAGTTGCCGGAGGACGGGAAGGGTACGCAGTCCTGGAAATAGGAGACGAAGATCTCTTTCTGGGTGGCACTGGAGCCATCGTTGGGAGCCACGATCTCATCGAGATCCCAGCGATAGAGATGCACTCCATTGCTGTCATAGCGGTATTGCAGGGAGTCGGTGGTGCAGCCGAACTGGTAGTAGGTATCGGAAGTGTCCCATACCTGGAAGCAAGGCTCATTGTTGGCGGTGAGCAGGTTGTTGATGCGTAAAGAGGAGAGGTGCTGGGTCAGAAACCAGCCGCTGTGATTGGGGTCGGGTACCAGGCGATCGCTGATATTGTCTACGCCGCTGATGGAGTACCAGGTCTGCGCGCCACCGGCGCTGCCAGAAGGATAGACTGTGGCGGTGATGGAACCGAGCGAGAGTGACCAGCCATCACCCGCATCACCTGCCGGGCTATTGACGCTCTGGCGTTCATTGGTGGTCCCGCTCGAATACAGCAGGGCGAGTTGCGGGGCAAAGCCATCAGGGGCAGGAGCGAGTTGCAGAGGATAGCTGTAGGAAACCTGCCCGGTGTTGCCGCCCACCGAGACCTGATTGGGAACAGGCGGGCTCTGGTTTTGCGGGTCCCCGCTGAGCGCGAAAATACCAATGCCCAGCACGGTGCTCTGCGCGCTCAGGATGTGCGTCTTGGGGTTGTTCGTCATGAGGATGACATCCTGAGCCGTGGAGCGATGGGCTTTGGTATCAGCATAGGCCTGATTGGGCCAGCTCAAGAAGACCTGGGCAGGGTCGAGGTCGAGAGCAGTCATCTCCCAGGGCTGGTAGTGATACAGGAAGGTGATGGGCCGGCGCAGGATGACGCCGCTCACAGGTTGTCCCTGTGCGGTAAGCAACTGCACCTGGTACTGGCCCAGCTCGTTCATTTCACCGACAAAATGGCCGTGTTGTGCAGAAATAATCAGAGTTAGCGGCCCGCTCACACCACCAGCAGGAGGTTTAGGCGTTGGAGATGGCGTAGGTGTCGTGCGCACAGGAGTAGCAGTAGGTGGCTTTCCTGAGATGCTGGCCTGGGAAAGATCAAAGGCTCCGGCGGGGATACGCACTTCGAGGCGCTTGTCGCTGCTCAGCAGATCAAGGGCCTGCACACCAGGTGAACCTGCCAGAAAGGCGGCAGTGAGTTGCTGCTTGATGGGCTGCATGGAGGCTGGCTCAGCCGTGGGCAGCAACGGGCGCTGCGTGTGAAGGAAGGCTTGCTCCTGCTTCGTCAGCGGTACTGGCGGGATATGCGGTGACCAGACAAATGGCCGTCGTTGCTGGGCAGACCGGTGTGCCAGTTGCAAGAATTGCTGGTAGGTCATGTGGGCCGGAATGGCTTGAGGCTTGCTAGCAACAAAAACTTGCGCAGCGCTGGCCACCCAGCCGTTGGACAGATAGGTAGACAACAGGATGAGCAGGCAACAGAGCATCAAAATATGGCGCACAAGGTGAGGAGAACGACGCGTACGCGCTGCTGAAGAGCAGAGAGGCGCACGAGAAGAGGATGGCAACATAGGATGCTCCTTCTACTGGCGAAGAAATATCTTCCGGCAAAGTGAGAAGAGGGCATGGGGCTACCATCCGATGCATCAGTCGCCATCCCCTCTGACGAGTCGTGCATCCCTGCTCTTTTCTCAGTATACTCCTGGCACAAAATCTTAATATTATATGTGGCCTTACGCAAAGCTACAACGATGCTGACCAGCCCACAACGACTACCACCAGCGTGTCTTGCATCAGATACCGGCAGCTCAAGCCCCCCAAAATGGACCAGGGACTTGGCAGCTCACTATTGCAGCATACGGATTAGATAGTAATTTGATTCAGCCAGTTCCAATACCTGGGGTCACCTTTCCTATCCGAAATAGGAAGCTCCCATGGGAATAAATGTAGGAGGTGCGGTGTTATCTTTGGTGACAACTCCCCATGTGTAAACCCTGGGTGGGGCATCTTGACGGTCGGGTGCCATCCATGTACAATAATGCAGGCAAAAAAGCTGTTTGATATCGGATGGGAGTAAGAGGAGAACTATGAAAAAAGGAATTCATCCAAATTATGTCGAGGCCACAGTCACCTGTGCCTGTGGAAATACCTTTAAGACGCTAAGCACCAAACCGGTGGTGAGGGTTGATATCTGCTCCAAGTGCCATCCATTCTTTACGGGGCAACAGCGCATCCTGGACGCAGCCGGTCGTGTCGAGCGCTTCAGAAAACGCTTTAACTTAGAGGAACAAGAGTAGTTTTTAGCCGGTAAGGCAGCATATTGTAGGGATAAAGGAGAGCAGAATAATCCTTTGTCCCTCTTTATTATGTGGATTTCTATCCTTTAGGGTGCTTTGGGAGGGAAGGCCGATTAATCCTGGCCCTACATTTACCCGGAAGGATGGAGAGCATATGAGGTGAATGGATTGGCCAATGCTTCCCAGCGCACTATACTGTTCCTGATCGCTGATACTGGAGCGGGGCATCGCAGCGCCGCGAACGCCATGCGTAACGCGATCATGCTGATCTCACAGAAGCAGCAGGAAGAGTGGCGTGCGCGCCAGCAAGAGCAAGAGGGGGCAGGCACAGAGAGAGAAGCAACAACTGAACCGCCGCCCCCTACCTATCGCATCGAGATCGTCGATGTGTTTGAGGAGTATGGCCATTTTCCCGTGCGAGAGGGTGTAAAGCTCTATGGGCCAGCCGTTCGCCACAGTCCCAGGCTGTATGGGCGCGTCTTCCATTGGAGCAACGAGACGTGGAGCGTCTCGGCAATGAAGGCATTTATCAGCCCGCTGGTGTATAGCGGCCTGCTGCGCCTATTTATGGATGTCCAGCCAGATGTAATTGTCTCCGTTCACCCGCTGCTCAACCACTTCACAGTGCGCGTATTGCAAGACCTGGGTGTGCATATCCCTTTCATCACCGTTGTGACCGATCTGGTGAGCATTCATCACGCCTGGTTTGCTCCGGGAGTGGACGCATGTATTGTGCCCACAGAAGAGGCAAAGCAGCTTTACTTAGCGAGAGGACTAGACTCAGAGCGAGTGCATGTGCTGGGTATGCCCATTGATCCCAAGTTCACGCGACCGGTAGCCAGCAAGGAAGACTTGCGCAAGAAACTTGGGCTGGAAGCGGGAATGCCGGTGATCCTGCTGGTGGGCGGGGGCGAGGGCTCCGGTGGGCTGCTCGATGCCGTGCGGGCTATTTCGCGCGCGCGCTTACCGGCGCAACTGCTGATTGTGACCGGTCGCAACAGGCGGCTGTACACGTACCTGCAACGAACTCGCTTGAGCCTGCACGTACCGGCCAAAGTGTTCGGCTTTGTGCAGAACATGCCGGAACTGATGCATGCCTCGGACGTAATTGTGACCAAGGCCGGGCCGGGAACGATTTCGGAGGCGCTGGCTTGCGATCTCCCTATCGTGCTGAGCGGCTATATACCCGGGCAGGAAGAAGGCAATGTTGACTACGTCCTGAAGCATGGAGTGGGGACGCTGGCACGAGATTCGATTGAACTGGTGGATACGCTGCGCAAGCTGCTCAAACCAGGCTCTGACTTACTGAGGGAGCAACTGGAACGCGCCAAACAACTGAGCCGCCCGCGAGCCTCCTTTGATATTGCCGAGTGTATCCTGAGCTACTTACCCGCTCCTGGAGCAGCGAGTGTGTGGCAAAACGTCCAGCGACGCAAACGCCGCCCTGTACTTACCCCGCTGCATCCCGATGTCCAGTTGCGCGTATTACAACGCAGGCTGCCGCGCATGTCGCAAGTACACTTTATCAAAAGCCCGGTCATGCGCCGCCTCTCCCATTTGCGCTCGCAGGGCATTCGCGCCCGTATGACCCACCTGATACGAAATCGTCAGTAGACAAGTAGGGGCAAGGAGTGGCTGGGTTGTGGCGTGGGGGCCACAAAGGTAGGTTGTTCCGTGAACAGGCCTCTTAAGCGGATCGTCGCCTGTAGGGGCTTGTAGAAGCTCGATGTATCGAAGCTGTGGGTGGAGACGAGGATGGGAAGGGGCCTTGTGCTTGTCCCCGTGCCTCCTCGCTCTTCGCTCCCCTCCAAAAAACCTACCCCTGTAAACCCTTGTGGGGGCAAGGCAACCATTGACCACAAGAACCAGATCATACTATGATAGAGTGTGATTGTGTATTGAAGCGAATGTTGCAGTGGAATAGATAGATAGAGAGAACGTATGTCGTCTGATCCAACAGTGACGCCGCCCCCGCCTGATACGGAAAGTACCCAGGAGGAGGTCGCGCAGAAGCCTCCTCGCGTGCATTTTTCGACCCCACGCTGGGTTTTTTCGGGCATTGTGCGGTTTGGTTACCGCCAGTGGACACGGGTAGCGGCCCACCTTTTTCCTGAGGACTCACGAGCTGAGCAGATAGCCTTATCTCTCGGCGTTCCCTTACCTGATAGGCTGAATATGAGCTGGATAAGCGACCACTTAGCGGTAGGTGGGCGTGTGCGCCCTGCGGATATACGGGCATTAGCACGTGTGGGCATTACGCACGTGGTGGATACGCGGGCGGAATATTGCGATGATGTGGACGCGATGGCGAAAGAGCATATTGAACTGCTCCACCTGCCTACTCCCGATACCTACCCGCTCAGTGTCGAGCAACTCTTTGAGGGGGCAAAGTGGGCAGATGAGCGGATAAAGCAGGGAGGGCGTGTGCTGATCCATTGCGAGCACGGCGTGGGACGGAGCGTGTTGCTGGCCTGCGCAGTGCTTGTCTACGAGGGAATGCACGCCCAGGATGCCATGCTGCTGGTGAAGCAAAAGCGCTGGCAGGCTTCGCCCAATCACCGGCAGGTTGTGCGCTTGCGAGAATTTGAGCAACTCTGCCTTACCAAACGCGCCCAATACCTGTAGGTTCCCGATTTATCGTGGAACCCGATTTATCGCAACCATCTGTCATGTAACCATATGACATATATCGTAGGGGCGAGCGGGGAGTGGATGTGGATGGGTGGACCTTTATGGTCGCCCGCCTGGCTCCATCCATATACGTGTATTCCCAATCTCGGTCGTTCATCTTCATTATCATCGGCCCCTACAGGTGATTGGCGGCCTATTTTGTTAACCTGCATTTCTAGGGCGATGGCTAAAAGATATTGGTAATGCCAGGTAGCGCTCGATGGCTTGCGCTACGCCGTCTTCTGCATTGCTGGCGGTCACAGCCTTTGCAGCAGCTTTGACTGCTTCAGGGGCGTGGCCCATAGCAACTCCCCAGCCGACTGCGCGAAGCATCTCAATATCGTTGTTATTGTCCCCGATGGCCATGACATGCTGCATGGGAATATGCAAGACCTCGGCTAATGTTGTCACCCCGCTGCCTTTGGAGCATCCCTGATCCATGACGGTCAATTCCGCAGAGCCGTAGCTGCCACGCTTAATAGTATTCCAGGAGCAGGGAAGGGAAGCGATCTCAGGAATGAGACGTTTGATGACCTCTTCTGAGTCGAAGGCGAAGACCCGCAGCGGGCCGGGATGGCTTGCACAGAGGGAAGAGAAAGGCATGCGATGCGTCTGCTCAGGATAGGTTGTGAAGTAGGCTTCCAGCCAGAGATTATCGAATTCGGATGGGCCTGTCCATATCTCTTCCTGCAAGCCCAGGTCAGGATGAACTACGGGCTGGACATGGTGGCGCACCATGATATCGACGACTTGCTGGCAGAGAGGGGGCTGCAAGTGACGAGTGGCCAATACGATATTTTGGGGATACTGAACGATCATTGCTCCATCATAGACGATGAGCGCGCCTTCCAGGCCCAACTGCGCTGCAATTTGAGCTGTGTTGAGGTAGCGACGGGCGGTAGCCAGCGTGACGATGATGCCGGCCTGCTGCGCGGCCTGCACGGCTGCCAGGGTTCTGGGTGTAATATCCCCGTCGGGATTTAATAATGTGCCATCTATGTCAATGACGAGCAGTTTGATGCTCGCAGGTACGCTTTCCATACGATGCTTCAGATATCATCATTAATGAAGATGCGACGGGCAAACACACTCCCGTCGCATGGTTGCGATTCCATTATACGATACGTATCTAAAGCATCACAAGGATCAACCGTTAATCCAGGTGTTCATAGGCTGGCAGGGTCAGGAATTCGACAAATTGTTCGTTGCTGATGATGCTGTCGAGCAGGCCGGCGGCTTCTGCGAATTTCCGCGAGGAGGAGAATTCTGGCTCGCCGATGGCCTTCCTGAGCTTCTCGAGTTCATCATCTAACAACTGGTGGAACAGGTCGATAGTCACTTTCCTGCCATCAGACAAAATGCCCTTTGGATGGTGGATCCATTGCCAGAGCTGTGACCTTGCAATCTCGACGGTAGCCGCGTCTTCCATCAAATTGTAAATGGGGACGCAGCCTAAACCATTCAACCATGATTCCAGGTACTGCAAGCCGACGCTGATATTGTTGCGCAGGCCACCTTCGGTGATCGTGCCGTCGGGAACCGCCAGGAGGTCCGAGGCCGTCACATGCACATCGTCGCGTTTGCGATCGATCTGGTTGGGGCCGGGCATGACTTTGTCAAATTCTTCCATAGCGACAGCGACCAGTCCAGGATGAGCAACCCAGGTGCCATCGTGCCCATCATTGGCCTCGCGATGCTTATCGGCGCGCACTTTGGCCATGGCCTCCTCGTTTGCTTTGGGATCGTTCTTGATGGGAATCTGGGCCGCCATGCCGCCAATAGCGTGAGCATTGCGCCTGTGACAAGTCTTGATGGTGAGCAGAGTGTAGGAGCGCATGAAGTGGGTGGTCATCGTTACCTGGGCGCGGTCGGGAAAGATCACGTGAGGGATATTGCGAAACTTCTTGATGGCGCTAAAGATGTAATCCCAGCGCCCGCAGTTGAGGCCGGAGGAGTGCTCGCGCAGTTCATAGAGGATTTCGTCCATTTCAAAGGTGGCCAGGATTGTCTCGATCAGCACGGTGGCTTTGATTGTTCCCTCTGGGATGCCGAGCAACTGCTGGGCAAGCACGAAGACATCATTCCAGAGCCGGGCCTCCAGGTGGCTCTCAAGTTTGGGCAGGTAGAAGTAGGGGCTGGTGCCTCTTTCAAGCAGCGCTTTGACGTTGTGGAAGAAATACAAGCCAAAGTCAAAGAGGCTGCCAGAGATCGGCTTTCCGTCGACCAGCACATGCTTCTCTACCAGGTGCCAGCCGCGCGGGCGCACCAGCAGGGTAGCTGTTTTTTCGTTGAGGGCATAGCGCTTGCCTTCGGGGCTGGTATAGCTGATCGTGCGCCTGACGGCATCGCGCAGGTTGATCTGGCCCTGCACAATGTTTTCCCAGGTTGGAGAGAGAGCATCCTCGAAGTCGGCCATGAAGACTTTGGCGCCAGAGTTCAGGGCATTAATGATCATTTTGCGCTCGGAAGGGCCGGTAATCTCGACACGCCGGTCTTGCAAGTCGCCAGGAATGGGAGCAATCGTCCACTCGCTATTGCGAATATGCTCCGTTTCAGGGAGGAAATCGGGCATATTGCCGGCATCGATTTCGGCCTGCCGCCGCGCCCTTCTCTGCAAAAGCTCTTCTCGCCTGCCTCCGAAGGTACGCATCAGCGTTGCGACGAAGCGCAAGGCATCAGGGGTCAGTATTTCGGCAAATTCGGTGGTGACGGGGACGGTGATGTCAACGCCCTCTGGGTAGTTGAATTGGTTCGTCATGGCTGTGTTCCTTTCACGAAAGGGAACAAAGATAAAAATGGTAGGGCGCAATGCATTGCGCCCTACCATTGTATAACATTGGAGCGATTAATGGAACTGGGCGGCTTCGGTTGAGCCTGTGAGAGCGGTGGTTGAGGAAAGACCGCCGGAGATGATCTGGGCCACTTCATCGAAGTAGCCGGTGCCAACTTCGCGCTGGTGTTTGGTAGCAGTGTAGCCTTGCGGTTCGAGGGAGAATTCGGCCTCCTGCAATCTGGCATAGGCGGCCATGCCCTGCTCGCGGTATCCTCTGGCGAGTTTGAACATGCTGTAATTGAGGGCGTGGAAGCCGGCCAGGGTGACGAATTGGAAGGCGTAGCCCATCTTCGCCAGTTCTTTCTGGAAGTTGGCGATAGTTTCAGCATCTAAATGCTTCTTCCAGTTAAAGGATGGGGAGCAGTTGTAGGCCAGCAATTTGCCGGGGTATTGTTCGTGAATAGCATCGGCAAAGCGCTCGGCTTCCTGCAGGTCTGGCGTGGCAGTCTCGCACCAGATGAGATCGCAGTAGGGGGCGTAGGAAATGCCCCTGGCAATGGCAGCGTCCAATCCGCCTTTGAACCTATAGAATCCTTCGGGCGTGCGCTCCCCGGTCAGGAATGCGTGGTCAACGGGGTCGATATCGCTGGTGATGAGCCGGGCGCTATTGGCATCGGTGCGGGCGATGACGAGCGTGGGTACGCCCATGACATCGGCGGCGAGGCGAGCGGCCACGAGATTGCGGATGGCGGCCTGAGTAGGAACAAGAACTTTACCACCCAGGTGGCCACACTTCTTTTCTGAGGCAAGCTGATCTTCGAAATGGACGCCAGCAGCCCCGGCCTCAATCATGGCCTTCATTAGCTCGAATACATGGAGCGGGCCGCCAAAGCCAGCCTCGCCATCGGCAACAATGGGAGCGAACCAGTAGGTATTGCCTTTGCCCTCTGCCGTCTGGATCTGGTCTGCTCGCTGGAGCGCCTTGTTGATGCGCCGTACTACTTCAGCAACGCTATTTGATGGATAGAGGCTCTGGTCTGGATACATCTGGCCCGCGAGGTTGGCGTCGGCGGCGACCTGCCAGCCGCTGAGGTAAATGGCTTTCAGGCCAGCTTTTACCTGCTGGACAGCCTGGTTTCCGGTAAGAGCGCCCAGGGCGGCAACGTATGGCTCGCTGTGGAGCAAATTCCAGAGCCGCTCGGCTCCCATACGTGCCAGCGTATATTCAATCTGGATCGAGCCACGCAGGCGTAGAACGTCTCCGGCTGTGTACGGGCGTGTGATGCCCTGCCAGCGGAGATTGCCCTGCCACTCAGATGCGAGCTGTTCGGCAAGGTAGCTCCTGCCATTCAAGGCATACTGGCCATTGCCGTTGGCATGCCCATTTGTATGTTCATTCTCGAAACCATATACATCATGTTGACTGCTCATCCTTATATCTCCTCTTCTGTTTTATCATGTGTTATATATTAGCTTTGCCTTATCCATCGAAGCGCGATTGGATCATGCTCTTGACATAAGGGTACCATGAACAAGGGTAAAAATACCAGGAAAAAGCTTTTAGACTTGTGAGGGAATATATAAGTAGATGGTTATATTAGAAGAAATGCTTCACTTTTAAATATTGCTGAATTTCAGAGAGATGATCTGGCAGCCTTCTGCATTTCTTATATTGAAGAGCAACAAATAACGAAATGCTCTATGTAAATGTCATGAGGATTATTCACTACAGGAGGTTTTTATGCTCAAGCGTCTCTCGTTAGTTCTCGTACTCGTCGTCGCCGTTATTGCTTTGTCAGCCTTCACGCTGGCGAGGCCATCTGCAGCGGCTCCGCCCAGATACAGGATAGTATCGCATACTGAGTCAATTACGCCTGGTACCTATGTATCGGTCACGTGCCCTAGTGGGCTGGTGGTGCTTGGCGGAGGAGGGAGTGTCAACTCAAGGACCATTGAGACCTGGATCTCAGTGTCTGCTCCTGCTAATAATGGGTGGGAAGTGCTGTACAATTCCATCGATAGCAGCCCAATAGGTGTAACCGTCTGGGCCGTGTGTGGGAAGGCTCCGTAAGAGGGCAATTCCTTTGTCGATGCGCGCCTGGTTAGCTGCAGTGATGCGGTTGGCCAGGCGATCGAGAGACTTGCTCGTCTTGAGGTGAAGCAGGATGTATCTCTTTTACAAACACCACCATGATCACAAGCACAAAAGCCTTCTTCACACATTGCACTTTTGCTTCTTTCTGATGCTCATCAGCAGTCTTATCTTCCTGGCCAGTTGCGGGCAGCAAATGCCAGGCACAGCCAGCAATACCATTCCAGCTCAGGCGACATCGACTGCGTTCACGAAGCGAACGGCTGTCCCTGGCAAACCGGTAGCGTTACAGGCGATCCATATGTTTGATGCGCGAATGGGCTGGGCCGTCGCCGATAACACTAACCGCATATTACACACCACGGCAGGCGTCACCCGCTGGCAAGATGTTTCTCCCCCGTTCGATACCTCGACACCTATTCTCGCCGGAACAGACTTCTTCAACCCCTGGACAGCATGGGTAGCCGTGACAGAGGGCACCAGGCTCTTTGTCTACCATACACGCGATGGCGGCCAGACGTGGAAGAAGACACAGCTCCCCGATCAGTGTATAGGGAATTGCCAGATCGATTTTATCACCACTCAGGTTGGCTGGATGCTTGTTGGCAAGGGCGCCGCCGCAGGCAGCGAGGCGGTGGATGTGCTGCATACCAGTGACGGAGGCGCGACCTGGAAGGTGATTTCTGTCTCCAGCTATAACACTCTGAACAATCCCACGGCACTTCCGTTTGGTGGCGATAAATCTGGCATCAGTTTCGTGAATGCAACCACGGGCTGGGTCACGGGTTATAGTCCTGTCTCACAGTTTGCCTGGCTCTACATTACACACGACGGAGGTGTGATCTGGCAGCACCAGTCCATCCCATTGCCGGCAGACGCTTTCGGGGTCTCGATTCTGCCACCCGTCTTCTTCAATGCAACCGATGGTATATTGCCTGTCGATCTCTCTGGCACGCAAAGCGATGTGTTCAATATCTACGTCACTCATAATGGGGGAGCAAGCTGGAGCTCCACAACACCTGTTTCTACACCAGCCATTGCTGGGTTGATCGATTTTATTGATGCGGCTCACGGCTGGCTCGCTGGCAATACCTATGCCGTGGCGAGCAATCAGTACGACAATAGCACAGTATATCGCACCAGCGATGGCGGGCAGCACTGGATGCAGTACATCGTCAAGCTGAACGCGGCCATCGCCATGATCGACTTTGTGTCGCAGGCAGAGGGCTGGGCGATTGATTCGACGCAAGCGCTGTATCAGACGATAGATGGCGGGCAGACGTGGACGAAGGTGACGCCGACTGGAAACGTTCATTATTGGCACGAAAATTAACATGAACAAATGAATCCGCTAGTGGTGTGGCCAGGACGGGGGCCGATGATGAAATTTAACGACCAGGATCGGTAATGAACCGGTGGCCCCGGTGCTGTAGGGACAGGGGGTGCGGAGGAGGGGATGCCTGGGTCTGGTGCCTGTCCCCGCCGCTCCCGGTGCGCGGCTGCCGAGGGGGACAAGCACAAGGCCCTCGCCCAGCCTCTCAGCCGCCCCTTGTCCCTACAACATCCCCTTACCGAATTTAGTTGTTAAAAATTCATCATCCGCAAGGGACGCAATAAATCGAGCCCCCTACGGATGTTTGTCGTGGGCACGATCAATCGGGTTCCACGATCAATCGGGACCCTACTAGTCTGTCAACCTTCAAGTGGTGGGTGCAAGCCTGGCCCCCACAAGGGAGGCCACGACATGGTATCGGTCACATGAAACTTGACGGACTACTACAGCTATTCCCGCATGATTTTGTTCATCCTTGTAATTGGGCTTCTACATGGATTGCTGACCCATGCCTTTGAACAGGCCGATGCGATTGCCGGCGGGGTCTGCGAGGAAGGCGAACCAGCCGGTGTTGGGAATCTCGGTTTTGGGAAGCAGTGTTTTGCCGCCGAGGGATTCGGCTTTGGCAAGGGTGGCGTCGATGTCATCGGTGCCGACGTAAATGAGGACTTCACCGATTTTGTATGACGGGTCGGAACCAACCTGAACAAAGCCGCCGGGGCCAGGATTTGCCTGGAACATGTGGTAGTTGAAGGTTGGGTCAACTTGAATGTTCCAATCGAAGAGGTCTGCGTAGAATTTGCTGGCAGCGGCAGGATCAGTTGCCGGGATTTCGACGTGGACGATGGGATGGTTTGGCACGAAATTTCCTCCTTTTTGAGTATCATGCTTTGTGAACGATCAGGTTAAATGGGTTGAGCGAATGTTGGGATTCCGAAGATAGTATAGAATATCAGTTCTAATTTGTCAAGGTCATTGCACCCGCGCCGTCTCCCGCCTGGAAAAAAGCAGCGGGCTGAAGTTTGTCCTGTAATCATAGGTATCCAGGTTCTCGCGCCGCTTGAGGAAGCCCACTACAAAGTAGGTGAACGGCGTGGCGATCACTTCATACAGCACTTTGAATAGCCACTGGGTGAGCATGGTTGTGAGCATGAATTGCGGCGGAATGATGCCCCAGAATGCAATGCTGATGAAGATCAGCGTATCGAGGCCCTCGCCAACAAATGTTGAACCGATTGTGCGCGTCCACAGCCAGCGCCCTCTGGTAGCGATCTTCAACTTGGCCAGCACAAACGAGTTGGTAAACTCTCCCACCAGGTAGGCCGTGAACGAGGCCAGCAGCAGGCGCGGGGTGAACCCCAGGATCGCGTTGTATGCAGCCTGGTTATGCCAGAAGGGAGCGGCAGGCACAATGCCAGCGATGAGAAATGCAATCACCGCCAGCAGGTTGCAGAAGAAGCCGAGCCAGATCACCCGCCTGGCTGCTGCATAGCCATAGACTTCGGTGAGCACATCCCCAAATAAATAGCTCAGGGGAAAGACGATGATGCCCGCCGGAACGAGAAATCCGAACAGGTAGATAATTTTTACTGCGATAATATTGGCTGTAATCAGGCAGGTCACAAAAACTGCCGCAATAACCACAAACCAGGATGAAACCTTCAATCCCTTAACTCCTCGCTTTATTTTGGCTTGTAAGGCAAGGATCAAATGAATGTGGCAATTCCTGACTCACCAGAACAGTCCGGCCATGTCATCCTGAGCGAAGCGAAGGATCTGGTGCAATTGTTTTCACTGTCAAGTTCTTTCGGTCATTTTTGAACCTTGCCTAAACGTGTATATTATACACTAGTATGTCATAAACGGTGAGGAGGATTTATCTATGGCCGCATCCGGCCCTAAAGCTATTACGATTGTCAGCGGCGGATTGGATAGCGTGACGCTGGCCTACTTCTTGCGTGCAGAAGGCTATGACTTGCACCTGCTATCCTTCGATTATGGGCAGCGACACGAGAAAGAACTGCAATTTGCTCAGTTGTGTGCCAGGCGACTTGACGCGGCTTTCGATGTAATCGATTTGACCAGCATCACCCGTTTTCTCAAAGGTTCGGCCTTGACCGATGCTGTTCCGGTACCGGAAGGTCACTATGCTGCGTCCAATATGGCTATTACAGTTGTACCCAACCGCAATGCCATCATGCTCTCGGTGGCCTACGCCGTCGCGGTGGCCGAACATGCCCGGCTTGTAGCTATGGGCGCTCACGCCGGCGATCATTTCATCTATCCCGATTGCCGTCCCGCCTTTATTCAGGCTTTTGATGCCATGCAACGGCTGGCCGTCGAGGGCTTCGGCGCGCCGGGCCTGCGGCTAGAGGCTCCATTTGTCCACCTGGGCAAGCACCAGATCGTCTCGCTGGGCGCTGCTCTCGGCGTGCCCTATGCCGATACCTGGAGCTGCTACAAAGGCGATGAAAAGCATTGTGGGCGCTGCGGCACGTGCGTCGAGCGGAAACAGGCGTTTCGCGACGCCGGGGTGCCAGACCCGACGCAATACGAAGACCCAGAATACGGCTTCGACCTGTAACCGAACTCAGAGATTTGATCCCAAGATAAGGTTCATATGAACATGGCAATTCCTCAATAACAGAAAAAGTCCGGACATGCCATGCTGATGAACTTTTCCGATCACATGAGGGAATGAGGAACTGGATCGTCCCTGTAGGGGCAAGGAGTGGAGCGGCGTGGCGTGGGGGCCTTGTGCTTGCCCTCGCGCTCCTCCCCTCCAGGCCATTACCCTATTCGGTTGTCAAAATTCATTAGGGGCAGGGCTTGTCCCTGCCCTGAGCCGTAGCAATGTCATCCTGAACGCGTGAGTCGAAGCCCTGAGCGCAGCGAAGGGGAAGGGGAAACATCCGCTGCCTGTCGAACGAGATCCTTCGCGGAGTTTCCCCTGAGCGAGTGAGCCGAAGCCCTGAGCGCAGCGAAGGGGAATGGGCTCAGCATGACATGGTGTAACTATTCAAATTGTTAGGAACTCTTACTCACTGTTGAACCTTGCCTAAATAGCGATGGCAGCTCACGTCACCTCAATAAAAACCTTCTTTTTGGGCGGCCTCTCAGGTGGGATTAACCCATATCTGGTTATCACCTCGCCAATGCGCTGGTTATCTTTCAATACCAGTTCATAGATTTTCGTGTAGTGAGTGATGCGCCCTATTACTTTGCGTGCTTCTGTGGCTCCGAGCAGCTCGCTTAATCCCAAACATTCAAGATAGTTCACCGGGAAGTGCAGGTAGTTGGAAATTTCGTCGCCACATCCCTCTGGAAGCTTTACCGGCAGCCCCGGATACATCTCGCGAAACTCTTCCATTGCCAGCCATAGCTGTTCATTTTTTTCGGCAAGCGAGCAAAACCAGTGTATTTGCTCATGGATATACGTGCCCAACAATTGCTCAGGATCATCTATGTGGCGCGTATTAAGAGTTAGAACCGGGTGGCTATGCGGAATCACCCCTTCCTCAATTCGCACCTTCTCGGTATATCGCCATTTATCGAGCGGATAGCGCTCAAACAAACGCAACAGTTGCTCCTGTGTTTGTCGCTCTTTCTCAGTCCCCTTAACAAGCGTAATCTGTGGTGGTGTAGACCTCATCCATGCCCTCCAATACCTGGTATTAAGAAAAGGATACTTTTATACTATCATCATCATTATTAAAGGAAAGTGGCCAAAACTTTAATAAGGAGAAGCGCTATTAAAGGAAACTTTAATAAGGGAAACCCTTATTAAAGGCGCACTAATTTTTAAGGGCAATCGGCCTGTCAGTGTCTTTTTGACGAAAAAGTACGACGTACCATATAACTATCAAAATCGTGTTCGCATGGTTGCGCTAAGTAGCAATAATGAAGTGTATTAGCCAGCCTGTAGAGGAAACTGAAACATAGCCTCTCTCGCCATGAGCCTAAATGTAGGATATAACAAGAGTTATATGGTATGGCAGACAGTTTGGTTGAAATTGTGGAAAGCTATTTTCAGTTTCCATGAGGTATAATCGTATAGTATTATCCATGAGACAGTGGATAAAGGCTTACCTATTGTGAGTGAAGATAGAATGGAGTACACAAGATGTATTCTACAAGTGAGCCTTTCTATGATACTACAGGCAAACTGCGCCGCCCTGGTGAGAGCTATTATGATTGGGCAGGAAAGCTGCGCCGCCCTGGTGAGCCTTTCATTGATGCCACAGGGAAACTACGTTTTCCCGGCGAGCCTTGGGTCGATCCCGCAGGGAAACTACGTCTTCCTGGTGAGCCTTTCTACGATCCAGCGGGTAAGCTACGAAAACCTTAAAGATTTATGGAGCAGTGTATGGACTGACTCCTGGTGAAAGTAGACCCTTGCTGTAGTAATAGACCTTTTTGGAGAGCAGAGCAAGGCGAATCGCAACCATCTTCAGTTATATGGTACATCGTCTGAGTAACAAAAGCCATCCCCATTAAAGGAGAAAAACAACCATAGCAGGAGAAATAAGGGGTACAAAAGATATACCCTTTACCAAGCACACTGT
>CADDZH010000026.1 GCA_902812455.1 Chloroflexota bacterium | reverse complement strand
GGGTTGTCGTAAAGCCTTACCCCTCGCTTCCCCGCAGCTCCCTGTATCGCGCTATCAGTGTATTGGTCGAGCTATCGTGCGAGAGTTTGGGTTCTTCCTTGCTCTCAAGCTCGGGGATGATGCGGTTGGCCAGCACTTTGCCGAGTTCGACGCCCCACTGGTCGAAGGAATCGATATTCCAGATGGTTCCCTGGACGAACACTTTGTGCTCATAAAGCGCGATCAGTCTTCCCAGCGCACGCGGCGTCAGACGATCCAGCAGGATGGTGTTGGTAGGACGGTTGCCCTCGAAGGTGCGATGAGGAATCTGGAAGGCCGGCACGCCCTCTTTGGCGACCTCCTCGGCTGTTTTGCCGAATGCCAGGGCCTCGGTCTGCGCGAAGAAGTTGGCCATCAGCAGATCGTGGTGGCGACCGAGCGGGTTGAGCGCCTGGCAGAAGCCGATGAAATCGCAGAGGATAAGCTTGGTGCCCTGGTGAATCAACTGGTAGAAGGCGTGCTGGCCGTTGGTACCCGGCTGCCCCCAGATAATTGGCCCTGTCTGGTAATTGACCCGCCTGCCCTCCAGATCGACGTGTTTGCCGTCGCTTTCCATATCGAGCTGCTGGAAGTAGGGCGTCAGGCGATCAAGGTAATGATCGTAGGGGAGAATGGCCACGGTCTCAGCGCCGAAGAAGTTATTGTACCAGATGCCGATCAGTCCCAGGAGCACCGGCAGGTTGCGCTCAAAAGGCGCTGTGCGGAAATGCTCATCCATCTCGTGGAAACCGGCCAGCATTTCATAGAAATGCTCTGGGCCAATGGCGATCATCAGTGAGAGGCCGATAGCCGAGTCATACGAGTAGCGCCCGCCGACCCAGTCCCAGAACTCGAACATATTGGCCGTATCAATGCCAAATTTCTTCACCTCATCAGCATTCGTCGAGACAGCCACAAAGTGTTTCTCGACCGCCTCCTCGCTTCCCAAAGCGCGAACGCACCAATTGCGGGCTGTATGCGCGTTGGTAAGGGTCTCCAGCGTGGTGAACGTCTTGGAGGAGACGATGAAGAGCGTCTCAGCCGGGTCAAGATCGCGCATGGCTTCCACGAACTCGTTCCCATCAATATTGGAAATGAAGCGCACGGTCAGATTCCGGTCAGAGTAGTACTGTAATGCGTCATAGGCCATGTGCGGGCCGAGATCCGAGCCGCCTATGCCAATGTTGATGATATTGCGCATGCGTTTTCCGGTATAGCCCGTCCATTCGCCGCTGCGTACTTTATTGGAGAAATTCGCCATCTTCTCCAGTACTGCGTGAACCCGGGGAACGACATCCTCCCCGTCCACGACGATGGATTCTCCCTTTGGCGCGCGCAAGGCCACATGCAAAACGGCCCGCTGTTCGGTGACATTGATTTTTTCGCCGCGAAACATGGCGTCGATACGCTCGCGCAAGTTCGCTGACTCGGCCAGTTGCAAAAGTAACCGCAGCGTCTCGCCGGTGATGCGATTTTTCGAGTAGTCGAGGTAGACCCCGGCTGCTTCGACCGCAAAGCGCTTGCCGCGCTCAGGATCACTGCCGAAGAGCGTGCGGAGATGCACGTCACGCATTTTCAAGTAATGCTCTTCCAGCGCTTTCCAGGCGGAACGCTGTGTCAGTGGTTGTAGATCCATATTTTCTGCTTCCTTCCTTTCCAATGAGAGGGGCAAGCCCTCTCACTACCATACACGGGCGCCGCTCCCCTTGCGGTTATATACTCACGCAATGATCGTGCTCGCTTGCCCTATCCACGCCGCGACCAGAGTCGCTCAAGTACGATCGGGCCAATGATCGAAATGGCGGTGAATACGCCATATGCCAGCGATGCCCAGCCGATTGCTTTGCGCATAGTCAGTTTGTGATCTTTCATAAATGGGTTGCCCTTCTTTTCTGCTGGTTTTATAAGCACTCTGTATTTTTATTCTATCTTATGCTTAGGGGAAATGTCGAAATCATAGCCCTTGACTTGCAACTTACAATACGATATATCGTAAATGGGAATAGAAAGATATATCGCGATGTTTCACCAGGTAAATG
This sequence comes from Chloroflexota bacterium, assembly GCA_902812455.1. The sequence continues at coordinate 48,750 of CADDZH010000026.1, read as the reverse complement.
CGATATATCGCAAAGTTTTCTCAAACGAAAGGAGATGAAAAACAATGTTTGGTGGATGGAACAGGCCAACTGGCGACTCCGCAGAGGAAGCGAACTGGGAAGGCTGGACACCTCCCTGGATGCGTGAGGGACCAGGGCCACGCGGCCCATGGCGTGGCTTTGGCCCGCGCGGTCCTTTCGGCTTCAGGCGCGGATTTGGGTTTGGTGGCCATTTTGGCCCCTGGCATGGCTGGCATCATCACGGTGGCTTCGGCGGTGGATTTGGCTGGGGACGGCACTGGGGCGCACCCGATGAGCTTCTGGCGCTGCGCGCTGAGGCTATGGAAGTGGCCCGGCTCTTCGCTATAGCCAGCAGGGGCGCGATCGAGAACAGGGAGCGCCTCTCACAGCTACGCGCTTTCCTTGATCGCTCGCGTAAGGAACTCTCTGACATGATCTACAGTTCTGGTCAGGGGCAGGCGACCAGCGAAGGCAGCCCTACTGATGTTGGGCAGGCGTAAGCCTCAAGTCGCTAGCATCTCTAGGTAGGACGCGAGCGCTCGCGTCCTACCCGTCGTTTTGGTGCCCGGCTGTAATGCGATTGGAAACAGGAAAACGTGTCGGCTCCTATGGCCGATAATGAAGTTTAACGACCAAATTCGGTAATGCATGTCATCCTGAGCGAAGCCTGCGGATCTCCAGTGATGGGCAGCGGATGTTTCCCCTTCCCCTTCGCTACGCTCAGGGCTTCGGCTCACTCGCTCAGGGCTTCGGCTCACTCGCTCAACATGACATAGTGGGTTACCGATCTTGTTTGTAAAAGTTCAAAATCGGCCCTTACAGATATTCTGGCAAAGGTGCACCGGCTGCTTGCTCAGGTGAAGTTCTCCCTGCCAGGGGCAGCGTGAGCGTCACCGTTGTTCCTTGATTGGGGACGCTGGAGAGGCGCAATGTACCACCGTGAGCTGGAGCGTCTCATCAAAACGACGATCGCGGCGGCGCAGCAGCGCATTGATGCGTGCCAGCAATTCCTCCATGGCGAAAGGCTTGGTGAGATAGTCGTCGGCTCCCACATTGAGACCCGTCACGCGATCCTCGACTGCTCCACGCGCTGTCAGCATCAGCACCGGCGTCATAATATGTTCGGCACGCATCTGGCGGCAGATCTCAAGCCCATCAATCCCAGGAAGCATGACATCAAGAATCACCACATCATAGGTATCGCTGAGAGCAAGATACAAGCCATCGTTCCCATCATGTGCCAGATCGACGGTATGGCGCTCTTCCAGCAGGACGCGCCGCAGCAGGCACGCCAGGCGCTGCTCGTCCTCTACCACAAGAATATGCACTGCTTTTCTCCTCTTTTGTTACCATCTCTTGTCAATACTCTATCTTATAAAGATTGGATTTTAATGAGAACTGTATGAGAAAATTCTCATGATTGCTCACACTTGTGCAAAATCCTCAGTCAGCCAGAGCACTCCATGTTGCCGATCAATGAGAATAGCGACCCCGACGATGTTGCCATTGGTGGTCAGGATGTTCTGGCGATGACCATCATTGGGCGGCTGCTCGTTCATCATGGCCTGGTGAAGAGCCAGAGCTCCATTAACGGTTTGCTCATTGGTTTCCCCAATATTCTCTGCTGCCCATATCCAGTTGACACCCTGCTGTCTTTCGCGATCACCCAGGGCTGGCTCTCCTGGCACCTGGTGGGCCAGGGTATCGGCCGCTTGCATAGCCAGATCGTGCTGCCTTGCACTATTGGCCAGGGCCGTGCTCCACTTCAAGGGAGGAAGGCCATTGGCAGCGCGCGATTTATTGATGGCCTGAAAAACGGCCTGTGCGATCTGATCCTCTGTAGCAGTAGCGCCAGCAGCGCCGGTGCCAGCCGGGGTAGGAGTGGTCTGGCTGCTCGTGATTGTTACTGAGCAGGCGCTCAGGATAAAGAGCAGGATCACAAGGCAGATGCTCCCAATCCATAATAGTTTGATTCTGTTTATATTGTTCGGTTTGTTCAGCATTATATTCACCTATAATGTATATTTCTTGTCACGTTTTTCTCTCTTCGCCAGCAGAAAAATTTCCTGCGTCCTTCCAGATATACGAAGATGCTTTCCAACGCGTTACCATTCAGCAGTTGCTGGCTGCGGGATTCACTCCCTGGCGCGTCCAGGACTATGCTGGATTCACCAGGGACTCACCCTTCTTGCGAGGCAGAGCGCTTCTCACGTAGAATGTGGGAGGAATAGCCAAGAAGGGAGAGCTTTAGCATAGATGGGAAATGCATGGCAGAGCGGTATGCTGCTCTTATGAGTATGGTTTTGATATTAGTTCTGCCGGGTTTTGATTTGATGGGGCTGTTGGTGCTGTATGTGCATTAGAAACGCGGATTAAGTTATGGAGAAGAAGCCGGCAAACGAGTCTGTTCTGCCTGGCGGCACTGCTGAAAGCACCGGGGGCGGCGACCAAGGCCAGCCCCAGCAGGAGCAGGATGCCAGTGCGCCGAACCCTTCGGAGGTGCTACCTGCCCTCGATGAGGGCCAGCTCAGTGCCTTACGGCGCCTCGGGCAGGAATGGGAGCGGGTATGCGCTGCTCCTGAGGTATGGCGACAGGCGTTGCCCGTGGATCCCGATCTGGGGAGCTATCCTGCTCCCATGGATATCCGGCCGGCGGGTCTGGGGCGTTTTGTGCGCGTTTCCTTGCGAACCGGAGAGGCATCCGCGGTCGAGGTGACGAGCGCGGCTGAGGTACCATCGTCGCTGCCCGGTCGCCTCGGCTACGACCTGAGGCGCATCCTGATTGGCCCCCCGCTCAAAAGCACCGCGCTGGTACAGGAGCGGATGCGCAAGCTCGTGGCGTTGCCGGTGCTCTCCGCTGATGCGCTCTCGTCGGTCGCCTATGGACCCCAGGCCATGCTGGTCATTCTCGTCCTCGCCGGCAGCGCTGGTCTCGGCTACACACTGCCGATCGCTGCCGTGATCGCCTTCTTGATGCTGGCCATCGGCATCTCCTATCGCCAGACGATCCGCGCCTATCCCCACGGCGGTGGATCATACATCGTGGCTAGCGCCAACCTTGGCCGCCTGCCGGGGCTGGTCGCCGCGGCCGGCCTGATGACCGATTATATCCTGACCGTCGCCGTCTCGGTTGCCTCAGGCGTCGCAGCAATCACATCGGCAATCCCGTCGCTCGCTCCAGCCACCGTGCCGATCGGTGCCGGCGTGATCGCCGTGCTGCTCGTCGGGAACCTGCGCGGCGTGCGCCAGGCCGGCTGGCTGTTCGCCGCTCCAACCTACGCATTCATCCTGGCGATGTTCATGCTCATCGCCGCCGGGCTCTTTCAGGCTGCCGGCCGGGGCTTCCACCCGGCTCCGGCGCCAGCACTCACCGCAACAGAGGGAGTCAGTATACTCTTGCTCCTTCGCGCCTTTTCCTCGGGGTCAACGGCCATGACGGGCATCGAGGCCATTTCCAATGCAGTGCCGGCATTTCAGCCCGTCGAGTGGCGCAACGCCCGCACGACGCTCTCGTGGATGGTGGGCCTGCTGATCGCGCTGTTCGCGGGCACAATCGCGCTGATCCAACTTGACGGCGTGGTGCCAAAGACAAGCCAGACCGTCCTCTCGGAGCTGGCCCGTTACACCTTTGGATCGGGCTTCCTGTATATCTTCACGCAAGCGGCGACGGCGGCGATCCTGCTGCTGGCGGCGGACACCGCCTACAATGACTTCCCGCGTGTGCTTTTCCTGCTGGCGCGCGATCGCTTCGCGCCAAAGCTCTTTTTACGCATGGGCGATCGCCTCGCCTTCAGCAATGGGATCATCCTGCTCTCGGTCGTGGCGGCGGTGATCTACATCGTCTTCGCTGGCCAGACCGACTCCCTGATCCCGTTGTACGCGGTCGGAGTCTTCCTGGCCTTCACGCTGTCGCAGGCCGGCATGGTGGTTCACTGGTGGCGCCGGCACGACGCTCACTGGCGAAGGAGCCTCTTCTTCAACGCTACCGGCTGCGTCCTCTCGGCGATCGTCTTCTTCACCGCCGGGATCACGAAGTTCACCGAGGGCGCCTGGGTGGCCCTGCTCATCGCCGGGCTGGTCATCCTGGTCGCGCTGCGCATCCGGCGCCACTACGACCTGGCCGCTCAGGCGCTCGCGCTCGAGGCAGGTCCAATGGAGGTTCCAGCACGTATGCTCACGCCGAGCACAGGCGCCGGGGCAGTGCGTGGTGCGCTGAGAGCACAGGATCGCGAGACCGAGGCTGAAGAAACGCCTGTGGAGATCCACCACCTGCTGATTGTGCCGGTCGCCTCGCTGGATCGTGCCGGCATACGCGCCCTGGCATACGCCACCTCGCTGCAACAACCGCTGTTCGCGCTACACCTGAGCCCGACCGAGGAAGAGGCTGAGCGCTTTCGCGAGTACTGGCACGCCTGGGGCGACCATCTGCCGCTCGAGGTCGTCATCTCTCCTTACCGCGCGCTCGTCGCGCCGATGGTCAACTACATCGAGGTGTTGCATCGGCAACGTCCCGACCTGACGGTGACGGTGATCCTGCCGGAGATCGTCGTGAGGCACTGGTGGCACCGCTTCCTGCACAATCGGACCGCGTCGCAACTGCGTCATGCGCTCCGCCCCCTGCCGAGGGTGGTCGTCACGACCGTCCCCTTCCACCTGCCGGGCTAAACCCTTTGCTTTGAGTAATAGAATTGGAATCTCACAGTCTTTTTACAGTTTCCTGCACTTTTTTTGATCTTCATGGGCTAGCCTGAAGACAGAAAGTTGTCTAGCGAAAAAAGTGTGTGTTTGCATAGAAAGAAAGCAGAGGGTAATAACTATGCTTTACGAAGAGAATGAAGCATACGAACCATATGAACCATATTCATTCAGCTATCAACCGCTATCACCTGCGCCGGTAGGAGTCTTAGATGCTCCTCCAGCCGCGCACGCTACCATAGAGCAGGATACAATCGAGCCACCCGGCTATCCACCGGGACCAGTAGCCTCGCCGACAACGCCACCACGGAAGCGGCCTGGCCGGGCAGGAGCAATCGTACTCCTCTCGCTCGTCCTCGCCCTCATCTTCGGGGTGGGCCTGTTTTCTGGGTGGCAGTACGCACACAACAGCAACAGTGCCAGCACCAGTACGAAAGCAGCAGCAACCTCAACGGCTACCTCATCCAGTGGAACGTCAATCCAGGCCCTGCAAGAAGCCGCCATTGCTAAGGTCGAGCCGGCCGTCGTCGAACTCGAGGTAACGACGGCACAGGGGGAGCAGATTGGCTCAGGAGTCATTATTGACTCAAATGGGGATATCGTCACCAATAACCACGTGGTGAGCGGGGAACAGAGTATCCAGGTGGTTCTCTACAATGGCAGCACAGAGCAGGCGCAACTGATTGGCACCGATGCGGCCGATGACCTGGCGGTGGTACGCATTGCTCCCTTCGCCCATATGACCGTTGCCCAGTTGGCCGATTCATCCAAGCTGGTTGTGGGACAAGAGGTGCTGGCCATTGGCAATCCGCTAGGGATCACCGAGACAGCCACGGAGGGCATCGTAAGCGCCCTCAACCGGAGTGTGATGGAATCCAACGGGACTACGATCTCCCAGGCCATCCAGACCGATGCCGCCGTCAATCCCGGCAATAGTGGCGGTGCTCTGATCAATTTGCAGGGGCAGGTTGTTGGCATCCCTACATTAACCGCTGTCGATACAGAGACCAATACTGCCGCCAACGGCGTCAGTTTTGCCATCCCATCCAATCTCGTCAAAACTGTCGTCCAGCAGATTCTCCAGCAAGGCAATACATAATAACCTATGACCCCGTGACGAAATAGTCATAATATGTTAAGTTATGATTCAACTGAAGAAGGTTCCTCATACGTATTTATCCTGGGGGATTCTTCTTGCGAGTCATCCCCTGCAAAAAGGGTTACTCGTTTCACTACATTTCGATCGGGGAGGTTCTATGCGTATTCTCATACTCGGCGGCGACGGCTACCTCGGCTGGCCGCAATCACTCTACCTTTCCAGCAAAGGGCATGATATCGCCATCTTCGACAATTTCATGCGCAGGCACTTTGACCTTGAACGTGGCTTCGATAGCCTGATTCCTATCTACTCTCTTTATGAACGTGTCGCTGCCTGGAAAGAAGTCTCTGGCCGGCAGATCCAGTTTTACATTGGCGACACGATGGACTATGAAGCGCTTGCCGCCATCTTTCGCGATTTCCAGCCTGAGGCAGTGGTACACTTCGCCGAACAGCGTTCCGCGCCATACTCCATGATTGACCGCAAGCACGCCGTCTTCACGCAAATAAATAACGTTGCCGGCACGCTCAATGTGCTGTACGCCATAAAAGAATTTGCTCCTGATTGCCACCTCGTGAAACTCGGTACCATGGGCGAATATGGCACCCCGAATATCGATATCGAAGAAGGCTTCATCGAAATCCACCATAAGGGCCGCTCGGACATTTTGCCCTATCCAAAACAACCCGGTTCATTCTATCACCTTAGCAAAGTCCACGACAGCCACAACATCATGTTTTGTTGCAAAATCTGGGGCCTGCGCGCTACCGACCTGAACCAGGGCGTTGTATATGGCGTGGAGACCGGTGAGACGACGCTGGATCCCCGGCTGGCGACACGGTTCGACTATGACCAGATCTATGGCACCGCCTTGAACCGCTTCTGTGTCCAGGCTGCTGCCGGCTATCCCCTCACCGTATATGGCAAAGGCCGGCAGACTCGCGGATATATTAACTTGAGGGATACTATCCGCTGCATCGAGCTGGCCATTTTATCGCCCCCTACAGAAGGCGAGTACCGCGTCTTTAACCAGATCACTGAGCAATTCTCGCTGCTCGAGCTGGCAGAAATGGTCGTTGCCCAAAGTAAGCACTTCGGGCTGGAAGCAGAGATCAAGCACCTGCCCAATCCCCGTGTCGAGGCAGAGCAGCACTACTACAACGCCGCTCATACCAGGCTGATTGACCTGGGCCTTGAACCACATCTACTGAATGAGTCTGTCCTCGAAGAGTTGATCAGGCTTGCTATCAAGCATCGCGAACGCATCGACAGAAACCTGATCATGCCGACCGTCAACTGGCGCGTGACAAAAAACGAACTGTCTCAGCCCGATTCGTGGTGAGCGATCATGGCTCTACCAAAAATCGGGGATCGCTTCATCATTGAGGATAGGGGCGATGGCAAGCATCGCCCTCACCTCGGCATCCAATAGTTGGTGGAATCAACGATCATCAAGCAGTATCAACGAGGCGGTCAATAAGAGGGGGAATATTGCGGTTCGCCTCCATATTCCAGGCTTTATAGGCCCGGATGCTCTCCATCTTTCCGGCGATCATCTCTGGCTTGCACGCTATCCTGGCAAATAGCTCTTGCTGGGCTGCCGTTTCCAGGCAAACCCAGCCCAGGTTATGCCGCTCGATGAATTGCAGGTTGGGAGCCTCCTGGCCCGGGATAAAGGCTGTGACGACAAAAGGCTTCTCTAACGTGAATGCTTCGGCTATAAAACTTGCTCCTGCCTTACCGGCTATCACATCCGCCGCTGCCATATAAGGAGCGATCACCTCGGTAAAAGGCAGCGCTCGCACCCTCTCTGTATGCGCATACCGCGCAGCCATTTCCTTGTTATTACCAACCGCCAGGATCACCTGCATAGGTACTCCCGTGCTCAATATCCTGTCGATAGTCCGATCGACTCCCGCAGACCCCTTCGCGCCTCCCTGGAGAAAGATGGTAAATACAGCCGGATCAAGCTTGAGCGCCTCCAGTATTTTACTTCTCCTACTCGGAGAGACTTCTAAAAACTGGCGGCGCACCGGCCTTCCCGTAAGGTACAGGCGATGTTTATCGAGGCCTCGCTCAACCAATTGGGAGAAGATTTCACGTGTTGGGGCCAGGTAGGCATCGGCATGCTTTTCAATAAACCACGTCATGTGCAACCGCCCCAGATCGGTGAGCTGGAAGACAAGCGGAACGCGCCTTGAACTTCGCTCGATAGCGCGGGCAACTGCATACGATAAAAATTCGTGCGTTGTAATAATGAGTTGAGGCTGGACGTGCTCAATGATGCCGTGCAGGCGCTTGCGACTAAGCAGCGTCACTATGCCATGTAAGCACGATGCGGCAAGCACATTATCGGTGGAAGTAAATTGCCAGTCCCACAGTTTCAAAAAATGCCGGCTGACGACTGTGTAGTAGCGATCAACAATATCAGGCTGTGGATCTACAAGAGCAACGTCATAAGTGGACTCTAGCATATCCTTCAGCGCCTGAGCGAGATTGAGGTGTCCTCCCCCAGTATGAGTGGTAAGAATCAAGATGGTCGGTTTCAATGCCTGCCTCATTGGTTCTTAAATCACGGAGGGGTAGAGGAATCACGGAGAGGTAAAGGCCCCGTATCCTGCTTAGCTTTGCTCTCGATCTGTTGAAGCGCCTCAGTCACCTCGGCCTGGGTAATCCTGGCTCGTCTACGCTGGCGTATCCTGCGCACAAGCAGAACAAAAAGAATAACAGCGACCACGAAGGCGAGAATGAGGTATGAGAAGGTTCTAAAAACACCCGCTATTTCCTCCCAGCTTGCAGCAAAACCATACCCCAGGCCCACAGGAATAATTACTCCCAGTATCTGGCCAAGCACATCCCAGAAGAGAAATTTACGGTATGGGTATTGGTCCAACCCAGCAACCAGATCTATTGGGCCACCGAGAAAGACGATCAGGAAGCGGGTAATGAAGATTGTCCATGCTGCTCTATGCTGGAAGTAGACACGCGCACGCGCCACGGCCTGAGGCTTAATCCAACGGAAGCGCCTTTGCCGCTCAAGCCATGACAGCAGGGGAGGTCCCACGCGCCGGCCAATGAAGTAGGTAAAATTGTCTCCCATCACAGCCGCACTGAGACCAACCGGGAACAGGATAAATGGGTTGAGATCACCAAGAGCAGCAAATCCTCCCGCTGCGAAGAGCAGCAGCGTACCAGAAACGGGGGCGCCGGCGGAAGCAAGGAAAACGATCAACCAGAGCGCCAGGTACCCATAGTGCTGCAGCGCACTGAGAAAGAACGCATTCAATATTTTGTTCTCCCTGGCGCTGGTGTAAGAGGTTTCCTACCGGTATGCTGCGTTGCCGTCGGGGTGGGATGAGCCTTCCGGTAGGCCAGGATAGCTTGCTGAAGGGTATGTATGACCTTGTCTACCGGCTGCTTTTTATTGCTCGCTATCTCGTAGAGCGTCGCTTTACGGAACGGAGCGGGATTGCTCACATTAAGCGAGTGGTACAGGTAGTCTTCAGGGACATGGTAAAGACGGGAGATCACGGGAATGGTCATCCAGGGGCGAATGGCGCTCACATCTTTCTCTTTGACCGCCTTATACTGCTGCTGGAAGCTATGAACCGCCTGGAAGGTATTTGCCGTTGTATAGGCCAGAAATCCCAGCACGACGAGCAGCAGAAAGCATAGGATTCCTAGCCTGACGCGATCGCTCAGCGCATACATCTCCTTCTGGCCCTTTCTCCCACAAGAGCAAAAGATCTCAAAAAACACCAGTCTATTCAGAGTAATGATACCACTCTGGGGCAAGTGTGTTTATGGTGCTGGTGGCACACCGCGCAGTGGCGAGGCCGGATCGCTGCGCAGGAGATGCAGCAGGCGCGGGCTGGCAGTGACAGCGATGTGGCTGGCATTATCCAGAATGCTTCTCAACCCCTCTCCGCTGAGATCGCGTGAGGGGTCCCAGCCATAGCGTTTGAGGTCCACCCGTTCGTCTTCCGTGAAGGTGATGCCCTCGGCCTCCAGCAACTGGCGCATCTTGCCACGCTGGCCGAATGCCCAGCTACCGGACAACTCGCCTTTGCTATTGATAACACGCTGCGCCGGCACACCCTCTGGCGCTTCGTTCATCATCCAGCCGATCATGCGCGCGCCACGCGGGTAGCCCAAAGCTTTCCCGATCCAGCCATACGTCGTCACACGCCCTGCAGGGCATGCTCGAACCAGGGCAAAGACACGCGCCATAAGCGTTTCCACCTGCTCACGCGTGGGGGTTGCTTCACTAGCCATTGCGTTCACCTCGCTTTCATTATGTAGCATGCTTGTTATCCTGAGCGTCGACCTGTCATGCTGAGCACAGCGAAGCATCTCTGTGTCCATCGAGATAGATCCTTCGCTTCGCTCAGGATGACATGGGCGTGCCTGGGCAATTGCCTGTACCACTTCAACGATTGAGAGAGGTCCTTCGCTTCGCTCAGGATGACATGGTTGAAGCATTCGACTTTCCTTACCTCATGCCTGTGATGAAATGCAGCAGGTAGTAGATGGCCAGGCCAAGGGCAATGCATGCGGGAATTGTTACTACCCAGGCAAGGACAATGCGCCCCGCGATCCCCCAGCGAACGACCGACAACCTTTTGGTCGCGCCTATACCCATGATGGCCGAGGAAATGACGTGGGTGGTAGAGACCGGGATTCCCAGAAGGAAGCGCGCTAATACCATGATATGCTCCTCCTGGCACCTCTGCTGGCCATAGCTCCTCTCTTGTTTCTAGTGTCTATACGGAATACATGCTATATAGGTGTCAGGGCTTTCAATTGGAACAAATACTCTAGCCTTCGCAAGATAACTCTGTTATCATATAGTGCATGAGTAAGTCGGTGTATTACCAGGGCGGTACGCTTGTCCTGCGGGACGTGGATGCGCAAGAGCGACCTCCTGCGCCATTCAAGCTGATCAAAGAGCGCTGGCGCTGCGAAGGCTACCATTATGGCTCGCTCCAGCCTTACTTGCAGGATCAGGGAGTTCGCGATACTGTTCCTCGCTGGCAAGCGCTCAATCTTCCCTTGCAGGAGATGCGCGAGCCGCACGATTACCAGTTGGCTGCGCTGGCTGCCTGGGAGCAAGCGGGAAGGCGCGGGAGCATTGTGCTGCCGACAGGAGCAGGCAAAACATTTGTCGCTATCCAGGCCATCCACCGCGTGAATCGCTCGAGCGTGGTCGTCGCTCCAACCATTGATTTGCTGCACCAGTGGTATGCGCGGCTGGTCAACGCCTTTGCCACTGAGATAGGTGTCTATTACAGCGGCGAGAAGAATATCTTGCCGCTCACCGTCACCACCTACCACTCGGCAGGCGACTTGATGGCCGAGTACGGCAACGCTTTCAAATTGATTATTTTTGACGAGGTGCATCACCTGCCCGCGCCTAGCTGGGGGGAAGCTGCTCTGATGGCGCCGGCCCCGCTGCGTTTAGGGCTGACAGCAACCTATCCCGAAGAGCATGAACAGGCCGGCGGTCGCTGGCGTGTAGATGACCTGGTCGGGCCAATTGTCTATACGAAGCGGATTGAGGACCTCGCTGGGAAGCAACTTGCACACTATCGCACGGAGCGCATACGTGTCGATCTTTCGACCGAAGAGCGTGTACGATACGATGCCGACTACGCGATCTACATGGAATTCGTGCGCTCGCGGCAATTACCACAGCGTCATGGCCCGCAATGGCTCATAGAATTGATGCGCCTCTCTGCTACTGACGCGCTGGCGCGCCGCGCCCTTCTCGCTCGCCAGCGCCTTTTGCAGTTGCTTGGTAGTTGCCAGGGAAAATTTACGGCGCTCGATGCCCTGCTGTGCGAATACGCCAGCGAGCGCGTGCTTGTCTTCACCGAACACAATGCAGTGGTTTACGAGATTGCTCACCGCCATCTCATTCCGGCTATCACCCACGAAACCAGCGCAGCCGAGCGCAAGCATATTCTCGATGGCTTTCAAACAGGACGTTATCGCGCGATCGTCACTTCCAAAGTCCTGAACGAAGGTGTCGATGTGCCGGAAGCGAAGATCGCTATCGTGCTGGGTGGCACATCGGGCGAGCGCGAATACGTCCAGCGGCTGGGACGAGTGCTGCGCAAGGTCGAGAACAGGCAGGCCGTGCTCTTTGAAGTAATCGCTCGCAAGACGCTTGAAGAAAGCAGGGCCTTACGGCGGCGTATACGACGGGAGGCCGATTGATGCTCACGGCTGATCTTGTCAGGCCGAGACTACAGTTGCGCGGCTCAGAGCTAGTGATCAACATGCTTGACGAGCACGATCCATACTGGCTGCAAACTGCCAATGATCTGCTAGGACTGCTACGAAAGCACAAGAATCAGCCGAAGGAGGCCTGGGATCAAACCCTGGAACGCTATATGGGCGAGCGCGTTGACTATGTGGTCGTGCGTGGCCTGGCCAAAGTGCTCACCGATGCGGCAGTCTTTACCCCCCTGGCAACGCCACTTCCTCCAGTCCAGTTGCGCGAGCGGCTCTTTGCCTGCGGCCCGGTATTTACGACTCCACAGTTGTTTCATGCGCAAACGCGCGATGAAGTAGTGAAGAGCGTGGCAGGTGAACTATGTATCCCTCCAGAGCAGGTAGAGACAACACTTTTCGCGGATCGACCTGCGACCTATTTGCTCAGCGACCTGGGGCCGGAATGGACAGCGCAAGGGCTTATCGCTCGCTATAACCTGGAGCTGGCGCGCGGTGTGCTCTACTGGGCCAGCCAGGTGCGGATCGAGGTGCATAGTAATTACAAAGACCTGTGGAAATATTTGAAACTGTTTAAACTGATGTTCTGGATTCGATCGCAGCACGACGGCTATGTCATCGACCTCGACGGCCCGATCTCGCCTTTCGTCAGCGCAACCACCCGCTACGGGCGGCAATTCGCAGCATTTTTACCGGCGCTGCTGCTTTGTGAGCAGTGGCGCATGACCGCGATAGTGCATCCACCTCAACTGGCAACAACAGCAGCCTACCGGCTTGATTACACATCTTCCTTGCAAACACATTTTAAGCAGAGCGGCGCATTTGATAGCCGCCTGGAAGCGGACTTTGCGCGTGAGTTCGAGGAGAAGTTCGGCAGCAAGCGCGGGCACTGGCTGCTTACTCGCGAGGACGAAGTGCTCCCACTGGGAGACACCGTGATGATCCCCGACTTTGCCCTCATTGACAAGCAGGATGAGCGGCGCAAAATACTGATCGAGCTGGCCGGCTTCTGGCATCCAGAGTACCTGCGCCGCAAGGTAGAAAAGGTTCGCGCCGCCAACTGTGCGCATCTCCTCCTGCTCGTCTATAAAGGGCTGAGCGTCACAGAAGAAGCCTTTCAAGACACACCAAGCGAGGTGATCTTTTTCCAGCAAAAGCCCGTACTCAAAGAGGTCATGGAAAAGGTTGAGGAGATGGCCGAGCGCATTTATGGTCCACGACGAAAACCAGAGCGCACAACCTCAAACCAGAAGGAACATCATCAGCCACTCCATTGACAATTACCAGCGCATCAAGCTATTTCTGGCGGCACATCCCACTGCGAAAGTCCGTGAAGTTGCCAAGGCACTCGGCATGAGCAGGACGACTGCGAAGAAATGGATGCGGCAGGTGCGGGAGGAGAGCGAACAGTAGGAATTAGGGTGGTATGAGTAAGAAGTGCTCTCAGAGAGAAAAGCTGGCAATTGCAAGCAAGCAAGTAATTCTTCTACTTCGAGAGGGAGCATGTAGATATATTAAGCAGAATAAGCGAAGCCTTTCATGGCTGGTCTTCCCTAGCAGGCGGTACAAGATGGGCATATTCACCCAGATCAGTTCTCCACTCGTAGCGAGAACGCTCTTCCCATTGGGTAAAGGCCTGCACAGTATAGCGTTCAAAGTCCTCTTTGGAACAGCCGTTGATCTTCAAAAAGTGAGCAATCACCCGCTCATAATCCAGCTTCCCTTCCCTTGCTAAGATGCCAGCGTGTCCAAGGTGTTTTACATGGTGGCACCATTCACAAAGAGCAATAAAGCCTTTGAGTGTCTGAATATGTTCCTCGTCGTTATACACCCATATCTCATGGCAGTGTAGTTGTCCAGTTGCAGCGCAAATACCACATCGATGCTGGTACTGAGCATAGACTTGTTTGCGCAGCTTATCCCAGGCTGTTCGTGACATCACTTTGCGTAAATTGTTATACCAGCACGTTTTTGGAACAAGCTCAATGGTAAGGCGATATTGCTTCGGCCTGTCTTCTTGCTGAGCCATGTGATTTTTCCTCTGTTGTCCTATTCGTAATACTTACTAATACGAGTATGGCCTCGGACTTGGTATAGACCTGCTCTCGTGGCGCTATCAGTTTTATATGGGATTTTCCAGGTGATTCCAAGCTCACGCAATGTCGCCCGAATACGCATCACATCTTCCACATCTTCATGATTATAGGTGTAGACACAGATCACATGCTCATTCGGGTTGATTGCGTTGCGGTTAGGGCGGGCAGTTGCAACTTTTGCAGAGCGTCCCAAGCGTCCCTGTCTGACTGCTTCAGCGATGATGTGCCACATGCTATCTACTTTGTCTCTTGGCACAAACACCATCCACTTCCCTGACCCTTCTTCCGTGCCTTCTGGATAGAAGCCTTGCTGCCTATAGGCATAAATCCAGTAATCATTTGTAACTTGGGAGGGCCGCCGATCATCGTTTCTTTCAGGAGGGTCATTATCTACTGATTCAAGGCCAAGAGCGACGGCATGCATGTATACTTGCAGAAGCTTACCATCAGAGACATGATCCTGTAACTTTCCATTCTCCCCGAAAGTTGATTTGTAGAGGTAACTACTATACCTCTCGTATCCCTCAGGTATTCGAGCCTCATCAGGCAGAATTACACACGGATCAGTATTGCAAATCGGACAGAACATAAGTATAGCTCCTTTCAGATGTTCCACTTAACAGGAAGTGACCCTTTGAGGATCTGTTCAATTTCAATTCCTCGGTTGGAGGGGGTAGCTTGCACCTGCTCAAGCTAGCCCCACAGGAGTGCATAGCAGATGGAAACGTTGGTTGGCACGGAAGCTTCTAGCTCAGAGTACTCCAGAGCCTCTTCCGCTCCCAGTTATCGAATCTCATCCCTTTAGTCCACCATGCGTAATTTACAAGGAGTTGGATCGATAGCTACCAACAGTGGCCGGGCCATACTTGCCATTGAAACGATGGCTTGGCCGGGAGCGAGGCTGGGTAGTCGCGACCACAATCCCTCGTCAATCCCGCCGATACTGCGCTTCAAGCGGCTGACGACGCCAGCATCTGCAATCTTGTGCAGAATGAAGTTATTGATCAGGCCCAACACCTCATCCGGTAAATGCTGTGGCAGTTGAGTAACAAACGTTAGTCCCAACCAACGTTTCCGCCCACGACGAGCAATCCTTGCTACCTGCTGAAAGAGAACCGGCATCTGCTGAATTCTCTCAGCCGAGAGGAACTCGTGGGCCTCCTCGATGATTACCATTGTTGGTGTGGGCTGCTTTCCTGACTCTTCTGCCACGGTATAATTCTCATCTTGCTGGTTCTGTATACCTCGCAGGAGCTCAGCAATTACGAGATTATTGATCCTGGGCGAGTCAGTGTCGCTCAGATCGATGATCGAGACCCTACCGGGCTGGAGCAGTTCCTGATAGTTTAATGGCTTCGAGGATAGGTTATCGAAAATGTTCAGCCGTCGGATCCGTCCCAGCTTTCCCTGAAGCGCGCGCCAACTTGAGATGCTACCAGGTAACCCCTCAGTAAATTTCTTAATTATGGCGACCACCTCATCGCGACGATTTTTGAAATCGGGATCCAAGAACTGGATGCTGGATTCGGTTTTGTTTACGATCTGCGCACAAGCCTGAATGATATCATATATATGTGTCAGCCGCATGCGCGGATAGCCCTCCTCCATCTCATCCAACTCAAAGAATCTGGTTTGATCCTCACCCTGTTGAGGCGAGAGCTTCAGCTCTTGCAGTACCCCCTTAGTAATGTCATACGCTTTGAGATAGCGCTGCTCCTGTGGCTCGGTCAATTCCAACAGCTCGCAGACAAGATG
This sequence comes from Chloroflexota bacterium, assembly GCA_902812455.1. Next base: position 32,871 of record CADDZH010000026.1, on the reverse strand, counting down.
AGGCGAGAGTTTGTCAAAGGTCAAGCAGAAGCTACTAACATGAGGATGGCGGGGATTGGCCGTATCCCGCCCGACCAGATGATACAAGCGTGTGTTCACGATGCCGGCCGGTGAAAGTTTACGTCGTTGCAGTGCTGCGAGCATGGGTTGATCAGTTGTTGGCTCATTGATCATGGTATACTCCCCCTCGGTATCGATGAGGATAGTAGCTATCCCTGCTCGCTGGGTCCTGCTCACTAAACCCGAGACGGTAGTGGATTTGCCGCCGCCGGTTGTTCCCAGAATGCCAACGTGGCGCGACAGCACTGACTTGCGATTAGAAGGGATGTTTACCTCCAAGTCTTCGTGACCAACCGCCAGACCCAATGGGATATCTCCTTGCACTTGGAGTACACTGGCTGTCTCTTCCTGACCTAGCGCGAAGACAGGGCTGTTAGGTAGTGGACGAAAGCGCGGCGGAACGAGCGCATCACCCACCTCCTCACCAAGTAATTCAACCTGCACTCGACCGTGGAACTTCGGCATGAAGATGCCGCCTTTTACTGTCGTTGTGACGACGATCGGAGAATCCCCACGGATGCCGTCCGGCTCGGCGAACGGGCCTTTCACGACCACCCCTAGATAGAAGCGATCATCTGGCAGGCTGTGGATACGGACCAGTGACTGTGCTGGCACGAGCTCAATACTCTCGCGGGGGAGCAGCACTGTCACACTGTTATCCTCGCTTGATGGCGTATCGAACATAGTACGCCCGATCGAACCTCGATACTCAGCAGGTTCCTCCCAATCACCTCCGGCACGCTTCGCATCGGTGTCGATGCGTTCAAAGGCCTCAGGTGGTACTGTAGAGAAGCCATCGCCTTCCGCGATGGGTTCATCCATCTGTTCGGATTGCTCTTGAGGTTGAAAATCAGTGAGGTGCAGTTGCTCCAGCATTTCTTCTTTTGCGCGATCGTCTTTGTCTTTCATAAGTCTACCTCCTTGAGCGCGTCTGGCGCTCGCTTAAGAAGCGGAACGGTTCGCCGGCATGGGCGTAGGCCATCTGCACGGCATTGTTGAAGATGTCGTTGCCAAACGTGATCTGGCAGATCGTATCCGCCAGATCGATCAGCATGGGGAAGCCGCGATGCTCCTGGAGAACACTATCCGCCATCGCGATCAACGCTGCCTCATAGGCATGGTCGATATGGCTATAGAAGAAGTAAGGAGGAGCAGCAGAGGTGGTACGATAGACTCCCAGTGCAACCTTTGAGCCGACTTCCTTGCAGAATTTCTCCGCTTCCCTCCGATAGTCTTTGCTGTAATGGCCCTGTTTCACAATCTGCTTCATACGCTCTTCAATCGTCTCCAGAATGACAAATTCCAGAGGATAAAGTGCATGTCCGAGCGTCAACCAGCGACGGTCAGCAGGTGCGCTGGGCACAAACAGCATTTTCCGATGCTGGAGAACGAGTTTGCGTATCACCTGCATGCTGCGATCGAGCAATTCCATACTGCCAGAACCGGTCAATAGTTCATATGGCATAGGTGAACCGTGCCCTAGACGCCAGGGTGCCTGAGCCTTCTGTGTCAGAATGGCCCGCTCAGCGTAGGCCATAATACCGCGCCTCGCAAGTTCGCTCAGTTTGCCACGCTCATCGGTATCAGTGCTACCGCGCTGGCTGCGATTATCGAGGAGCGTCAGCAAATCATCGAGCGCATTGCCAGTAGTCCCGCGAAGATCCCGGCGAAAGAGACGCTGTGTCCAGGAACCCTGGTCGCCCTGATACGATACCAGGCAAACGCCGATCTGGGTGATCGTTACCGGAAGTGTATCATACTCAACGCTCGTACCATCGCAGGCTTCTACTGCCCCATTAAAGAGCAGTGAGTGATGAACGCGCTCGAGATCGGAGCTCGTTGCGCGGTAGCACCCTGCGCAAGCGGGACTGCCAGGGCGTGTACGAATACGTCTTAACACCTCACGCCGGATGGTTTCCCGCTGCGTATTTTCGAGCTGAACAGCATTCTGAACTTCAGTGTTCAAGCTCTGATACAACCCCTCAAGGTCGCCACCGCTTTGCCACGAATCGATGTTCAGTGTGGCACCTATCGGCTCGCCATAGGCGGCTGCATAGGCCTGCGGATCGACAAAGAATGAATCATCCTGGATAAATGGATCTGCCATCATAGCCTCTTTTCTCTGTGGGTTCCGCTCCTAACGTGTTCACCCATATTTCCGAAGACCTCGAAAAAGTGCGACAAGGTTAACTCGGTTATCGTTAGCATTTTTGAATAAGTCGAAGAGAACTGCTCTTCATTGGACTTTCCATTGAAAGAACAAATCGCTCTTCTTTTAAAGAAGAGAGAAGAGCCTTGAAATGCAGTCATAGACCAAGCCAGCGGGCCGTCGATCCGCGCTCGTCGGTGCGTAATAAGACAGTACAGTACTTCTTCGCGACGGAGATGGGAAGGCCATACATTGATGTTAGCACCTGTGTTGCGAGACGAGTACGCTCAAAAGGTGTTGCTGTTTCCTTGTGGTCAATTTGGGACAGCACATGTTCAGCAGGCGCAAGCAGCTCGAGAGCAAGGCGATCAGCTTTCTCCTCAGCGCGTAGGATAGAGCCTTGATCAAGGCCACCTTTCATTGAACGCGGCATCAAATCGAAGTAGGTGCCGAATCGTGCGCCGCTGAGTACTGCATCCAGCCTTTCAATTTGTGTAGGTAGTCGTTCACCGTCAAGAACGGGGCGGATAAGATCGCCAAAAAGTTCGAGTGCATGCCGGCGTGGATATAGGTAATCGAGCAGGAAATGTGCAGTTTCGTGGGCGATCGTATAGCGTCTCTCCGCTTCAGCATCGCGGCTATCAACGAAAATGAGACCATTACCGCGTACAGCGATGATGCATCCGCATAATGAACGATCTTGGCACAGGAAGCGGAAAGGTATATTTTGAAATTGAAGCCATGACTCAATGCTGAGTACACTCAAGTGTGGCAGAGAGATGACGCTCAAAGGGAAACCGCGACTGATAATACGCTCCAAGTCACGTGGGTATGGAAGTTCGCTGCCAACACTGTTCCAAAAGTCCTCGGCAGCCTGCCCCAACCATCCTTCACTCATCAGCATCCTCCGCGCTATCTATACTACTATCGTCGCGATCACGAGCCGCGCGAAGCATTGACCGAGTGTCTTGGTTGGAGGTTAGCTGCAGTCGAAGTGCATGGAGAGAATCAACCTGGCGAATAATGGCTGCTAGTTGTTCCGCGCGTAGATGAAAACGCTGAGCCAGATGATCGACATCATGTACGAATGAAGTCTGATTAGTGGCTGGGCGGCGGCAGAGTGCGAGGCGTGGGAGATCATGAATATCGCATTCTAGCAGCTTTGCAAGCCCTTCATCATTTAGATGATGTGCTTGTTGATATTCATTAAGGATACCTGCGAGAAAAAAGTCGCTCGTAATTGCACGTTGCGCTGCACGTTCCAGTGCTTTCGATGGTTTACTGCTCATGGATTTTAACTCCATACCGTTTTAGTCGCAGCCGCAGGCGATCTTTTGTCTTCTTGACCTGCTTGCGTTGCATCGCTAGAGGCAAGTGTTGGATGCCAAGCACTGCCGCGAAGACATTGGTGCGTCGCTCTCCACTGAACATCAAGAGAACTACTTGCCAATCACGCGGGTCGGGAATTTCCCTACGGAGTTGGTTCAGTATTGCCTGCGTATCTCTTCCCTGCTGAAGAGATGAAAAATCCAGCCGTCGCATAACCTCCTCTTCTACATCAGTATTCCCATCTGGACGGTCATGTGCGACAGGATCGAGCGGGATTTCCCTTTTTTGGCGACGCTGCTCTTTCACCAAAGCATTGCGCAGATCTCCCTGCACATCCATATAGAGATAATTCCAAAGTTCACCACGCTCAGGTCGATACCTTTCTGGTGACTGGACGAATCGTAAGAGCGCATCGATGACGACATCTGTGGCAAAATCGGGATGAGGAAGGTTCGGGAATCGTACGCATAGGACCTCAACGAGCGGATCGAGGAGCAACTCGATAAAATCATTTGGCGCGTCTGGCTCACCTGCTAGTAAGCGCTGATAGATGGCATTCATCTGTTCTATTGATGGGCGCGGCAACAACCTCATCACTCTCTTTCAAGTGCCTACCGGCATTTCTACACATGAACAAAGGTCAGAACTGTTTCAGTGCGCATCCGTTTTTTTAGATCGGTATGTTCCGACGCGGTCGGCGGTGGCAAGTAGCGGCGATTAGGAGGCAGCTCTCGTTCTTCCTCACCAATATACTGGAAGCCGATGCGCTCTGCCAGCAGAGTGATCGCTAACGCATTTCGCACAAAGATACCGCATAAACACGAGTTGCCGATAACAAAAACGGCCTTACCATGCGGTCGCAGGATGCGGTGAATCTCAGAAAGCATTGCTGCGAGATCAAGGATATATCGCTTGATCATGCGCTGCTCACGCAGCGGCAAAAGCTCGCTCAACCCCATCTGATCAATAGTTTCATTGGCTAATCGCATATCCACATGCGGTTCTGGAGCACGTTCTGCCCCAATGCTTCCCGAACGAATAGCCTGCAACTCATGCAGACGATAGCCAAGCCAGACAAGTGCGAGTTTATGTCCACGGAGATAATCAATAGCATTCAGGTAAGGTGGAGAGGTAACCACAGCATCAATAGAAGCGCTCGCGATCGAGGCTAAATTGCGGGCATCCTCCTGTTGTATCTCTGCCTGACCAGACGGTAGATATCCATCAAGTCGTTTGGCTATATGGGACACCGAATGTAGAAAGCCATCTCTAACAGAAAAGGTGTTTTCAAGCATGACGCGATGCGGCCGGCTGTGCGAGATATCACGGGCAAGAGATGCGCCAGTATCCTTCGTGATGATGATCCGGCTAAGCGCGATACGCAAGGCATCCCCCTCAGGCCCTCGAATCGGCTCGATCAGATAGCTGAGCTTACGCAAATAAGTCTTCTGTGGTTCTCCAAACCAATAGTCGATAAACGCGGATGTTTCAGGATCAGTATCGATCCAAGGCAGTCTGATACTCTCAATACCAATATCCTCGGCATCCCAAACAATTTGAGTAGCAAATTTGCACAGAAGCCGTGTATTTATGGGGGTAGTCCAGACACGTGACATCAATACTGCAAGAGGGTCAACATCGCGCCCAAGTGCATAAAGACCTTGGTCAATAGCTACTCTCAGAACGGTTCCCGATCCCATCATAGGATCAAGCACGATAGCGTGCTTGGGTAGCCTTTGAAGCTCTTTTAGTACTACTTCGGGTGCCATACGTGCAGGAAAGGAATGAATCGGTTGAACAGGGATCATACTAAAGGCCTCTCAAGTGTTGTTACGTATGATGATAACATATACAATTGCTTTTTGTAATATCCTCTTGTATCGCCTTTCTTTTTTTAATTGGAGTTTAGACTACCTAAGTTTCGCCCAAATTAACGGCAATCTGAAAAGGAGCGTTCTAAGCAAGAAGGTAGATAGAAGGAGAGAAAGGAGGGTGAGTGCAGAGTTTCTAGGAGCATCGCATGACGCGGGCCCGCGTCGCGCGTGACCGGATGGCGTTTGGGAACCGGCCACCCGCACAACACAAGCAGTGGCCGTTAGCCGGCCGGTAGACCGAGCAGGCGCACGGCGTTGCCAGCGTAGACCGCAGCCCTGTCCTCTGTGGAAAGACCGGCGGCATCGATGTCCGCGATCGTCGCCTCGACCGAGTAGGAGGGTCCAAGAGGCATATCGGTGCCGAAGAGCACGTGTCGTGGGCCGAAGAACTCGAGGACGCAGCGCACCGCGTGTGGCGCGCCGAAGAGCGCTGTGTCGACGTGGAACCTGCGGAAGTAGTCGAGCGGGGGCCGCGGCAGTTTGTCCTTGACCTGTCGATAGCCGGGACCCATGGCGAGCCGGGCGGAGAAGTGCGGCACCAGGCCGCCACCGTGGTGCGCGATCACGAGCTGGCGCGGGTGCCGCTCCATGTGCCCGGAATAGACGAGGCGTGAAAGGGCGGCGGCGGTCTCGTAGGGCCAGCCGAGTGACCACCACAGGCCAAAGTCGGATTTGCTCTCGGCCGGATAGTCGGCCCACGCCGCGCTGCGCGTCGGGTGCAGCCATACGGCGCGGCCGGCCTCCTCGAGCCTGCTGAACAGCGGCTCGAAGCGCGGATCGTCGAGTGCGGTGCCCAGGACGTTGGTGTAGAGCTGTGCACCCAGCGCGCCGAGCTGCGTCAGGGCGCGGTCGAGCTCGCGCAAGGCAAGGTCAACGTCCGAGAGCGGCAGCGCGGCCGCGAAGCCGGCGAAGCGGGCGGGAAAGCGTTGGACCAGTTCCGCCATCTCGTCATTGGCCATGCGGGCAAACTCCGCCGCAACTTGGGGCGGCCCGACCTCTTCCAGCGGCGGCACGGCCAGCACCAGGACCTGGGTGTAATCGCCATACGGCTCGATCTTGCGCCACCTCGCGTCCAGGTCGGTCAGCACCGGATCGAAGGAGAAGACGCCCTCGCGGTAGTAGTCGAGCTGGCTCGGAGCCATGGTGTGCTCGAGCTGCCGCTCCAGCCGCTCGAGATACGCACGAGGCAGGATGTGTGCGAACGCATCGATCTTCCGCATGTTTTTCTCCTTCGCAGAACTTGGGCCTCTGCCGGCAGCGCGCTAGGTAGGCCTCAATGAGGGCCCCTTCGGTGTGTGCAGCGTCGAGCGCACTCAGAGCGTCCCCTGGGATACGGCATGATATATCCGCATGATGCGTCGTGTACGATGTCCTCAGGTGTATTGTGCCACAATCCGCCGGGACCAGCAAGGGGGCATGGGCGCGCTCCTCAGGCCCAAGCGAGCGACAAGCCGCTTTTGATCACGTACCAACGACGGCATGAACAAACAGAGCCAGAGCTTCTGGGAAGAGCAAAATACCAGCAGCAATAAGGCTCAAGCATATCCATCGTTTAGAGAGAGCGCTATTTCCCGGTTCTTGCTCTAGAACAAGAGAAAGAGCTAGAGCTATGATAGCCACGACTGGCCCTCCTACGACCCATAATGCCGCCACAGAATGATACGGCACGATAAGCGAATCAACATAGCCGAAAAAGCTGATGCCAGCTTTATCAAGGAACCACACACACGTGTAAAGAAACGGAGGAAGCAGCACCATGATGCCGAGAAGCGAGAGAGTTCTCGCGAAGAGTAAGTTTGCAACACGTTGGGACATAGATTCCTCTTCCTTGTGCAGTGGTCGAAAGCCTATCTACCTCAACTTTACATATGATAATTGGTTCCTCCACGTTAAGCAAGGTTTTGGGTACGTTCTTCAAAGTACTCCTGTGCGAAGCAACGAAATGTAACCTTTTTTTCATCCGGAGCAGAGAGTGAACATTATGATTTTTAACAACCAGGATCACTAGCATGTGTCATCCTGAGCCCGTTCCCCTTCGCTGCGCTCAGGGCTGGGCTGCACTCGCTCAGGGGAAAACTCCGCGAAGGATCTCTGTTGGTGGGCAGCGGATGCTTCGCTTCGCTCAGCATGACATACCTGGAGCATTCGGTTCCTCGTGATTCATTTGATCGGGAAAAGTGATTGCTGATCTTGTTTGCCAAATTTCATAATGCAGCGGACTGCCGTATATGGTAGGGGCGAGGGAGGCGGACGAGCGGGGTGGTTGGCCCTTGTGGTCGCCCGTCCATTTTTACCCGTGCATCCGCCTGCCCGCGCCTTTAGGGAGTAGGTTTATTGGGGTGAGCGATGAGCCGCGAGGTACGAGGGCAAGCGCAAGGCCCCCGCACCACATCCACACCGCTCCTTGCCCCTACAGGTACGATCCGCTTCCCAGGCAGTTTCGCGTAAAAGCATACTCTGGCGAACTGTCCAGGCCCCCTATGATGGAACACGATCAGGTCATGGCTGGCACGTCCACTCACGCCAGCTATAGCCATCACGCACAAAGATGTAGTGCGCCGCTAAGATATTGGCCATCGCATTATATGGGGAGCTACCTGCCTCTGGCGTCGTATCCCATGTGCTGGGATAGAGGATCTGGAAGAGGCCGGCAGCATTTGAGCTGGGGTTGTATGCATTGGGATTCAAACCGGATTCGCAGCGCGCCACGTTAATCGCCCCCTGCGCATACGGCCCAAATACCTGCTCTATCATCGCCTCGACGGAAGAGCCATTCCCTGTTCCTCCCGTTGGTGGCTGGGTGGGCTTCGCTACAGGCGTCGCAGGTGTTGGAGTTTGAGCCGGTCTTGCCGGAACCGGAGTAGGCTGCGCTACCGCCGCCCGCTTTGGCATAGACGGAGGATCAGCAAGACAGAACTGCTGGTGCGGGGTCACAAGGTTAACACTCAAAACCTTGTTGATTCTTGCCAACCCTGCCTTGCCGGCATGGGGATAGAGGTCATGTACAATTGAACTGAAGGTAGCTCCTGGGCGTGGCACATATTGCTCGCAACTCGAATCGGCATGCACTGTCGATGAAGATGTCGAGAACAGGCCCGTGCCCATTACTAATCCTGATACGGCTGGAATTGCCAGCGCCACTACAAGTTTCTGACGTAAAACTCTTCGGAAAGCACTACTAAATGGTTTCATTACGCTCTTTCTAGACTACCTACTGTAAACCAACCTGGTTTACAACGACAACCAGTGTTCTCTCCCACAACACAACAGGAGGCTAAAGCAGTGACCTGCTCGCCTCCTGTTATGCGTTGAGACAACGCTGGTTATTGTAGCATAGAGCAATGAAGCGTTTTGAAGCGCTATGAAACGTAGTACTATCCGACTAGCCAGAATAAGACGATGAGGCTATACGAGCACTGATTCTTATGCCAATCGCTTCGCCAGCGTGGCCAGGAATTCCGCGTTATTGCGGGTCTTCGACATCTGCTGGAGTATGGCCTCCATCGCCTCCAGGCCACGCTGTTCTGAAAGCTGCGAGAACATACGGCGCATCGTAATCACAGCTCGATAGGTTGGCTCATCATAGAGCAACTCCTCGCGGCGTGTGCCAGAAAGTGCGATATCGATGGCCGGGAAGATGCGGCGCTCTGCCAACTTCCGGTTCAGCACCAGCTCCATATTGCCTGTTCCCTTAAATTCCTCGTAAATCACATCGTCCATGCGGCTGCCTGTATCCACCAGCACGGTAGCGATGATCGTCAGGCTGCCGCCCTCTTCGATCTTACGGGCCGCGCCAAAGAAGCGCTTAGGCATCACCAGGGCCGCCGGGTCAAGGCCGCCGGAGAGGCTGCGCCCGCTGGGTTCTACAGCCAGGTTATAGGCTCGGCTCAAACGTGTGAGGCTGTCGAGCAGCACTACCACATCGCGACCACTCTCCACCAGGCGTTTGGCTCGCTCCAGCACCATTTCGGCCAGGCGTGTATGCGCTTGCGTGGGTTCATCAAAGGTAGAGCTGACCACCTCGGCGTTTACCGAGCGCTTCATGTCTGTTACCTCTTCCGGTCGCTCTCCGATGAGGGCGATCAGCAGGTGGACATCGGGATGGTTCTGGGAGATAGCATTAGCGATGGATTTGAGGAGTACGGTTTTGCCAGCCTTTGGTGGAGCAACGATCAGGCCGCGTTGCCCGCGTCCAATGGGGGCAACCAGGTTGATCAGGCGGCCAGAGAGATTGGTCGAACTGGTCTCCAGGTTAAACTGCTCGCGCGGGAATATCGGGGTCAGCGTATCAAAGTGCGGGCGATGCTTTGCACTTTCAGGATCGAGATCATTCACGGCCTCGACACGCAGCAGCCCCGGATACTGTTCGCGCTCCTTCGCCGGGCGAGCCTGCCCCGCTACCAGGTCACCCTGGCGCAAGCCGAAGCGCCGGATCTGTGAAGCCGAGACGTAGACATCCAGCGGCCCCGGCAGGAATCGCTCCACCCTCAGAAAGCCAAAACCGTCGTCCATAATATCGAGCACACCGGCCGCATAGAAAACCCCTTGCTGCTCAGTAGTTGGCTGTTCGGGTCGAGTGCCCTCAATTTGCTGCTCAGAGAGAGCGGAGCTGGATTGCTCAAGAGGTTGAATGGTGTCAAGTTCTGGAAGTGTTTTCATTGTCATTTCGGTCATGGTCATACTATCAAAGGCCAGCTAGATCAAGACCTAGCGGCCTGTCTCCTTTCTAAAAGGACTTGGGTCAATGAGAAGAGATGCAAAATTGCTTGAGAACAAATAGGGAACAATTCTGGCGAAGAGTATTGAGTGGTTTCACTTATCTAAACAAAGGCAGCCCTGAATTTATTCCACTAGGGGGATTACCAGCTTTACACTGGTAGGTTTATGGGGCTGAGCGAGGAGTAAAGAGGACATTAGCCTGCTCCTATTTAGCCACCAGCTACGTGATGCTATATAGAGGGTATTTTCTTTACTTAAAGAGAAGGTAAAGGGACGTGAAATTTTCTAAGCATCCGATTCGTAAAGAGCTGGTGCTGAACCTCTTGTGGTTTCCCTTGAATGCCGAGGCTGCCGCTCTGCTAGTCATCGTCATTCCTACACAAATCTTGCTTTTTGTGCCTGCTGGCCACGTGGGAAACGCTGTGCAGGCCACATTTTTGGGGTGGCTCTCGACAGTCGCGTCCGTTATATCATTATTTATGCCACCAATCATAGGGGAAATTTCCGACCACACCCCTGGAGCCTTTGGGCGCCGCCGCCCCTATATTATTATTGGCGGCTTGCTGATGGTTGCCAGCACGCCGTTTCTGGTTTCGGCCAGCACGATAGCTATATTTCTGATTGGCCTTTCGATCCTACATATAGGAAGAAACGTACTCCTTCCTGCGTATCAAAGCCTCGTGCCTGACCAGGTTCCAAAGAAGAAGCGCGGAGAAGCATCGGGCTATGTAGGAGGGATGACTGTTTTAGGCAATGCTGTCAGCCTGGGCCTTGCCGCGTGGCTGCTAGGTGGCATCAACCAGCATGCGTATAGTAAGGCCGCCATTCGCTACGGCGCCGGCATTTATTACATCGTGACGGCGCTTGCAGTATTTGTGGCCATGCTGATCACGGTTATCGGTGTGCGCGAAGCTCCCTATATGCCTTCTAAGAACTCATCCCAGGAAACATCAGGGGAACCCAGGCATAGCGCACTGGGGCGCTTTGCGGAAGAATGGCTGGAACCCTGGCATTCGTACAACTTCACAGTGGTCTTCCTCACGCGCTCCTTTATCATGCTGGGGCTGATGCTGTTTATGACCTTTGTCGAGTACTACTTTGCCAGGGTACAGGGTGTCTCAAATTTCGTGCAGGTAACGGCTGTGGTAGCAGTACTGGCATTGGGTGGTGGTGTGGTGAGCGGCCTTGTGTTCGGCATCCTCTCGGATCGTTTCAAACGGCGCGCACCTATAGTTACTGTATCCTCGCTCAGTATGAGCCTGATATCCTTCGTGTTTGTCATACTGCCTGGCCACTCCGCTCTGGCCTGGCTCTGGCCCATAGGCGTGCTCTTCGGGCTGGGTTATGGAGCCTATACAAGCGTTGACTGGGCGCTGTCCATCGATGTGTTACCACGATTAGAAGATGCAGGCAAGGATCTGGGCCTGTGGGGATCCTCGATGACCATACCGGCTATCATCGCCCCCCTGCTCGGAAGCCTGCTTATCAACGTCGCCGATCACTTTGGGCAGGTAGAGCTGGGATATCGCCTGGTTTTTATGACAGCGGCCCTTTGTCTTGCCATAGCAGGTGCATGCGTCCTGCTCGTCCGCGAGGGGAAAAAGAGTGCTTAGCTCACCAGGTGGCGTTGATACCTTGCCAACCCTTTGAGTCAATGGTATCATCAGAACGGGCAGTTGCGCCTCACTCAGGCGGAAGCCCTTGCCGAGAAGCTGCGCTCGCTAGGAGTCGATCCCGATCTGCTATCATGATGCCATTTGTTCTGGCGTCATTTGCTCTGGCTGGCTCGTGCTCAGTTCGCGCAGGAGATCGCGCAGGGCAAAGGCAATATAGCCAACGATACCGATGAGGGAGACGCCGATCAGGATAGCCCCGATCACAATGTTGTTAATCGTGAAATTTTTCCAGATAGCTCCTGCCGGCTGGGATTGCATTGCAAACGGTGATACCGCAAGCCAGATACCGCCCAGGAAGAGCAACACCAGGGCATATATTCCAGGCGAGATGAGACGCTTCATAACTTCTCCTAAGCTCATCATGCTTCCCTCCTCTCTGTATTTGGGTTTGTGTTTGGATTCACAGTCTGTTGATCGGCAGGTTGATCGCTGGCCGCCTGGCGGCGTGCGGTCAGATCGGCAGCGAGAGCAGCCACCAGCGTAGCCATGGTGCGATCAAGATCGCTTTGAGACGGCATAGGAGCGGCTGGCTGGAATGCTCCAGGTACAGCCACCTGCGGCTGGGGTTGTGCCAATACCGGTCGTTGGCGAGCGACAATCACTCCAGCAGCCCGCAAAGAGCTCATGAGCGAGGCAAAGAAAAGGAAAAAGCCGATCAGGGCTACAACAACGGCCCCGATGCCTACCCAGAAGTCATTCCATGTCTGGTCAGCCCAGCTCGCACCATACGCTTGATATCCCAGCGCAAACGGGGCCAGGATCAACCATGCTCCCGCGATAAGCAATACCAGGCTGACACCCATTCCCCAGATATACTTACCGGGACGAATTTGTCGAGTTTTCATGCCTAAAACCTCCCTGTTTCTGTATGCTATGAGACGAAAGCCATTAGATGAAACTACCCTCGGCGGGCATCACGCCCTGGGTTTCTTCCGTTCCCCTGCTAACATGACCATCGCCTCCGTGATAACCGTTGAGCGAAGAGGCCAGCAACATGAGGGAGAGTGGCTCAAAGATGTCGCGCGCAGCGGCTTTCCCGCGCTGCTCCTCGCTCCATGTGCTTGGATAGTGCCCATCCACAGTCGATGAGAGCGTTGCCAGCAGTTGGGGATCGGCCTCAGGCTCCTGCGCCTTTCGTGCAATCAAGGCCAGAAGAAGACCAAGCATGAGGCGCCGCCTCGATTGATCTCTTGCGTCCTGCGGCGCTGCTTGCCCGGCAGCCGAGTGGCTCTTACGCAGTGGGATCTCGCGCAGGAAGAATACCGAGACCAGGCCAAGCAGCATGACAATAAAGCCAAGCAGGAAGACATTGGTCAGCGCCGTCGCCAGGCTTACACGGATGGCCTGCATGAGCTGCTGGAAGAGCACCAATCCTTGCGGGCCGAAAGCCGCAAAGCCATGCTGTATCTTCGCCACGACATCTGGAGCCAGCAGTATCTGGGGATTCTGGAGCTGGGCCAGGCGACTCGGTGGTACCAGCCGCGTGAGCGCCTGCGGCATGTTGCTTTGCAGCGCGCTCTGAAAGTCGTTCGTCATGATGGTGCCCATCACGGCTACACCGATCGTCGCCCCTATTGAGCGGAAGAATGTGAGGCCGGCTGTGACTTCGCCAAGCTGCCTGTATGGGAAAGCGTTCTGGACAACGATTGTGAAGAGGCTCATCATCACGCCCATACCCAGGCCGGTAATAACCATGTTGCGCACGACCTCTCCATCGGTCGTGCTGGCAGTCATGCGTGAGAGCAGGAACATACCTACAGCCGCGACAGCGAAGCCACAGATCGCCAGTATCTTATAGCGACCCGTGCGCGAGAGGAGCTGGCCTCCCACAATACTACTGAACATAAAGCCGAGCATCATTGGAGTCAGTACAACGCCCGAATTGGTGGCGGTTTGACCAATGACGGCCTGGACAAAGAGAGGCAAGTACAGGATGGCTCCAAACATGCCTGCGGCGAGCAGGAACGTTGCGCTGACCGAGACCAGGAAGATGCTGTTCTTGAACAGCCGGGGGCTGATGATTGGCTCGGCTACTTTCATCTCCACCAGGAAGAAGACGGGTAGTATCACTGCCGCAGCCACGAAGAGGCTGATGATCTGCCATGAACTCCAGGCATACTGCGTGCCTGCCCACGAGAAGGCCAGCAGCAGTGGAACAGACCAGCCGATCAGGGAAATTGAGCCAAGGTAGTCGATCTTGTGCAGTATACGGCGAACGGGCTTAGGCAGAACGATGCCAGCCGTCAGGATGGCCACAGCCCCGACGGGCATATTCACGTAGAAGACCCAGCGCCAGCCCAGGTTATCGGTGATCCAGCCGCCCAGCAGCGGCCCAATGATGGTGGCCAGGCCGAAGACGGAGATGATCAACCCTTGCCATTTCCCGCGCTCTGCCGGCGGGAAGACATCGCCAATGATGGCCTGGGCGATAGGCATCAACGCACCGGCTCCCAATCCCTGGATACCACGATAGATGATCAACTGTGTCATGTTCTGGCTCGTGCCGGAAAGGGCTGAACCGGCCAAGAAAATGACCATGCCGGTGATGAAGAATATGCGCCGGCCATAGATGTCGGAGAGCTTGCCATAGAGCGGGATCGAGACCGTCGAGGCAAGCAAGTAGGCCGTGACGACCCAGGCATACTGGTTGATACCGCCCAGGTCCGCCACGATGCGCGGCATGGCCGTACCGACGACCGTCTGATCGAGCGCGGATAGCAGCATGCCCAGCAATACGCCAATGATAATCAAAACAAGGCGCTGCCGGCTCACCGTGGCTCGCAGGTCTTGTGGTGGAGCAATCGTAGCTTCATTCTGTACTTGCACCATCGGGTGTGGTACCTCCTCTATGTTCAGTTCTTTGACAACGTTGAGAGCGCCAGGTTATCTGCCGTTGCTACTCTGGCCAGGGCAGATAAGCCTTGCACCAGCGCATTCAGGTCTTCTTCGCTCAAGCGGTCGAGCCAGGCAGATAAGAGTTCGTATCTCCCCTGACGCAACTGCCGCACAAGCTCTTCACCGCTTTGACTGAGCCGGACGAGTGTGCGGCGCCGATCAGTAACGTCCTCGGTGCGCTCGACCAGCCCAAGCTGGGCCAACTGATCAACGAGAATACTCGCGGCCGGCTTCCCCATTCCCAGCGCCTGCCCCAACTGGCTCACCATCATTGGCCCATCACAGGTCAGCAAAAAAAGCCCCTTTAACTGGGACATCGTGAGATCGAGCTGGAGCCAGGGCGACACGCCTGCGGCCTGTAGTGCAAAAAAGATTGATTTTTGTGCTTGCAATACCTTGTCTACCAGCGGTTTGCGGTCACTGCTCATCAGACCTCTACCCTTCCTTTTCCATACGGATAGCGTACCATAATAGTTTCCTTCCTCTTTATGACACGCAGAGTATAGCATAATAGTTTCGATTTGTCAAACATTTTCTAATATGAAAACTAGTAATTTTTTCATAACTAACATGGCTGCGTATCAAAGGGTTGTCACATTCTGCTCGCTTCTCACGTAATATATACCAGAGGGCAAGATTCCGCTGGTTCTCCCAGGCGGAGACTTCTGGATCCCGCAAGGGCTGCAATTCATTACCCACCCTCTGTGGCTTCCCAGGGTGAACTACATTTACAGAAATCATTTTTTGTAAGGGGTTTTTTTGTGACATGGATAGGTACATTTCATCAGCGATAGACTCTATCGATCAACCCGCATTAGGCGCAGCTATTCCTTTTACCACATCATACGTCAAGGCTCCTTCTGTGGGTCCTGGACCCAAAGCCGATACCCCTCGCTACCTGATCACGCTCGATAGGGGCATGGGAGATGCCGTTTCGCTAGGCTTAAGCGCTATAGACCAGGTCATCCAGAATGATCCGAACGCATCAGGCACGATAGATGTGCTTTGCAATCCTATCCAGGCGCAAATTTTTCTCCACGATCCACGCATCAATCGCATCATTGCCACCAGGAAAATGTTTTTCCCTGGTCCTAAAGTATCGGAATGGCTGCAGGGAGTCTTCCTTGACGAGGAACAAGCCAGGCTGATCGATTTTTTGCGGGAGCGGCATTACGAGGCTGTCTTCCCGAGCGTGGTGGCGCCCGGCCTCTTCTTCAGGCTGCACTCCCCTCTCATGTACCCGGATTTCCATGAACTGGTAGAGGACTATAAGCTCTTGAAAGAGCACGAAGAAGTTTCTAATCGCAAAGTTGTGCGCCAGATGGTCAACAACTTTTTCAACAAAAAGGTGCCCCTGGCCGAGCTGGACGATGAACCCGTGATCTACATCAGTCCTGCAGAGCTGCAAAAAGCACAGGCAGTGATAGCGACGATTAAAGAGAGGGCAGGCTTCCCCATAACAAAGACATTGCTGGTGGCTGCGGATACCTCTACGGCAACCACCAGGCCGCCAACCGATCTGCTTGCTTCAGCCCTGGCAGAGGTGCTCGAGCGTTCCCCTCATCTCATCGTATGCATCATGCCCGGCTACACTACTAAAGCCACCGGCAACCTGGCGGACGCGCTGGCTCCTCACTTCGACGACCGCATCTTTCAACTCGCTGCCGAGCCACGACCTACACTGCTCGAAACCGCTGCCTTGATCGACCGGTTCGATCTCTTTCTTACCCCTGATACCGGTGTCATGCACCTGGCCGCAGCCCGCAAGATAGTAGTAGATGCCCCTAACAACGATAGCAATCCAGACCTCACCCCCAAAAATTCGGTCAAGATCATCGCCCTGTTTGGTGGCACCAACCCCGACCACTTTGGCTACCGGCGCCGCACGATGATCCTCGGCAAGTACCGCAAAGAGCAGGAGAGGCTCTGGCCGGGCATCACCAAAGAGAACTACGATCCCAAAGGCCGCAACCTCTTTGATCATATTACACCCACGCAAATTGCAGAGGCTCTATTCAAATTTATGTGAAACACTCGCATTCTCGCTTCGTACATGATATGCTATGCACGAGTCATACCGGTAACGCGAAGTGAATACAGAGCCTTGCTATGAATAATCAATCATCTCTTTTTGGAGAGGACGATGCTCTCCCAGCCCAGAAAAAGACGGGGGCTGCTCCTGCCAGGTCGCTGAAAGAGGGTAGAGCAGCATATGAACCACTGGCAGCACGCATGCGGCCGCGCACCATCGACGAGATCGTTGGGCAGGAGCACCTGCTGGCGCCTGGAAAAGTCTTGCGCCGCAGCATCGAAGAGGATCGCGTCCCCTCGATGATCCTGTGGGGGCCTCCCGGCAGCGGCAAGACCACCCTGGCCGAGGTAATTGCCCACCAGACCCATGCTCGCTTTGCCCGGCTCAGCGCCGTCTCCGCCGGCGTGGCAGACCTGCGCAAGATAGTGGAAGAGGCACAGAAGCTACAGCAATTCTCCCAGCAGCGCACCATTCTCTTCATCGACGAAATCCACCGCTTCAATAAGGCGCAGCAGGATGCCGTGCTTCCGTATGTCGAACGCGGTGTTGTGACGCTGATCGGAGCCACGACTGAGAATCCCAGCTTTGAAGTCATCTCGGCTCTTTTGTCGCGTACCCGCGTCTTTACCCTGAAAAGCCTCAGCGAAGAGCAGATACTGGCCATCCTTCGACGCACCTTAGAAGATCAGGAGCGCGGCCTGGGCCAGTTGAACATCAACATTGACGAGGATGCGCTGCAGCAGATCGCTATCTTTGCCAATGGCGATGCTCGCACGGCCTTGAACGTGCTCGAAATGGCCGCGCAGGGCGTGATGAAAGCGGCAACGGCAAAAGGAACAACCGGGGATCATCACATCACGCTGCCCCTCATTGAGGAGGTGATGCAACATCGTGCGCTGCTCTATGACAAAACCGGCGACCAGCACTACGATATGATCTCGGCGCTGCATAAGTCCCTGCGCGGCTCCGACCCCGATGCCGGCCTCTACTGGCTTGGTCGCATGCTCGAAGCTGGCGAAGACCCCTTATATATCGTGCGCCGCCTGATCCGTTTCGCCTCAGAAGATGTAGGCATGGCCGACCCGCAGGCGCTGCTGGTTTGTGTCGCGGCTCAGCAAGCCGTGCATTTCGTGGGCCTGCCCGAAGCCAACCTCGCGCTTGCCCAGGCAGTCGTTCACCTGGCAACCGCGCCCAAAAGCAATGCCCTGTACGAGGCATACAGCCGCGTGCAGGAAGATGTGCAGAACACCCGCAATGATCCCGTTCCCCTCTGGATTCGCAACGCCCCGACCCAGTTGATGAAAGACCTCGACTACGGCAAGGACTACAAGTACGCCCACGACTACTACAAAGACATGCAGATCAAAGACCCTGACCGTCCTCCGGCTACGCAACTTCAGGAGTATCTGCCTGAGAACCTCAAAGGGCGCCACTACTACGAGCCAGGCCAGCAGGGCAAGGAGGCAAGCATTAAAAAGTGGCTGGAGAAGAGACGGGGCAACGGAGGGAATGAATAAACAAGAATCAACATGTATAAACAACTGATTGATCCCCTCCTGACGAAGCTGGACTCGGAAACCTGGCATACGAGAGCGCGAGAAGCGCTGTACATGGCAGAAGCTACTCCCTTTACGCTCAAGCTGGTAGAGCTATTTGCTGACCAGCACCGGCGATTTAGCGATGAAAGGCTGCACGTTGTCCTGGGAGGCGTGCAGTTCGAGAATCCCGTGATGGTTGGAGCCGGATGGGATAAAGCCGGGCGAGCGGTAAAAGCCTTATATACCCTCGGCTTTTCAGGGGTTGAGGTTGGCACGGTTGTCGCCTATCCGCAAGAGGGCAACCCCAGACCTCGCCAATTTATGCTTGCCCCCGGCGTCACCCTCAACCGGCTCGGCTTTAATAGTCCTGGCATGGAGGCGGTCGCGCAGAACCTTGAAAGATACAAGGGAAGCGGCATTCCGATTGGCATCAGCGTGGGGAAAAATAAAGAAGTTGAGGCGAAAGATGCGCCAGAGGCTCATACAGTAGTTGTGAAAAGACTGTATGCCCATGCTGCCTACTTTGCGCTGAATGTTTCCTCACCAAATACCCCTGGACTGCGAGCGCTTCAAGAGAAACAGCCGCTAACCGAGATAGTGCAGGCAGTCAATGAAACAATGGAGCGCATGGGTGGAAGAAAGCCTTTATTTATCAAGATCGCCCCGGAGTTATCACATGAAGCTGTGCATGATGTCATCGACGTAGTGTTAGCGCATGGCTTGACGGGCATTATCGCAACGAACACAACCATCAACCCGGACATCAAAGCAAAGTATGGCGAGCGTTGGCGGCATGAAGCTGGCGGGTTAAGCGGCGATGATCCCACTTATCGCAACATGGCAACCGAGCAAATCGCCTATATTTACCGCGAGACAAAGGGCAGTATAGAGATTATCGGCGTTGGTGGCGTGAAAGACGCAGAGACCGCGCTGCAGAAAATTAAAGCGGGCGCAAAAGTCGTCCAGGTGGTCACAGGTATTCGAGGAGAAGGCACGGCGTTACCAGGCCGGATAAATAGGGGCCTTGTGAGGTATATGGAAAAGGAGGGCGTGAAAAGTATCGAGGAGCTGGTCGGGGTAGATGCCGGGCAGTAAGTTTTCCAGGGCAGAGCTTGCCCATGTGCCTCTTCCTCTAAGCTCTAAGCAGGTCAAGCACATTGTCCTGCGTCGGTACCGCCAATAATTGGCCATCAGGCGACCAGGATAGACCCTGTATTCCACTAGAATCAATGTGGTACGTATAGAGACTCTGCCCCGTGGTTGAGTCCCATACTTCCACGAAGCCATCCTCATCAGCCGAGGCAATATGTTTGCTGTCTGGTGACCATACCAGGCTTTGCACCCTGGCCTCATGACTGGCATTGATCAGCACCTCACGTCCCGTGACGGCGTTCCAGATCAGCACCCGGTCGTCCTTCTGAGAAAACGCCAGATAACGACCATCAGGAGATAATTCTGCTGTGTCAGAGTTAATGAAGGTGTGAAGAGGAATGCGCAAGATGGTTTGTCCTGTGAACGTATTCCATAGAAGAACTTCTGCTGTACTGATCGAGAGTATACGGGTACCATCGGCTGACCATTGTGCATCAAAGACCGGGCTGGTATGACCGGAGTAGGTTAGGAGTTTGCGCCCACTAAAGACATCCCAAATGCGCAGAGAAGTATTCGTGGTTCTCTTGATGGTGAGCGAGGAAAGAATGCGTTTGCCATCAGGTGACCAGAGGATCATTAAGAGATCGGGATCGGTAAAATGCCGAATGGCCTGACCTGTAGCGCTATCCCACAACCAGAACGTGTGGTCTCTAGTAAGTGTAGCAAGATGCTCTCCATCAGGTGACCACTCGAGATCATAGATAGCGGGCGTGGGCACAGAGAAGCTCAGGAGTTCATGCCTTGTGAAAACATTCCATATGTGGACAACCTGCGGCGCATCAATCTGGTTTGCGAGCGCAATGCGCTGGTTATCTGGCGTCCAGGCCCAGAAAGGAAAGGAGGGGGTATGACTATCGTAATCAAGGCTCTGGCGCCCGCTCAAGGTATCCCACACCGTAAGTTTCCCATCTGCGCTGGCAAAAACGATGAAGCTGCCATTTGGGGACCACACCCATTCCCCTTGCGTTCCAGGAGGAAGAACAGGCAGTGTAAGGGCCTTCGTGAGTTTCCTGGTCAGGCGATCGAGGACATAGACACTCTCCCCGCCACGGGCGCTTCCACCACTGACAAAAGCCAGGTGCCTATTGTCGGAGAGCCAGATTGGCCAGCTGATGCCTGATTGGCTGCGATAGGTAAACAGAGGAGGGCTTTGAGGAGCCGCAGCAGTGACGAAGGGAACCGGTGTCTTCGTAAGAAGAGGGGGTGGATTCGATGACTGGCAAGCTGCCATGATGAAAGGAACCAGGAACGCTGCCAGCGCAATGCTAGTTATGCAGCGTAGCGAGCGGGGGATTCTGGTTTTAGTCAGACCCTGCTGGATAATCGGGTATATCCACATATGGACTTCCCTCCCTTAACTTACACGCGGCTTCCTATCCTGTCTCTTTGTAAACATCAACCAGAGCAAACCTGCTAGGAAGGTAGGAGCTTGCTGAGATATATTGTAGGACAAGCTCATGTATACGACCGCACCACCCCGGCAGCGAATGTGATGCGCCAACTGCCACCCGGCCAATCCGCTTCGAGATAGTAGCATCCAGCTTGAGGAATTATTAAGCCGCCTGGAAACTCTACCCACTGGTCTATATAATGGGCGTGAGGGTCTAACGGATTGAGAACAAGCATAGTGGGAGTACTGCCTGGTGATGCCGCTTCTGCTTCTGGCCGCACAGGTAAACCATTGTTCAGATTTGCGCCATGAATGGACACCAGGCCCTTAATGTTATTTTCTACTACCCAGAGCATCTTGTGCCCCCATCCATACTGATTATGAAACTGCTGAGCATCAGTGAAAGACCATTCCAACATAGCATGAGGCCCACTAAAGCTAACGGCCCATACTGGATCACTGCCAATCGCAGGTTCCAAATTCGAGTCGAGGTTCTGGGGAGCAGGGCCGGGGGGGCAATCTTGCGGCAACAGTCCCAATTTGGCGAACGCGCCTCCTAAAGGAGTTGGCGTTATGGTCGGAGTGGGAGTTGGAGGATAGGTCGGAAGTGGTTGGGCAAACTCAGTCAGGGCCGCGCTATTCACGGTTGGTGTTGTTGATTTTTGCACTGGAGGAGCCTGAGAGCAGCAAACGAGAGTTAAGGCAAAGCCGATAACCGCTATCATTCCAAT
Source organism: Chloroflexota bacterium (assembly GCA_902812455.1). Next base: position 11,326 of record CADDZH010000026.1, on the reverse strand, counting down.
GAGTAATCGCAAGATGCTCATAGATATTTCCAGCCTCTGGATCACTATCCAGTGATACTAATCCGTCCAATGTGGTTCCCCAGCTTCTCCGTAAACCAGATGGCTCGATCCGGTCCGGTCGTGATGTCGAAAGGCATGGCATTGGGGGTGGGAATGGTCAACTCGGTCACAGTTCCGCTCATGGTGATGCGCCCGATTTGGTGGTCTCTTGGCAGCAGCATGCTTCGTATCTCGGTAAACCAGAGCGCTCCATCTGACCCACTGGTGATGCATAAAGGGTCGCTGCCAGGCGTAGGGAGCGGAAATTCGGTGATGCTTCCTGTGGAAGTGATTCGTCCAATCTGGTCGGCTGCCTGTTCGGTAAACCAGAGGGCCCCATCTGGCCCGCGTGTAATACCAGCAGGTCCACTGTTGGGTGTAGGGATCTTGAACTCGGTAATGCTCCCAGCAGTTGTGATGCGCCCGATCCGGTTCACCCCTTCATCCGTAAACCAGAGGGCATGATCTGACCCCACCGCTATATCCACTAAGTAGCTCGAAACTGTGGGGAGTGCAAACCAGGTGACACGCCCTGTGGGAGTGATGCGCCCGATCTGGTTCCCTTCTGTAAACCAGAGGGCTCCGTCCGGCCCGGCTACCAAGCCGGCAGGTCCAGGGCCTGGTTGAAGCAACGGAAACTCGGTGATGCTCCCTGTGGAAGTGATACGTCCAATCTGGTTGCCCACTACTACCGCGAACCAGAGGTTTCCATCTGGACCGGACGCGATGCTCGCTGGATAACTCCCTGGAGACCAACTGTCGATCGGCAGCGGGAACTCCGTGAAGCGACCAGTAGAGATCACAGCAGATGTTAGCGTAGGGGTCGGGATCACAGATCGTGTCGGAGTCGGTAGTAGATGTGGCGTCGATACTACTGGACCGGCACATCCTGTGCTCAGCAGGGTGAGCAGCACCAGCAGGATGAGAAACCTGCCAGGACGGGTGAGGCTAGCGGGGATGTTCCTGTCCATCGGCTCCTCCATCAGGCATGGCTACCTACTCCCAAGAAGGCCGAGAGTGTAGGCACCCAGTGCTCCTGCGGCCAGTAACAAAGCCAGTCCATCGATGTACCTCCAGCGCAACTGCGCTCCCAAGATCATCAGATGTGAGCAATTTGTAGCCATCCGCCTTCGATTGCTGAGCACACCGAGAGCACGTGCTCCACCGTGAGCGATGCCAACGGCCATACCAATGGCCATAGCTGTAAGCAGGTTGTGGTTCAATGCGATCAAAAGCGGTAACAGCCACATACCAGCATATGGATTGCGTGTCACCAGGCCAGGGCCTAACAAGGCACCCCACGTTGCGGCCTGTACCACTGGCGAGCGTCCCTTGACCCACTGTGCAGGCACTTGCCAGGCGAGGCTGGGTGCTGGCAATGGCAGCCCGAACGTTTCAGCGATCCCAAATGCTAAGGCGTAACCACATGCCACGAGTGGTACTACTACAAGTATAGCACCTATAGGCCAGAGTACCATACTGAGTACAACCCACACCACTGTCGCTGGCAGAACATAGGCAGTGAGATAAAAAACTATCTTGAGCCAGTATCCTCGCCCGGAGGATAAAGCAGCAGTCGTCGCCGCGTTGAACCCTCAAGGGGAAGCAAATTTGCCTACCCCAACCAGGGAAGCCAAGGCGATTGCGAAAACCCCTACTGCTATGGCAAAGCGATTCTGGGGCATGAGCCGCTCTACCAGTACGAAGCCGCCTACTAGGGCACTCCCACCGAGGAGAAGGCGCATGTATAGCTGTGTCGCCCAAGCACCGATCATTCCTCTATCTCCGTTCAAGCAGCGCTCAATGAAGCAGCAAGGCGGCGCATCTCAGCTTCGACGTCTTGCTTGTTACAGCAACTGCAACAGATGCAGGAACTTAGACAGGTACAGAAAGTGCTTTGGCTACAACTGCCACTGCCGCACTTGCAATCTATGCAAACTTTGTAACCTGCACCACAGTTACCCAGGCCAGTACACGAAACCCAGGAACCACTAGAATGGGGGCAGTAACTGCAGCCTGAAGATTTGGTACAGGTCGTACAGCCTGATGGGCATTGATTCCCGGCAGTACCACCACACGTACATAGGTTGCCTGTGCAAGTGCATGAAACAGCGAAAGCCTTCGTGATGTTCGTCAGTTGAGCAAGTGTTATACCTGCAGCGGTAGCGAACAACCCCTTTGCCGTATTGGTAAATGCTTTTCTCCGGTTGAGCCGCCGTGCAAATGATTCCGAGAGCATACTGAGATGCTCATCAAGTTCGTCAAGCATCTTCATACCTCCGATATAGTAATGTGTACAACGTCTTCTTCACACTGCCTGTTTAGGAGTTGTGAGCACTACTCTGGTAGTGTTCCGATCTACTTTCTGCACAAGCTTCCGGATCGCGGGCTCATCGGCTACAATGCCCTTGGCCCGGATTATTCCACCTGGATCGATCAAGTATGCGAACGGCGTAGAGTGTGTCTGGTACAGCTTATCGGGCACATCTTTACTGACGCGATTAATGCCCAGCGAAGCGGCTCTGAATTCATCAACGGCAGCAATCAGAGCGGGCTCGGCGCTCGTCATGACCATGATGCTCGTCCTCTGCTTGAACGAGGGAACAAGCCGCTCAAGGGCGGGGATCGTGCTGCGGCAGCTCACACATCCCGGCTCCACAAAGACCAGCAGCGACCACTGGCCCGTAGGCTCGAAGCGAGCCGAGAGATGCCTGCCCCCATTTACAGGCATGTAGTCGAAGGCTGGGGCCTTCTCTCCGATGGTGAGCCCATCTCGCTCGGTCCCTGCATCCTTGAGGTGCAGTAGGTACCCAAGCTGGCGATACATCGCGATGACCAGCAAGCCCAGGGCAAAAAGGAGTACCCACTGGCTGACCACCAACCAGAGGGGAAAGGAAATATCCGCAATGGTGATAGTCATACAAACCTCCTCGCTTTCACTGCTGCAATTGTCGCGGCTGCCTGTGCTGCTGCAGCCGCGAAGAGTAGATACCCGGCGACGAGAAGGATGACAGCCCCTGGCGACCTATCAAACGGCGGGGTATAGATATTACCGCTCCACCAGGTCACGACAGCTAAGACGGTCAGCAACAGACTACGAGCCAGGCCTTTGCCACTAAATTGTGAATCACTGAGCGCCCCGAAACATCTGCATGCCACATGGGGGGCTTTGCGGAGCGCAACCAGCACTATAATGCTGAAGCCACACATTAGCACAAGTACTGCACCGTTGATAACTGTTGGCCAGAGGTCGCTTACTAACCCGAGCCCCAAACTTACTTCTGTAAGAGGAACTGCGAAAGCAAGGCCACGAACTAGGCGTTCCTGGCGGGCTGGCACTCCCAAGCCGATTAAGGTGGTAGCAAAGCTACGAGTATCAGCAAGCTTGGCTGCGCCGACTGCAATCAATACCGCTGCCAGTGACGCCCTGATCAGGAGCACAGTAATCTGAACCAGGAGCTGGCTCATCTGCCCACCTCCTTAGAGAAGCCATCCTTGACTATTGTTGCCTTTCTCATATGCCAGATGTGAAACAACTGCTCCTCGGTGTTGACCAGGCTGATCCAGCGCACAATGCCACGAGGATCGAGGAGAAAGGCAAAAGGCATCACACGAACCCAGAAGCGATCATAAAACGCTTGATCAACCTGTACGATGGGAACTTGCACATCAAGCGCCCGTACCGTGGCTTCGCAGAGGTCCCGGCTATCACGCGAGAGAACCAGGACTTCGAGTTCCTGGGCTGCAAAGGCCAGATGATTCATCCCGGCCACAAGATTTGGGAAGGCGGAGAGAGAGTGATCTGCAAAGATAAGGAGTTGCCAATGATCGCCAGCAGGAGTAACTCGGAGGTGGCCCTCTAAGTCTGGTAGGCTCCAGGATGGGGCAGGTTTGCCCGGTGGAATCCCATCTCTGGCAATGCCAAGCGAACTTTCGAGTCGGATAAAGCCTATCCGCACTGTCGCAATCAGAACCAGTAGGATGAGCACGAATGTCAGAGCTAGGTATCCAAGACCCTCAGCCATACTCATATACCGCTCCTTTGAGCATCACAAGCGAGTACTGACTGCAATGACCTCTTCAGGTTTCCCTTTACATCACAAGCTTACACACCTTCTGGCGTTTTGTCATCATCTGCGGATAGTTTTTTTTCTACTATCGAGATAGTAGAAAATGTAATGTTTAGATATGATGGCGCATGCCTGAAACGCCTTCTAATGGGGAAAAGAGGCCAGCGCGAAATGCTGCCAGCACGAGATCACGTTCGTTATGGACATGCAGTTTTTCATAGATGTGCTGCCGGTGACTGGTGAGCGTTCCCGTAGAAATATGCAGCAATTCGGCGATGGCCTTCTGGTCGTAGCCACGACAGAGCAGATCCAGCACTTCTCGCTGGCGCCTGGTCAATGGTTCAGGTGCCTGCGATTCCAGGTGCTGGTACTGGAATTGCAACAAGGCCGAGGCTTCGAGTGCGTACAAGATATACCCGCATATCTGGGCTAGCAGATATGCTCTGGCAGGGGGAATCACTGGCTGGCCTGGGTGGGCCGGATCATTCCGCACATAGAGCGTGCCGTAGGTGAGATCACGGAACTGCACCGGGAAGCCGGTTGATTTGCCAGGAGGAGGTTGCTGGCGAGTCTTCTTTGCTGTCTCCTGGCCAGCGAGCGAGAGCCAGGCCTGTCCCTGGGTTGCCTGGGTCACCCCCTGGCAGAGCTGCTCGGCTACGCCTTCTGTCTGCCCACAGAGCCGCTGGCCAAGATGGAGCAGGCGCATGAAGACTTGCTCGTAGTCTGGGTCGTCTTCGCCATGCGCATAACTGGCTTCGGAGGTAGGAAAATGGGAAGTGCGTGCTGGAGGCGTTTGGTTTTTCTGATCCGGTCTTTTCATGTTGCTACCCTCTCGTATCTCGTGCATGTCATTGGCACCTTCGGGGGACTTTTGTAACGGATAGCAATCAGTACCGTAGCTACTATAAACGATTTATTCGGGGATGTCAAATGGCACTTCTTTTACAATTTATAGTACATTTGCTGGTAATGTTCTATACATTGCTAGCACAATGCACGGGAACATGTTAGAGCGGAGTGTTGAGGATGTTGTAAGTGATTCGGCAATCCGTATCATGCTGAGCGAGTGAGCCGAAGCCCTGAGGAACGAAGGGGAAGCATCTATGTGTTCGTTGAATGAGATCCTTCGCTTCGCTCAGGATGACATATCGTGGTCCCGGCAGGCTACATTGCAACGAGCGAAGCTCATCGAACGAGATCCTTCGTCGCACTCAGGATGACATTGCTGGACATTTCGGTTGATGAGGAACTGGCACATTCTGTTGAACCTTGCATGGGGAAATGAAATGGAATTTGCGTTTTATTCATAAATGTACAAGACCCTATTTGGCAGGCAGGATTATACAATCTGCTATATCATGACATTGTTTGACATGCAAAAACTTGACATATTCTCAGGCACTGGATATGATGTTGGCACAACAGTCAAGCACACTCTTTTTTGCCTGTGCAGGGCACGACAAAAGAAAGGAAGATACATGCGGCGTACTGATGGGCAACCGCTAAAGCGGCCTCGTGACTCCGAGTATGACGACCCCAGTGAATCAATGTCCCCTGATACGCATGAACGAGAGACAAAAACAGAAGAGAAGGGAGATGGCTCAGTAACAGGAGAAGATAGTGGACTCGATATGCTGCGCCCCGGCAGTAGCGCAATTCGCCGGGCGGCTCTGCCGCCACGTACTACCGGTTCGCAATCTACCTCTTTAACTCCCCGCCGCGCAGGTCTCCAGCGGCCGCCAACCGCGTCTCTAGTAGCGCCTTCTTCTAAGCAAGCTACACGTACTGCTCCCAGGCAGCAGACTCCTCCCGGGCAACAGAAGGAGCGGGTAGAGAGCCTGTTGTCTCACCTGCTGAAAGGACGGGTACACTGGCTGCTTCCCCTCGGTATCGGCATGATCGCCATGCTTGTGCTCTGGGAACTTGGTTCGCTGGGTCTCTCATTGATAATGAGAGAGTATAACAACATCACCTATGGTATGCCCCGTACCTACCAGACAGACGCCGTGGTTGGTCATGGTGATAGTAAAGCCCATCCCAGTCATTTCATCGCTATCAACCTGAACCACCAAGCCATTGTGATTGAATTTCCGGCGGGCAATCCACAAAATGCTAAAAGCTACGTCGTTCCTTATTATATACTTGGGCAGGACAGTAATTTAGTTCCGGTGACGGTGGAGTTTCGCGATGTGACCGGCGATGGCAGGCCTGATATGATCGTCCATATTCACCTGCAAGCGCAAGATCAAACGTTCGTCTTCGTGAACGACGGGAAAGAGTTCAGGCCCCCGAATAGTAGCGATCACATCAAGCTGTAGGTTCCCGATTTATCATGGAACCCGATGATGATGTTTACCAACCGGGATCGGCAATGGTATGGCCGTGACGAGGGCCGATGAATCGGCGGTGGGCACGATAAATCGGCCCCTACAGGATGGCCGGGTTATTTGGGTAATGTACATCACTGGCCCAAGTCTCGGATAACGATCACAGCGTGATCAGGCCTCGCTGGGCGGCCAGGGAGACGGCCTCGGTTCGATTCGTCGCGCCCAGCTTCCCCATGATTGAGCTGACGTGAAACTTGGCCGTTCGCTCGCTGATCACCAGTTGCGCAGCAATCTCTTTATTTGGCATTCCCTGAGCTAAAAGCTTGAGCACCTCAAGTTCGCGTTCGGTGAGCGCTTCATATGGTGGCATCATGGGTGTTCTGGAGATAGACGATGGGCCAGACGATCGCGGTTGCTGGCTGATGTGCCCCATGTGGCGCAGTAGCTTCGAGGCTACCAGAGGCTGCAACAGGGAACCGCCTTCCATGGTGACGCGAATAGCCTTGAAAATTTCTTCACGTGGCGCCCCTTTTAACAGGTAGCCATTTGCACCGGCCTGTACCGCATGGATGATACGTTCGTCATTGTCGAAGGCTGTGAAGACAATGATCCCACTCGGCGTAGAACCATCCGAGGCCTGCTGCTGGCGCAGCCTGCGAATCGTTTCAACTCCATCCATCGTTGGCATCTCGAGGTCGAGCAGGAGGATGTCCGGGTGCAGCGCCAATGCCTGGCGAAGCGCCTCATCACCACTTGCCGCCTCCGCCACAACCTCGAAATCGGGCTGCGTCTCCAGCACAGCCCGCAATCCTTCACGTACAATAGGATGATCGTCGGCGAGCAATATGCGAATCATACCCTTTCGCTACACTTCCTTCTCTTTCTGTGGCTGTGGATGCGGGTATGGCACGTTGATGGCGATACAGGTTCCTGCGCCGGGTTCGCTTTGAATGCAGATGGTGCCACCCAGCAGCTTGACGCGCTCGCTCATGCCTGTCAGGCCAAAATGCCCATCACTGGCGATGTGCGTTACCTTTTCTGGATCGAAGCCACATCCATCATCCTGCACAACGAAGCGCAACCCTTCTCCGTCTAGAGCCAGTGTCATGCAAATATGTTGAGCATGAGCATGCTTGCAGGCGTTGGTCAGGGCTTCCTGAGCGATGCGGTAAATGCTTACTTCTATACGTGTAGGCAGGGTCGGAAAGTGATCTTCAGGCGAGTAAGAGAACTGCATATCTACAGCAGCACCCTCGCATCCACGCTGGGCCAGCATCGCCAGGGCTTCGGGCAAGGTATGTCGTTGTAGCGGGGCTGCTCGCAGATCCATTACCGAGCGGCGCGCCTCTTCAAGGTTGCTGCGTGCCAGCTTAAGTGCGCGCCGAATAGCCTCTTGCGCGCGTTCCGGGCGCGCTGCCATTACGGCATCCGCAGTCTCCAACTGGAGAGTAATGGCTGCCAGCCCCTGTGCCAGCGTATCGTGGATCTCTCGCGCCAGCCTGTTGCGCTCTTCAATGGTAGCGAGGCGAGCCGCAGCCCTTGTATGCTCGGCAGAGAGCCGGGCGCGCTGGATGGCCAGGCCGATCTGGTCGCCGATGATATGCAGGAGTTGCAGCTCTTCCGGTTGCAGCTCGCGCCAGTCTTCGCTTGCTACATTCAGCACGCCGAGGGGAGTTCCACCTGCGTAGATGGGCACACTGGCGTGAAAGCGCAAGCCCCACGAGGATGGATCACCGGCCCGCTCCGCATTCTTGAGGCGGCTGCAGCGGAACACGTCAATGTTGGCTGCTCCTTCCAGGCAGCCTTCAAGAAAGGTATCGAGGCAGAGGCAATAGCCTCGCATGCGCTCTGGATGGTCTGCCAGGTACGGCGGCAGGGATTGTGAAGCCGCGAGATAAGGTTCACCCTGCTGGTCGAGCAGCCAGACCCAGCCTGTTTGCAGGCCCAGCAGCTTCGTGACCTGCGCCAGTACTTCCTGCAGCGCCTCGTACACGTCTACTTTGCGGTTCAGGTGCCCAGCGATGGTGTAAAGCACCGCCAGCTCACGATTACTGCGCAGCAATGAAGTTGCTTCTTGATTCACTTCTTGATTCACGGAAGGAGATTCTTGTTGGGTTTCCATATGATATAAGCCTGTTCTTTACAATTGAACCCTGCTTAAGAAAAGTATATTCATTATGTCAACGTCAGTGTATACTCGCCTCCTGGCGTGACTCGCTTGCCTGCGCAGTGTGTGCTTGCGTCTTTTCGCGTCCCCGGACGAGGGAGGCGAAGATGCCCACTGCGGCTATGCACGCGCATCCTATAAAGGTGGTATGGAAACTATTGTCGAATGTCTGCTGCAACATGTTCACCTGCGCTATGGATAGGACATGCTGGGAGATAAGTTGATTGCCTGCAGCCGCTCCACCCAGGCTCGTGAAAATGGCTCCGGCCAGCGCGACACTCACGCTCTGCCCTACAACGCGGCCGGTTGCCAGGAAGCCTGCTGCGATTCCCTGTTGCGCTCTGGGCGCTGCACCCATCAGCGCGCTGTTGTTGGGCGATTGGAATATAGCCTGCCCTATACCGGTCACCATTAAGCGCCAGATGATATCCCAGAGCGAACTGTGCGCGTTGAGCGAACTGATCAGCACCAGGCCAACACACGCTATCGCCAACCCGCTCGCTGCCAGCCATCGCGTGCCAAAACGGTCTGCCAGCGAGCCACTGATAGGCGCGAGCACAGCAATCGTCAATGGCAGCGGTGTCAGGAGAAACCCTGCCTCTTCTGTCGAAAATCCGCGCAGTTGCTCCAGGTAGAAAGGAAGCATGAAGCTCACCGCAAAGAGGGCCAGGAAACTCAATATGAGGCTAAGGTTAGCAGATAGGAAGACGCGATCATGCAGCAACGACAGGTTAATGATCGGGTACCTGACCCGCCTCTCTACCAGGTAGAGGAGTGCGATAGCGACAATCCCCACTACGATGGCGCTGATCAGGCGAGGCGACGACCAGCCCCATTCCTGGCCAAATGAAAGCCCCAGGGTGAGCGAGGCCAGCCCTATGGCCAGTAAGATTGCTCCCAGGGGATCGAACTTTCCCTGCCCCCAGTGCAAGCGCTCGGTCAAAAGAAGCAAGGTGGCTATAACGCCAATGATGCCTATGGGGACATTGACATAGAAAATCCAGCGCCAGGTTAAATGCGTCGTGATGATCCCGCCCAATGTGGGGCCTGCGCTGACGCCAAGTGAAACGATGACCGCGTTAAGGCCAAGCGCGCGTCCTCGTTCTCCAGGTGAAAATGCGCGGGTCAGCATGGCCGGGCTGATAGACATCAGGAGCGCACCGCCTAGCCCCTGGAAGGCGCGTGCTGCGATGAGCAGGCCAAGTGAAGGCGCGGCGCCACAGATAGCCGAGCCGGTTGTAAAAATAATGAGACCGGCGGCCCAGATAGGCTTTCGCCCAACCATATCCGACAGGCGTCCAATGGTGAGCAGAACCGCTGCGACCATGACGAGGTAGGCGATGATCACCCATTCAACTGCCCCACTCAACGGAACGCCAAAACCCTGCGAAATGGCCGGAAGGCTGATATTGACAATGGAGGAATCCAGCGTCGCCATAAAGACGCCGACCGCCACAATAGCCAGCACCGTCCATTTGTTTGCCCGCTCTTCTCCACCCCCTGGCTGTCGCCCATCGCTCGAGCTGGTCAGTTTGTCGCTGCCTGTGATACCAGAACGTGTTTCTGTGTGCCCAGAAGTTATGATAGAGTTTTCCTGTATCTTCTCTTGACCCATGCTAACATCCATTGATCTGAACAATGTCTCTTCCACATACTAGCTATAACACACGTACAAACACGTATTCTTTCCGCTTTCAGTTTTCAATGATGCACAAAGAAATAGATGGTCATACTGATACCGACTGCAATCACGAAACCGCGCACCAGGCGAGAATCAATTTTACGCGCAAAATATGCGCCCCCATAACCGCCGATAATTGCTCCTACTATCATCACAACCGCCTGCGGCCATTCCACCACGCCCCGTATGATGAAGATGATCACGGCGACGCCATTGATCATGGTTTGTAGCATTGTCTTCACGGCGTTCATCTCGTGAATGTTCTCCATACCCATCAGCCCCAGCGTGCCCAGCATCAGGATGCCGATGCCGCCGCCGAAATACCCTCCATACGTGGCGATAATCAACTGGAGGCATGCGATAATAGACAGCCTGAGCCAGCTCACCTTGCTTGTATGCTCGGCCCTCTTGTGCAGCCGGCTCATGATCGGCCCGCTCACCGCAAAGAGGAGTGTGGCTGCCAGTAAAAGATAGGGCAGGAGAATGAGAAAGGTTGCTTGCGAGGTGCTGAGCAGCAGTTCTGCGCCGAAGATTCCCCCGATAAGGCTTGTACCTCCCAGCACCAGCAGAATCGCTCGATTCTGGAGAATCAGTTCCCGGCGATAGGCGCTCACGCTGGCAACCGAACCCGGCCAGAGCGCAACGGTACTGGTGGCATTGGCATTGATGGGCAGCACACCCGTGAATATCAGCGAGGGCAGCGTGATGAAGCTGCCACCGCCTGCTACAGAGTTGAGCGTTCCGCCGAGTATGGCCGCGATAAAAAGCAGGGCCATCTGTAGAAGGGTCATAGATAATCTCTCTAACTGGTCTTATTTCAGAAAGCCGAACACTCCCAGCATGTCATCCTGGGCGAAGCGAAGGATCTCTGTCTATAGGCATCAGATGCTTCGCCCAGGATGACATGGGTGCAGGACTATTGACATCCTCGTATACTTGTAGTAATATACATGCTGTCAAGAGAAACCGCCTGTATGTGCAGGTGAACTGGTGACAATAGCGAAGAGGGTACACCCGTTCCCATCCCGAACACGGAAGTTAA
>CADDZH010000025.1 GCA_902812455.1 Chloroflexota bacterium | reverse complement strand
GTCCTGCCGGTTGTTTACACGACCGAAAGCGAGGTACGCCGCGCGCTGGGCATGGACGTGAAGCTGCCGGATGTTGCCGCGAACCTGCGGCGGCTCGATATCGCCGTCGAAGAGTGCGCGGAATTGCCCGCTCCACGCCCTGAACTGGGGGATGCTGTCTTCGGGGCTGCGCATAGAGCCTGGCGAGCCATTGCTGCGCTGCACTGCGCCCTGGCACCGGCTGGATATCCAGTTGCCGGCCGACCTGACAGAAGAGGTGGCTCGCATGATCGGCTACGAACATATCCGCACGACGCTAATGGATGATGTGCTGCCAGAGCAGCACCGCAACATGGCGCTGGAGACCGAAGAGAAGATCCGGGATATCCTGGTAGGATGCGGCCTGCAGGAAACCATCAGCTACTCGCTGACGGTACCCGAAAATCATGACAAGATCAATCGCGAGCCGGTAGGGACGATAGAACAAGTGATGCCCTTCATCACCATCGTCAACCCACTTTCGGCTCGGCGCAGGGTGATGCGCCGCTCGCTGCTGGTGAGCGCGCTGGAGAACGTCGAATACAACTACCGCTACACGCCGCGCCTGGCCATCTTCGAGATCGGGCGCGTCTACCTGCCGGAGAAGGGAACAGGTGAGCGGCCCTATGAGGAGCCGAGGCTGAGCATCCTGCTCACCGGCCCGCGTCGCCAGAGCAGCATCTATCGCGATCCAGCCGGGGCCGAGCCTTTCGATTTCTTCGACCTGAAGGGCATCCTGGAAACATTGCTCGACCGGCTCGGCTTCACGCATGACGAGTATGCCTTTGTAGCGCGGCGCGACTTGCGTACCTTCACTGCAACGGGGGCCGAACTCAAGATTCATGACGAGGTTGAGGGCATTCTGGGTGAGCTTCATCCGCAGGTTCAGGTCGAGTTCTATCTACCGGCGAGCGCGAGGATCTACGTGGCTGAGATACGGATCAAGCCATTAATTCGACCGAGCTGGCGCTTGCAGCCGATGGAGAAGATCAGCAACTACCCGCCGGTTGTGGAAGATCTGGCTTTTGTGGTGCCAGAGGGGGTGACGGCTGCGCAACTGATGGAGACGATTCGCAAGGCCGGCGGCTCATTATTAACGAAGGTGGAACTGTTCGACATTTACCGGGGAGAGCCTGTTCCGGCAGGGTACAAATCGATGGCGTACAGGCTGACATACGAAAGCCTGGAGAGGACGCCAACCGAGTCGCAGGTGGTGGCGACGCGCAACCGCATCATCCGGCGCGTGTCTGAAGAGCTGGGAGGAACGTTGAGGGAATAAGGCCTGGGATAGGTTTTTGCGAATCCGCCTGGGAAGGGGATCGTACCTGTAGGGGCAAGGGGAGGTGCGGCTGCGGCGAGGGGGCCTTGTGCTTGCCCTCGCGCCCTTCTCTTTGCGCTGCCCTCGTTACCGAGCAGAGCTGGCATGAGAAAGCGCATGCACCTGTTCTTCAACGGCTTGCAGTAACTGTTCTGCGCTGGCAAAGTCGCTGCGGAAGAGCGGAGGCCCGAAGCACACAGTGGCGTGCCAGGGTTTGCCAGGATCAAGCGTATAGCTGAATCCAGCGGGGACAATGGCTACGCGGGTCTTCCCATCCCGTTCCATCAGCTCTGCCAGTTTGATGAAGCCCGGTTGGAATGGGAGAAAAGCGTCGAGGTCGGGCTTGGGCGTAGGGTGTGGATCAATATTGGGATAGCCTTCTGGAAACATGACGAGAATTGCCCCGGAGCCGAGGATGCGGGTGGCGGCCTGGATCAACCGCCGGAGATAACGCCTGGCCTCGACGCGCCTGTAGACCCATGGCTCATCTTCTTCGTGCTTGCGCATTTGCTGGCCCCGCAGGATAATAGGCCAGTCCGCCAGCGAGCAGGCGAACTCGATCAACAAGCGCAATGCCCTTGATTGGAGCCAGTCCAACGCGACTATGGTGTGCAAGCGCCGGGGCACGATGCGCACCAGGACGTAGCCATCGTAGAAAAAATGGAAATGGCGTGCTGCAATCAGCACCGGCCCGGAGCATGGCAGGTGTTCCAATCCTTCAGCGTGCGGGATCAGCTTCCTTCTGAAGAGTACCTGGCTACCGGCCCGCATGATCAGCCATATCACCTGGCTAAGGGCAGTGCGGACCTTGCTCACTTTGATCATTTTCATGCTATTTGCGCTCCTGGCTGGTCAGGCGAATTGTATGGATATCACACTCGCTAGTGTGATGATAGCGCAGCACCTGCTGCTCGCGATCGATCTCAAAGGTGCCATCCGAGACCTCTACAATATAGCCTCGAGGGTACTGGTAATTGGGCACGAACAGCTCGGTTGGCGCTGTAACTTCCGCATCGTGCCGGAACACAAACGTAAAGATTTTGTGTTTGAGATCAAACGCCATGCGCAGCGGTTCTCCTGCCACAGCGCGAGCATAAGGACGCACGACCGCCGGGAGCGCTCGCCCGCCCGAATGGATATCCTGAGGGTCTGTTTGCTGATCGCGGCTAAAGATCGAAAGATCCTCGCCATTCCACTGATCGCCATGCATGTTCGTGTTGTCGGGGGTATAGTTCCAGAGCGTGCCACTCAGCAGCCTATCTTCCAGCGCCCGCATGCTGCGATCCATGGCTTTGATCTGCTTGCCGAAATTGCCGGTACGGTAGGCCTTCTTGTGCTGGAGATCAAATGGAATGCCAAACTCGCCAAGCAGGACAGGAGCGCCAGCGAGGAACTCGGATGCCTGTTGTTTGTAGGTGGCCAATTGCCTGGCAAAGGAAGTGCGAATACGGCCCGGGCCAATGACCAGCTTACCTGCCAGCATATCGAAGCCGAGGAAAGGGCTGTACTGTTTGAGGTAGAGGACGAACCCATCGTACCAGTGCGGGGCGTAGACAATCCCTGAAACGTCCTCTGAACCCCAACGGGGCGGAGTGTAAGCGACTTCGGTTTCGAGAAAGATGAGCGCGCCAGGATCGACCGAGCGAATCTCGCGGGCGAAGCGATTGGCGAAGGGGCGATAGTAGTCCTGGCTGAAATCCACCTGCCGTCCATTCACCATACTGAAGTAATTGGAGCGAAGCAGGCGGGGTGTTCCATCTGCTGCTATGTCCCAAACGCCATGCCGCCTCCATATACAATCAGCCCCGTCGTGCCAAATGCGCGCCCTTTTTGGGTTGACCAGGCGGTGGCCGGTAAGCTTCGGACCCGTCACGCGCTGTTCCCAGACCTCGATCGTTTGTGGATAGCCTGCGCCGAGCAGCATCGACTGGAAAACCGTGGGGCATTCGCCGCTCTTGAGAATCCCCTTATACATGCTGGCATCTCTACACCCGATATAGCCGCTCAGCGGCTCGTTCATGGTGCCGTAGCCAATGACGTTCGACAACTCGTGGACGCGCAGCGCAACCTGTTTGATAGCGTTGATGTAGTGTCGCTGGAGATAGTCCTGTACCGGTTCCCCGTCTACAAGCAGGGTGGGCGCGAAGTCATTGCCAGCATAAAAGAGCGTGAACATTGTTGCGGCGGCCAGCTTCGCTCCGTTAGTGGGCCAGATCATGTGCGGGAGAGGGCCGCCGTAAAGCTGGTGAACCAGCGCCGCACCGGCTTCCTGAAATGTTGTGATATCCATACCAACAGCCTCGAAGGTCCAACCAGGCGCGCCATCACCGCCGGAGAAACGGCTCCAGACATCCTGGTGCGGATCGATGATCACCCGCATACCATAGGCAGCGGCGCGCTCGATGATCTTGTAAACATAATCCAGGTAGGCCTGATCGTACATTCCGGGGCCTGCGTGCTCGATGGCCTCCCAGGTCACCAGGAAACGCAGGCAGGTCAGGCCCCATTCCCTCAGGCGCGCGAAATGCTCATCCGCTTCCTGCAATGGAAAGGGGCGCCCTACGAACGTAACCGTGCGGTGCTCAAAGAACCCATCGCGTATGTGCGTAGCGCCATTGGGCGTAAGTGGCACTTTCGAGCTGCCGCCAAGATTGACGCCCCGCAGGATCACTATCCGCCCGTGTTCGTCTTTGAAATGCTGGCCTTCGATGTGAATCAACGATTCTTCTCCTCCAGAGGGGTGATGGTGTACGGCCGATGAATCGGCAGTGGGCACGATAAATCGGCCGAGACAAAGCCGATGAATCGGCAGTGGGCACGATAAATCGGCCCCTACTAGTCTGTCAACCTTCAAGTGGTGGGTGAAAGCCTGGCCCCCACAAGGGAGGCCACGACATGGTATCGGTCACATGAAGCTTGACGGACTACTACAGCCAATCCGCTCAGGTAACTTCCAACCAGGGGAACAGCTCGCGCAGCCTGGGCAGTGATTGCTCGACCGCTTCGCGTCCCACTGCAATAAGTTGAGGGCCTTTGGTAAACTGGAGCAGCGAAACACTGCGCGTCTGCGGGCGAATCACCAGGTTGGCCTCAAGATCGCTGTGCATATTGATAGTCGAGTTGCTTACTTCATAAGCGCGCAAGAGCACATCGACAAAGTGCGGCGAGAGGGATTTCCTGGCTGGCGTATACTTTGCCTCCTCCATCCAGGAGGCTGCTCTTTCGAGTGTAAGCGGCTCGCGGTCGTCCACGTCTATGGCCAGCAGGATATCGGCGCCCATTCTGCGCACTGCGCGCGCCGGCACAGGATCGTGCATGCCCGCATCTATCAACATATGGTTGCCAATTGTTATTGGAGGAAAAATCCCCGGTAAAGAAATGCTTGCCAGCACAGCCAGCCAGAGGGGGCCACGATCCAGTATCGCTTCCGTTCGGGTTGCCAGATCAAGCGCTATCATTGCCAAAGGTGCCGGGAGATCCTCAAAGCGCAAATCCCCACAGCGGTTGCGAATTTCGCGCTTGAGTCCTCTATTGGAGAAGATGGACATGCGAGGTATCCCCCAGCGTATAACGTAGCGCTGTATCTCTAAAAACAACGCTTCGCTCTCGGCAAACGACTTTCCCATCAGGTACAGGCTGGGGGGTAGGACGCCGATGCTACAGCCTGCCATGTAATCGGCCGGGATACCGTAATGCAACAATTGCTCGAACACTCCAAGATGGGCAAAGCCTCGCGCGCCGCCGCCTCCAAAGGCAAGCCCCACGGTTAAATGCGCGATGTGGCGGGCTACAAAATCCACCGCTTGCGTCAGAAGGGCTTGCGGAGCAGCCTCGCTCAGTGGTATCTGTCGCTTCCAGCTCTCCTCAAGCAGGGGAGCATCCGCCGGAAGAAGCCGCGTCACGTTATGACCCAGGCGCATTGAGTAACGATCCTGTATGCCGATCGTAGGCTTCTCAGGGACATGCACAGTGAAGATCGAACTCTGCGCCGGCAAGGTCTCCATTGCAGCGATCAATGGCAAAGCAGCAGGCTCTCTCTCTTTTTCAACCGCATCGCTGGAGATCAACAGGATTGCTCTTGAACGGTTCCTGGCCGCCGTCTCTATCACAGGGGCCGGGGTTGTGCCTGTTGTTACGAGCAGGATGTAATCGTAGAGGCGGGCCAGACCTCGCAGTGTCGAGCGTATATCGAAGTCGATGGGCATCCCGCCGGGCAGGAGTGTTGTTATCGCCGGGTAGTATCGACCACCGGATGTCACGGTAGGCGCCCGGTGCTGGTGCAGCAAACTAGAGTCACGCGCACACTCGAAGAGGCTGGGGCGCAACTGGTCACTATGAGTTGCAAAATGCAACGCTAGCAACGCATCTTGCTCATTCATATCTACCAGCAAAACGCGCTTATGGCTGCGTACTGCCAGTGCATCCGCGATATGAAAAGCCAACATGTTGGTGCCTGATTCATCACGCCCCTCCACAAAGGCGAGCCAGACAGTTTCGGCTGTCTGGGCTGGGCCGGCCTGCTGGTTCATGCGAGCCAGCCGTTCTACCAGGATAGCGTTGATGTTACTGAGCAGCGTAGGGCAGGTGCTGATCAATGCCATAAAATCCAGGTGTGTGAGCGACCAGAGCATTGTATCCCGTTCTGCACGGATGGTAGCGCTCGGCGGGTCACCGGTAATAAGGGACATCTCGCCAAAGCATTCGCTGGGGCCTAACTGAGCGATGATGTAGGGTTGCGTTCCGTTGCGCTCACGCTTCCCGTTATCCTGGCCTCGCCGGATTTCCTCCCTGTGTGTAGCTTTTCCTGGCACGTCGTCTTGCAGTAGAACGCTCACCTGACCGGAGGCAATAATATATAGCCGGCCATGCCAGGTGCCCCGTTCAAGAATCAGCTCGCCTCGTTTGCAACTCACAGGCTGCAAGACGGCAACAATTTCTGCTACTTCCTGCGGCTGCAAGCCCTGGAATAGCTTGCTAGCCTTCATTACTTCATCCAGCGCTACGTTTTGTTCATACTGTCGCGAATCGGAAGATTCCGCTGCCTGCACGTTGCACCTCTATAGCAAGGTCACTACATGTTACTATGAAAACGATGGGAGGCTCATTTTTTCAGCCATTGAATTGTAGGATGACCGCTTAAAGCTGCGCCGTTATATAATAACACCGGAAGAGCTACTACACAAAGGGAGGCAACTAGAAGCTTATGAACCAGGTTCAAACAACGCCCAACCCTGCCCGGAATGCATTGCTGCGCTACCTTCTCCCTGGTGCCCTCGCAGTATCTGCGCTGGTTGCGCTCTGGCAAAGCTATCGATCCCACCGCGTTGTTCGAGAAACATACCCTCCTGATGAAAATCCCTTACCAGAGCCGGCGCCTCACGTTTCGATCATTGTGCCAGTACGTAATGAAGAAGCTACCATCGATACCTGTGTCGCTTCGCTCCTGGCGCAGGATTATCCTGATTTCGATGTCATGCTCATCGATGATGTCTCAACCGATGCGACTCCCCATCTCCTGGCTGAATGGGCCAGGCGGGATAACCGCGTACAGGTGCATCGCATCGATCAATTGTCTGCCGGTTGGGCCGGGAAAGCGCACGCCCTGCATACCGGCGTTACGCTCACATCCGGTGAGTGGCTCCTGTTTACCGATGCCGATACCTGTCACGCTCCGCAAACGCTCCGCCTGATGATGGGGCACGCGCTGGGCCGGCAGGTCGATTTGCTTTCTATGTGCATGACTCTGATGACCCTCAGCGGGCCGTTCATGCCCCTGATCTTTCCCATAAGCGAGATCCTCCTGGCTCACGGGATGACTCCCGCAGAGGTGAGAAACCCCGCGTCTCCTCGCGCATTTGCTTTCGGCCAGTACGTGCTCCTGCGACGCAAGGCTTACCTGGCAACAGGTGGGTATGCAGCAGCCGGCATGCGTATGACTTCCGTCGAGGACATTGCTCTGGCCGCCCGCTTCAAGCAGTACAGGCAGCGCATCGATCTGGTACACACACGTGGCCTGATCACGAATCGCCAATGGACCACCTGGAAGAGCTTCCGCGAGGGATGGGTAAAAGGCTCCTACGGCGAACTTATCCGTACCCACATGGCGCTCGCCACGTTGCCGGGGGGCCTGGCATTCATTGCTTACGGCCTGCTGCCCCTCGGTGTAGTCCTGTATGCTCTCTATTCAAGAAGGATATCTCGCCTGTCCACGTTGCTGGCGGGAATAACCCTGCTAGCGCAGATCGATGCCAAGCGCTGCTTTGACCGTGAATACGAGCTGGCATTGCCCTGGTCGTTAGCAGTTCCAGCCGGCTGGGTCGTGGCTGGCATCCTGCTGCTTGACGCAGCTCGCATCATCCTGACCGGACGCGGAGTCAATTGGAAAGGGCGCGCGATCGTTATGTCCGTCTATCTTTGCGCTTCAGGAAGATGCCGATGACCAGTGTAAGCACGACAATAATGATGGCCAGGGCCAGCCAGGAGAGCAAGACGCGCTGGGTGGCATCCGACTGGCTATAGATCGAGTAGAGCGTACCATGATAGATGTAATCGTTGCCGAAGAGCTTGTCTCCACTGAGCTTGTCGCTGTGCAGACCGACGATCGAGCCGAGTGCGGCCATTGACCAGCGGATGGGGAAGATCATCGCCACGATCGTAGAGACCCAGTCTTTGAGCGGGATGATCGCGCCTGCGAAGATGACCCGGGGGATGAGGATCACCGGAAGCAGGGTATTGGCAATATCTTCGCTGGTAGCGACGGCTGAAACGGCTAGGCCAAGGATCACGCCCGCCACGGCTGTCAAAGCCAGGGTGATATAGACCTCCAGAAGAGCGGGCAGGAAGATGCCCTGGTGGAATGGCTCGAATAGCTGGATAATGAGCGTCATCGAGGCAGCCTGCACAAGGGCTAAGGCGCCCAACACGACAATTTTGGAGAACATATAGGGGAGAATGCCGAGATTTACAAGACGCTCGCGGCGATAGATCGCTGCCTCCTTGACAATCTCACGCGCTCCATTGATACAGCCGAAGAGAGCTGCGATAAAGCTGATGAGGAAAATGATGTGCAGCGCATCCCCGCTCTGGCCTGCAATGACAAAGTCTTGCAGGGCCTGGTTCGTCCCACCCTTCTGGCGCGCATAGGCTATACCAGAGGGATCGTGAGTGAGGAATTGTACGACGTTATCGCAACCGATCACATGCACTTGCGGAGAGATGCCAGGCAGTGCAAGCGGGCCGGCCAGGAACTGGATCGAAGCCATAGCCTGTGAATTGTGCGGCGAGTTCATGGCGCCTCCTGTCTTGTGTTTCCTCCACTCACTATGGAAACGGTTTGAGACTTCATTTTTTAGCTATCAATAGCACAGAGAGAGACGGCCAAAAGGGCATGGGGAGGATTTGCAATGGCTATAGGTTCTCTACGGCCTGTACAGTTTCAAGGCGTTATCGTGAAGAACGGCGACTCCGGCTGCTTCAGCTTCCGAGGTAGACAGGTCGCCGTTTGCTACACGCTCGCCGAGCACCTGCCCCAGGATACGGCGGCCATCAAGAGCGCTCATCCAATGGATTTCAGGCACACCGACACCGTCAGAGCTGTAGAGAAGTTTGGAGTATGGGGCCACGTCGAACGCCGCCCGTGTGAATTCGATCATCTCGTTGTACCCCAGGTAGGGAATGCCGTAAGAGAGATCGAGGTAGGCGTTCTCGTAGACGGTTGCAAGGTATGCTCCCTGGCGTGTGTAGGGATAGCATTCGTGGAGCAGGACGATTGGCATGGCGCGATATTTGCGCTCTTCGAATACTGCTCTGAGATGCAGGGGATTGGCAAGCAGCATGTCAGCGTCGGTATCGCCATAGCCGACGTGAAACTGGATGGGTAGTTCCTGCCGTGCAGCTTCTTCAAATGTCACATGCAGCAGAGTATCCAGCAAGGGCTTATGCCGTATGCGCAGGTTTCCCTGCTCCTGCGCCTCGCGACGGGCCTCAGCAAAGGCAGCTTCAGCATCATCCCTGCTCCAGGTGCGAATATTCAACCCGGCCCGGTAGGCCGCAATGCTTTTTAGCGCCACGTAGTGCTTCTCGCGCACATCATGTAATTCCGCTCGCAGCGCCTCGATGACCGCTTGCAGCGTACTATGCTCGGCGACCAGGCGCTGCATCACCAGTTCCACGCGCAGCATGGGTGCTACCCGGCAATGAGCCAGGTCGGAGAGTTCGGCATCGGGCAGCACCAGCTCGGGTGAGGGAAAGCCTTTATCAATGAAGAGGACCTCGAAATGCGCGGCCTGCAAAAACTTAGCCACCAGGCTGCGATCATCCAATTGCTGCCGCGCAGCCAGCACAGCCTCTTCCGTAGGTTCGCAGCCAAAGAATGATGCCATCCTCTTTATCAAGCGCCGGTAGAAGAGCGTGGTTGCGACATGCTCGCTGCGCATGGCGGGATCGCCAGATTCGGTGAAATGAGCCCGCCAGGCAGTTGTGTCCGCCGGCCTCTGCGAGCGGTAGATGCCGTGGCAGTGATTATCCGCTGCCGGAACATGGGATAGGTCAAGAGGTGCCACCCAAGGCCTCCAGGAGTGCTAATGAACCTTAACAAATGAAGGATCCTGTTCTCTCAATATGATCTTTCGCTCGCCTCAGGGGCAACAGCCCACGCGGGCGGGAGACCGAGATAGAGCACATCAGGGTCGATAATGGAAGCGCCCCTCTATCAACAGCTAACGTGCTTATCACGATAATTGCTTCATGCTGACCGTATATAGCATGAAAATGAGGAGGCATGTGATCATTATAATACATGTAGATGGAAATACCGTCAAAACTGCAGATACACGGCATAACAACTCCCCCGCCAAATGTTGTGCTACCAGTATAGCATATCACATCAGGCTACCTAGCAGTAAAATAGTGAGCATAACAATGTAAAAGACGTAGTAATAAGTGGGTCTGGGTGATATCGCGTTGTTTCCTGTAATCTCCAAAGAACGGGATACCCCATTTGCTTTAACAGCACAGAAGCCACACCAGGGAACGGAAGTAATCATTATCGTCACCCGATAACAAAAAAGGAGGATCACTTTGCAAGGACGTTACGCTTTATGGCAAAAGCCTATCCTGAAGGGTGTTGGCGCGCTAATTGTAGCGCTGTTCATACTCAGCGCCTGTGGCGGCACCACTTCGACCGGCCCGAGCCAGCCTAAGACGCCCATCAAAATTGGTATTTCATTATCACTTTCTGGCGACTTTTCTGCTGATGGGAAAGCCTTCCAGCAGGGATATCAACTGTGGGCGGATACCGTCAACAAAAATGGTGGCCTGCTTGGCCGCCAGGTCAAGCTCGATATTTTGTCTGATGCCAGCAGCACAACGCAGGTCGTCACCAACTACCAGAAGCTGATCACTGTTGACCATGTCGATCTGGTGTTTGGGCCTTTCTCCACCCTGCTAACGAAACCGGCCTCGGTGGTTGCTAACCGCTATGGCTATGCCATGATCGAGGGAGCTGGAGGCGGCCCATCTGTCTTTACGCGGGGACTGCACAACCTGTTCGATGTCTCGCCGCCCGTTGCCAACCTGCTGGTCAGCTTTGCCCAGTATATCCTTTCGTTGCCGGCATCCGAGCGACCCACGACGGCAGCCTACGCAACCGAGGATGATCCCTTTACCCAGCCGCAGGTAGATACCGCGCGAGCGCTGCTGGAGAAGGGCGGCATCAAAACCGTCTCTTACCAGGTCTACCCGTCAGAGACCACCGACTATACGCCCATTGCACAAAGAATGATCGCCTCGAATGCACAGGTCATAGTGACGGGCACGCTGCTGCCCGATATTACGGCTTTTATTCAGGCCTTCAAGCAACAACACTACAACCCGAAGGCTCTCATCGCGACGGCAGGGCCAGACCAGGGCGCGCAGTTCCTCAATGCCATTGGGGGAGCAAAGGCAGCGGAGGGTATATTCGTGCCAAACGGTGGATGGTATCCATCGATCAACACCTACCAGAACGCGCAGATGGTTCATGACTACCTGGCCAGATACGGTGGCACACCCGATGAGATCAGTTCCGATGTGGCAGAAGCCTACGCAGTGGGACAGGTTCTGTATCAAGCGGCGAACAAGATTCACAGCATCGATAATGCCAAGCTCATCGCTGAACTGCACTCGGGCGATACCTTTCAATCAGTCCAGGGACCCGTAAAGTTCAACGAACAGGGAGAAAATGTCCTGGCGACAGGCTACCTGTTCCAGTGGCAGAAAGGCTCACTGGTGTCCGTGTACCCGCCTAATCAGGCAACGAATGCGCCTGAGTACCCTAAACCCAACTGGCCTTAGCGTTCCGCTTCCAGCCAGCACAGAATACAGCAATGCAGAGGAGCACTGCTACCCATTTACGATAAAAGCAGTGCTCCTCTTTCTTTTCTCTCTGCCAGTTTTCATCGCTCTGTTTCCTTTTCCAGCTTGTGTCACGTTAACAGAGTGAGGGATATTGCTGTGCAGGCGGCCCGGCAAGCTCCTACCTGTAGGTTTTTGAGGGAAAACGGAATGTATAAAAGCTGGTGTGTAGCGCTTTTGCTCCTGGTACTTGTAGCGACGACGGCATGCCAGGTGACACAATCGGGCTTCGGCAGGACGGCGCAGGCGATAGGCGCTGATTTTGCTGCTGCCTCGGTCACCCTGGACTATGCCCATACCGGGAAGATTACAAAGCTGTACGCGCAAGCTAGTTTTCAAAATTACCAGGAAGAGTTGAGCGGGATGGATCAACAGTTGACCTCACAGCAGGGTGGGCCTGGCAAGGCAACCATTGAGTATCTCCTGAAATTGTACCGGGCTGGGATAGAAGTTGTAAACCGGCCCTGCCTCGAAGAGTCGTGCAACTGGCATGCCCAGGTGGCGATTCTGGATCGAGCCAGCCAGGCATTCTTAAAGGTTGGTGGGCAATGAAACATTGGCTTTCAATTACGCTTGGCATTGTGACAGCAATTGGTGGTTTTCTGGATGCCGGGACTATCGCAACGGCTGGTGTAGCTGGCGCGCAGTTTGGATTAGGGCTGGTCTGGATCCTCGTCGTTGCCACTATAGCCATCATCTTGCTTGTCGAGATGGTGGGTCGCTTCACGGCAGTTTCCAAGAAAACTTATGCAGAGGCTATTCGCGAAAACTTCGGTTTCAAGTTTTTTATTTTCCCACTGATGAGCGAATTAATCGCTGAAAGTCTTTTGCTGGCGGCAGAGCTCGGCGGAGTCGCCATCGCGCTCTCGCTTATTACTGGCATCTCCTGGCATATTCTCTACCTGGTATCGGCGCTGCTGGTCTTCTTGATGGCCTGGCGCGCTCCTTTCGATTGGATTGAGAATGCACCAGCCCTGCTGGGCCTTGTGACGCTCTCCTTCATCGCGGGGATTATTGCGCTGGGTGGGCCTCCTGCATCTCTAGTACCAACCCTATGGAAACCGGAGATCAAGCCAGGTCAGCTTGCCAGTTATCTCTACCTGGTAGCCGCTATTCTCGGCGCGACCATCAGCCCCTATCTGCTATACTTCTATTCATCTGGGGCGCGCGAAGAGAACTGGACGGCACGCTCGCTCGTCCTCAATCGCGTCACGGCATTTGTAGGTATGGGTTTTGGCAGTGTAGGCTCAATAGCGCTTATCATCCTGTGCGCTATCGTCTTGCAGCCACTCAATATGCAGGCAAACACACTGGGAGAAATTGGCCTCTCGATGGCGAAGGCGCTGAATAGCGTTGGAGCTCTGCTCTTTGCTGTAACACTCTTTACCACCTGCTTTGGGGCAGCACTCGAAATTTTACTGGCCGTCTCTTACATGATTTCTCAAGGCTTTGGCTGGGAATGGGGCGAAGAAAAGAAACCTGTTGAAGCTCCTCGCTTCAATCTCGTGCTGATCATATTCTTGCTGGTGGCAGTTGCCATCGGTTTGATCGGGATTGACCCGCTGCAGCTTGCCGTCTTTGCTTCGACGGTGATTGCCCTTTTCCTGCCAATTTCGCTCTCGCCTTTCCTGATACTCATGAACGACCGCCAGTATCTAGGAGAGAGAACGAACGGGAGATTCACCAATATTGCTATGATTTGTATCCTGGTGCTCTCTTTCTGCGTTGCACTGGTCTCACTGCCTTTGCAGATCATTACGGGAGGTGGCTAGGCAGTATGGCATACAGGCAAGACGAAATACTTTCGATACGAGATATCATTGACTCCCAACTGGCAACGAGGGATGGACGTAAGATAGGACGGGTATCGGATATCGAGGCCGAGCATCGAGAGGACGGCACTATCGTGCTCACTGCTCTCGTTGTGGGGCCGCAGGCGCTTGCCGGTCGCATTAGCCCGCGCTTGCGCTCGATCCTGCGTTTCGTCTTGCGCGATCGCTTCGATCACCGCATTCCAATGAGCGAGGTAAAGCGCTTCGGACCAACCGTACAGTTGCGCGGGAAGGCAGCAGACTATCCCGTCGGGAAGTCGGACCAGTGGATTGCAGAGCACATTTTGCGGTGGATTCCAGGGAGCGGGCGCTGATGCAGCACGAGGACTCGATCATCTATATTGGGAATCTATTGGGGAGCAAGATTGTGACTGCAGAAGGGAAGAGGATCGGGCATGTTGCCGACATTGAACTTTCGCCCGGCCCGGAGTATAAAGTCACCGGCCTCTTTTTTGGCAGGCGCGGCCTGCTCTATCGTTTGCACGTTCCCGATCTCTTTATCCAAAAGAGAACGCAGGAAAGTAAGCCATACAAGGTTCCCTGGAACGCTGTCGATCGCATCGAGAGCGGAACTGTGAAGTTAAAGCCCGGATACCACTTGAAGGACTAGAAGCTGTTGCAAATTATTCCTGGCCCTGCTAGTATTCGCTCATGTAGATAGAAATCATTATCACAATAGCCATTTACTAGCCTGAACATGACTTTCAATGATCTACCCCAGGGAATAGAACAGAATACAATCCCATTAATGCTTAGCCATCCAGACCCGGCGGCTTTTTCACCTGGCTAAGTTTGCCGGAGCAGGTTTTTGCTCAAGATGTAAAGCGTATGGCGCTGCAACAGGGCGTATCGGTGGCAGCAGGTGAAGGCTTCTTTGTAAATCCTGCTGATGGCGCCCATAACTTGCGCCTTGCCTAGAGCTGTGCCCCTATTGATGATATTGACAGGGGGATACGTATCCTGGCGCAGGTAATTGATAGCTCAAGACATGTGTGAGCGGCCGCTTGCATGTGGAACCCCACTTCTCAGCCCGCGTGATGGCCGAAAATACGCGCAGGTCTACAAGAAGGTGAGAGGAATTGCCACTGGACGAACGGGCGAGCCGGTGGCTCCCCGCAGCTTGAGGGGCAGGCAGATGAAGGTAAATTCGTAGCGCTGATCGCGAGCTAACTCCTCCAGGAGGAGATTTTCGATGATATAGATGCCGTGGCGCACCAGCAGGATCACATGGCCGGGCAGCGTGACCTTGAGATCGGGATCGAGCAGGCCTACCTCATCCCAGGTCATGTTGTCAGCTCCCACCGCCATGACTCCTCTACTAGCCAGCCAGGAAGAGGCAGCGCCGTTTACTCCTCCCGCCTGCAGGTACACAGCCGGGTCTTGCCAGAACGCACCATTGCCGGTACGCAGCAGCACCACATCTCCCTCGCCTATCGAGACTCCCTGGCTGCGAGCCGCAGCTTCTAACTCATCAGGCGTAATGGGGTTGCCAACCTCGATACGGTCTACGCCTCGCCGGCGGGCGATATCTAGCAAAACGCCGCGTGTCATGATGGGAGCAATCGTCTCCACGCCGAGTTCGGTGAACCCAAAAGGCGTTTGAAGCCTGGCATCAACCTCCCGGCCTCCATACAGGTGGCAATCCTCGGCCTGGTGACACAGGGCATCGATATGCGTACCCGAGTGCTCAGTCATGTACATAAAACCAGAGGCGCCTGTCCTGGCTTCTCCCATCCCGCGCTCATGGCGGCGATGCAGGGTATAAAAGTAGCCTGGTGCGTGGGCTGGATAAACCGGGGCGCCAAAGTAGCGCGGCTGCTCAAGATCATAGATGCGCGTGTTGGATGATATAGCCATATTTGCCCTCCTCAAGAATGTAGGTGCCTGCTATGAACCTTAACAAATTGAGCGCCCCTATCACATGTCATCCTGAGCACCGCGAAGGATCTCAGGCGATCGGCAGCGGATGCTTCGCTTCGCTCAGCATGACAGGGCTGGCTCATTTTGTTCATCTCCGTTATCTGCCCTCCAGCCCATTCATCCCCTACACGTAATTCATACATCCTGCCCAATACGATGAGCGGCGAGGTCTTCAAGATAGGTCAGCAGCGCCGTATGATCAAGATCACCCTGTCCCTTGATTTCCAGAGTGGCAAACATCTGATCCACCAGGGCCGTCACCGGGAGCGACACCCCATACCTGCGCGCCGTTTCTAGCGCAAAGCCGAGGTCCTTGTGATGAAAACGGACGCGCCCGCCAGGAGTGAAATCGTGGGTCAGCATACTCGCGCCACGCAGTTCCATCACGCGGTTGGCAGCCAGGCCACCGCCGAGCACCTGCAAGATGCTGGCAGGATCAACGCCCGCCTTCGACCCAAGCACCAGGGCTTCGCTGATCGCTTCGATAATCAGGGCCACGACAATCTGATTGCAGGCCTTGACGACCTGGCCTGCTCCACTTCCTCCAACATACACGATTGTTTTGCCCAGAGTCTCGAAGATGGGCAGGCAGCGCCTGAACGTTGCTTCGTCTCCACCCACCATGATAGAAAGCGTCCCGGCAATCGCCCCCTTATCTCCTCCGCTCACGGGCGCATCGAGCATGCTGATGCCCTGTCCGGCTAGCCGGACAGCCAGCGTACTTGCCACTACCGGAGAGATGGTACTCATATCGATAACAACCAGTCCCTCATGCGCTCCTTCGATCACCCCGGCAGGCCCTACCAGAACCTCCTCGACCTGAGCAGGGCCGGGCAACATAGTGATCACCACATCGCAAGACGCAGCAATATCGCGTGGCAACGAGCTTGCCCGCGCTCCCTCCGCCAGGAACTCATCCGTCACCTCTTGATGGCGATTGTGTACGACCAGCGTGAAGCCCGCTTTGAGTAAATTATGGGCCATGGGCCTGCCCATGATGCCCAGGCCAATGAAGCCAATCGTTTCTGGCATCCTTGTTACCTTCCTGCCGGACTGTCAATGGACGAGGGCAAGCGCAAGGCCCCCCGAGCAGGACAGGGACAAGCCCTGTCCCTACAGCCTTTCCCCATTCGGTTGGCAAAAATCATCAGGTACGATTCCCTTCCCAGGCGGGTTTATTCAAAAATCTCTACCTTATGTAAACCCGTAATGGCGCCCTCCGAGGCTGACGACACCAGGGCTGCATATTTCGCGAAGACACCGCTTGTGTAGTGCGGGGCAGGTTCGTTCCAGTGCGCCAGCCGGGCTGCGATCTCGACATCCGGCAGTTCGACATGCAGTTGGCGCGCCTCGATGTCGATGACGACAATGTCCCCGTCTTGTAGCGCGGCAAGCGGACCGCCCGTGACTGCTTCGGGCGAGACATGCCCGATCATCAATCCGCGCGTGGCCCCACTGAAGCGACCATCGGTAACCAAGGCCACCGTTTCGCCCAGCCCAGCACCTACTAGCGCGCCCGTTACGCCCAGCATCTCGCGCATTCCTGGCCCTCCTCGCGGTCCCTCGTAGCGAATGACTACGACATCACCTTCTCTGATCCCCTCATGCGTCACCGCATGCATGGCATCCTCCTCGCGATCAAAGACACGCGCCGGCCCGCGATGGTACAGCCGCTCGTGTCCTGCAATCTTGACCACGCATCCCTCCGGTGCGAGATTGCCTTTGAGGATCACCAGGCCACCGTTGGGCTTGATGGGATTGGCAAGCGGGCGCACTACGTCCTGGCCCGGCGTCTCTATTGCTCTGCCGGCCTCTTCCCCAATCGTTCGCCCGCTTGGCGTCAGTTGTTGCGCGTCCACCAGCCCGCCTGCGACGAGCCGCTGCACCAGGAGCGGCACACCACCAGCGCGATCCAGGTCCACCGCCATGTAGCGACCACCCGGCTTCAAATCAGCCAGCAGCGGCGTGCGCCTGCTGATCGTATCGAAATCATCGATGCTCAGGGGAATACCGGCCTCGCGGGCCATGGCCAGCAGGTGCAGTACAGCGTTGGTCGAACCTCCCGACGCTGCTACACCGGCAATAGCGTTTTCAAATGACCCGCGTGTCAGGATATCGCCAGGGGTTACGCCACGCTGCAAGAGATCCATGATGAGCAGGCCGCAGTTCCTGGCCACTTCGTCTTTGCGCGGATCGGCCGCGGGCACGCTTGCCGTACCCATTGCGGAGAGGCCGAGGAACTCCAGAGCCATAGCCATCGTATTGGCCGTAAATTGCCCGCCACAAGCGCCTACGCCAGGGCAGGCCACATTCTCCAACTCGCGTAAGTCTGCATCGCTCATTCTGCCTGCGGCATTGGCTCCAATAGCCTCGTAGACATCACCCACCGTCACGTCTTTGCCTCGAAAATGTCCCGGGGCAATGGAGCCGCCATAGAGGATGAGGCCAGGCAGATTGAGCCGGATCAGCGCCATGGCCGCACCTGGAATGGTCTTATCGCATCCTACCAGAGCAATAACGGCATCGAACAGGTAGCCGCGCCCGGCCAGTTCAATAGAATCAGCAATGACCTCACGGCTCACCAGCGAGGCTTTCATCCCTTCCGTGCCCATGACTATTCCATCGCTGATGGCGATGGTGTTGAACTCCATCGGCGTCCCGCCCGCCGCGCGTATGCCTTCTTTCACCTTGGCGGCAAGATGGCGCAGGTGATAGTTACAGGGCATAGTTTCGATCCAGGTATTGGCGACGCCGATAAGGGGCCGGGCCAGGTCATCATCGGTCAGGCCGATGGCTTTGAGCATGGCGCGTGCCCCGGCACGCTCACGCCCCTCCACAAGGGCACGGCTGTGCCGCCTGGGATCAAGTGTCATGACAACCTCCTTTAAAGTTTTGAACGCAGGGCCGCTGTTGCCTCTTCATCGATCACATACAGATGGGGAGGCCGCACAAGCTGATCCTGGCTTCCGATATAGCGAATAACGACGCCATATTCGCGCTCAGCCGCCTCAAGCGATACATATCCGTTGACAACATCGTCCAGCACTCGCTCTACAGCGCGCTGGAGCGGGTTGCCATAGCCACCTCCTCCTGGTAGATTGAGCTGGACGCGGTCGCCTGGCGCGAGGGTATACAGCGCCTTTGCCTGGGGATGGATCGTGTTGTTCACAAGAAATTCGCCTGGTGCGCCAGGTTTTCCACCTTCAAGCCCGGTGGCAGGAAAGCGGGTGCGATCAATAAGCGCAGAAACTCCCCAGGGTGCATCGCCCCGGTAGCCGATCTCCGTCCACTGACCTAACCCTCCACGATAGGTGCCGGGTCCACCCGAGTCAGTGCGCAGCTCTCGCCGGTATTGCACCAGCGGGGCCAGGCTTTCTATTACTTCTGCTGGCACACCCGCGACTCCGCTGGGGAAGCCGGTGGTATTCAGGCCGTCTTTGGTCGCTCGCGCCCCGGTGCCTCCACATTGAAACAGGCTGAATGTGAACGTCTCTTGCGACACTGGCCATTTCCCATGCCAGACAGAGATCCAGATGGGGTCAGCGCCGCACGCCATAAGCCTGCCCGGCATGGCTGGAGCCAGTGCTCCAAAAATGACCCCCGGCAAAAAATGACCGATTGTATGGCGCGAAGCAACGGGTGCAGGCTCCAGGCAGTTCAGGATTGAGCCAGGCGGAGCGGTCACGTGAACCGGACGAAATGCCCCCTCGTTATGTGGAACTTCAGGGCTTATCGCCGCCTTGATCGCGAACGAGGCATAGGCGTGGGTATAGTTCAGCACCACGTTGATCCCCCGCGAGCTTTGTGGCGACGAACCTGCAAAATCGATGTACATGTCTTCGTCCTCGATGGTGACAGCCACTTTGATACGAACCGGCTCGTCAAAGCCGTCGCTCCAGGTCTCGTTCTCATAGCGCCCGTTGGGGAGCCCGCGGATCGCCTCGCGCATGGCCCGTTCTGAACGCGCAATGATTTCGGCGGCAAGCGGATCAATCGAGTCCAGGCCAAATTCATCCATAAGGTGGAGCAGTTCGCGGGCTCCCACTGCGTTGGAAGAGGTTTGAGCATAGAGATCGCCAAGGGTTTCATTAGGAGTGCGCACGTTGGCGCGGATAATCTTAAACAACTCCTCATTGGGCTTATCCTGTATGAATAGTTTGGTGATCGGAATACGCAAGCCTTCCTCGTAGACCTCGCGCGCCTCACCAGAGAAAATGTGCCCGCCGATATCAGGAGAATGGCAGGTGCTGGCAAAATATCCAACAATGTGCGCGTCTTTGAAGACCGGCGTAAGGATCGTCATATCGTTGATCTGCCCTGCCGTCTGCCAGGGATCGTTGGTAATCAACACATCGCCGGGCTGCAGCGTTTCTGGTGGATAGGCCTTCAGGAAATGGCGCACTCCGGTCGCCATGGCGTTGATATGGCCGGGTGTGCCGGTGAGCGATTGGGCAATCATTGAGCCATGGGTATCAAAAACCCCGCAAGCCAGGTCCTGCGACTCGCGCACAACAGTGCTGAAGGCCGTGCGCATTAACGTGACTTGCTGCTCGTTCACTACAGAAAGCAGGCGGTTCCAGAGCACTTCCAGCGTTATCGGGTCAATGGTATTCGTCATTGATAAAGAATTCCTAATAGGTAAGCTATAGCTCAACAATAAGGTTGAGCTGCTCGTCAATACGGAAACGACAATCCGGCCCAACGATCACCGTAGATTCGCGCTCTTCAACGATGGCCGGCCCGTCGAAGCTCGCACCGGGCCACAGGCCATAGCGATCATAGACGGCTATATCGTGATACCCACCCAGCTCGGGGAAATAGGCTTTGCGGCTCCCCTTGCGAGCAGTTTCAGCGGTTGCTTGCTCGTTTCTGGCCACTTGCAAGCGTACCTGGGGCAGCGGGCCGGATGAAGTAACGCGCCAGTTGATAATTTCAATTGGTACAGATGGGCTTAGCCGCTCGTAGAGACGGCGATAGACCTCTTCAAACGAGTGGATGATCGTGGGAAGGCTATCGCTACTCAACTGGCCAGCCGGGAGAGGAACCTGAATCTCGTGGCCCTGCCCGACATAGCGTATATCTGCCACACGCCGGTGACTGATATGCTCTGGTGGAACGCCCGATCGCTCCAACAGCGCCTGGCCTTCCGCCTCCATGTCATTGAGCAGAGCATTGGCCTGCTGCCAGCCGAGTTGATCGATGCGGCCCGGCCAGGAGCGCACGAAGTCGAAGGCAAGCGGCGCGGTAAGAAAGCCAACAGCGCTCATTACTCCCGCTCCAAACGGTACGATGAAGGCCGGCGAACCTAAAGCTCTGGCAATGCGAAAGCCATGCACCGGCCCTGCTCCGCCGAAGGCAAAGACCGGGAAGCGATGCGGGTCCTTCCCTCGCTCCAGCGTATGAATGCGAGCGGCATTGGCCATACTCTCGTTCACAATCTGGTGAATACCCCAGGCTGCCTCTTCAATCGAGATACCCAGCGGGCCGGCGATGCGTTCCCGGATGGCTCTGCGAGCGGCAGTAAGGTCGATCTTGAACTGGCCGCCAAGAAAGTAGTCGGGATCAAGGTAGCCAAGCACCAGATCTGCATCGGTTACCGTCGGCTCAGTTCCTCCAAGCCCATAGCAAACCGGGCCAGGGTCAGCGCCCGCCGAGTCAGGCCCAACTTTCAATAAGCCCATCGGGTCTATACGGGCTATCGAGCCGCCGCCCGCGCCAATCTCGATCATTTCGATCACGGGCAGCTTTATAGGCAGGCCCGATCCCTTTTTCAGGCGATACCTACGATCGACTTCAAATTCGTGAGCAATCAGTGGTTGACCCCGGTCGATGATACAGAATTTGGCAGTGGTTCCTCCCATATCGAAGGAGAGCAGATCGGTATATCCACACGCCGCCCCATAACTGGCCGCTGCCAGTGCACCTCCGGCTGGCCCGGATTCGAGCAGGCGCACCGGGAAGCGAATAGCCGTATCTATTGTGACAATCCCGCCGCTGGAAATGATCAAAAAGAGATTGCCTTTGAACCCGATGCGGGCAAGGCGCGCCTGCAATTCACGCAGGTATTTCTCAACCCGATCCTGCACATAGACATTGGCAATCGTCGTTGAGGTGCGCTCAAACTCACGTATTTCAGGCACCACCTCTGACGAGATTGAGACACGTATGCCCGGCGCGACTCGCTGGACGATAGCACGCGCTTCCTGTTCGGCGGAGCCGCTGGTGAAGCTATTCAAAAAGGCGATTGCCACAGCCTCGATCCTGTTTGCGACGAGCTCGTGCGTCAATTGCTCGACGAATGCGCTATCCAGTTCCTGCATAGTCGTGCCACCGGCCAGTGTGCGCTGGGGCACCCCGAAACGGAGATAGCGCGGCACCAGCGGCTCTGGCATTTCTAGCATGAGATCGTAGAGTTCGTAGCGGTTCTCGCGGCGGATTTCAATTGAGTCGCGGAAGCCCTGTGTGGCAAGCAGCGCGGTACGCGATCCGGTGCGCTCGATGATGGCGTTGGTCACCAGGGTCGTGCCATGAATAAGTTGCTGCACGTCACCTATGGCTATATGCTCCCGCTCAAGCGTTTCGTGTACGAGCGTCTCGACAGCCTGCGATGGATCGCGAGGCGTGGTGAGCGTTTTGCCTACGGCGAAGCTGCCTGTGGCGTCGTCGAACACCACGAGGTCCGTGAATGTGCCTCCAATATCCACGCCTATCCTGCGCTGCCCAGAGAAGCCCAGCATTACTCAACCTCCACCTTGGGGAAGCGACTCAACGGGAAAATATCGACTTGAGGAGAGCGCTGCTGGGAGAGCAGGCCGCCATCAACGACGAGAATGTGCCCGGTAATGTAGCTGGCATCATCCGAGGCGAGAAAGGCAGCCGGCCCGGCCAGCTCTTCAGGCTCGCCCACGCGCCCCAGCGGTATGCCGGCGCCCCGCTCTCGCTTCACCTCCGGGTTCATGCCCTGCGTATCAATTGAGCCGGGAACGAGAGCGTTCACGCGAATACCATAAGGGGCGAGATCGAGCGCCATAGCTCTGGTAAGTGCCTCAATGCCGCCCTTTGAGGCATCGTAGGCGGCCATTCCCCGGTGAGAACGGGTGGCACCTCCGCTGGACATATTGATAATGACGCCCTGATGACGGCGCGCCATCACCTGGGCTGCACGAAACGAACAGAGGAAAGTCCCCTTGAGGTTTACGGCGAGCACGCGATCCCACCAGGCCTCGTCCGCCTCAAGGAAGTGGCGTTCGACATTGATTAAACCGGCGTTATTGACCAGCACATCCACCTTGCCAAAGCGTTCCAGTACACTATCGAATAAGCGGTCAACCTGAGCTTTGTCCGAAACATCGGCAACCCCTGGAACGGCCAACCCCCCGTTGCTAGTAATCTCCTGAACAGTAGCCTCGACGTTCCCGGCGTTGACATCATTGACGATCACCTGCGCGCCATCGCCCCCAAAACGAACGGCGATGGCGCGCCCTATGCCGTGACCGGCTCCCGTCACTATCACGATTTTGTTTGTAAAGCGTTGCTGCATGAATGTGTTACCCCCTCTCTATTGTCCTGGAGCTCCTACCATTGCTTGGGAGGTAGGGGCACCTCGATCACTGTTGGGCCTGCGTTGTGGATAGATGTACTGATAGCGTCGCGCAGCGCCTCGGGACTTTCTGCTCGCATCCCTTGGGCATGGAAGGCCTCAGCCAGCGCGACATAATCGGGCGCAAGCAAATCGGTTGCGATATAGCGGCTGCCGAAGCGGCGGTGCTGGTCGCTCTTGACAGCGGTGTACGTGGCATCATTGAAAATCACCGTCACTACTGGCAACTTCTCCTGTACCGCCGTCGCCAGTTCGCCCGCGTTGAGCAGGAAGCCGCCATCGCCACACAGGGCGACAACGGGCCGGTCCGGAGCGGCAATCTGGGCGCCAAGCGCGAGTGGAAGACCGCAGCCAATAGCGCACAGCTCTGAAGGATGGATAAACGTGCGCGGCTCATAGACAGGCAGATATT
The DNA here is from genome assembly GCA_902812455.1 of Chloroflexota bacterium. The sequence goes on along the minus strand of CADDZH010000025.1, from coordinate 28,286 downwards.
GTGTGCTGGCATACCCCAGCATCGTCATATCTGCAACCACAATTCCGTTACGTGGCAGCCCCTCGCGCAGGCCGTCGAGGAATGCAATCGCTTCCCCATATGTGCGTCGCGTGCGATTGCGCAGGGCCTCTTTGACTGCTGCAATTTCATTCGCCCCTGAAGCGCCAGCTCGAGGATAATCGCGCAACGCGTCGAGCAGTGCTTCGAGCGCGAGGCGAGCATCGGCGACGATCCCAACTGCGGCAGGATAGTTGTGCCCAATCTCTGCGGGGTCAATATCGATGTGAATCAGTTGAGAGGAGAGCGGCAGGCTCCCCTCACGTGTTCTCAGCGTTCTGAGTTTCCCTCCTTCCAGGGCGGGCGTGGTCGTGCGTTGTGCTCCAAGCTTGCTCCCGACCACCAGTACTACATCGGCGGCTTCGGCCAGCGCCTGCAATTCTTTGGGGGCGTAGCCTCTCGCTGCGATGGCAAGCGGGTGGTCAGTAGGCAGTACGTCGTGGCTCTTGCCGCCGAGCAGGACGGGAGCCTGGAGGAATTCAGCCAGGCTGGCCAGTTGTTCATTTGCTCCGGCAAAACTGACGCCCGCGCCTGCCACGATCAAAGGACGATGAGCTTCGCCTAAGAGACGGGCCGCAGCCATAATTGCATCATGCGTGGGGCGTAGCAGCTCGACAGGTTTGGGCATTAGCTCAGGAATCTCCACTTCAGTCTGGGTCTCCAGGAGATCGAGCGGGATCTGCAAGTAAGCGCCGCGTGGACGCCCTGTGCGCATTACTCGAAAAGCATCGCCCAGCGCTTCAGGAATCTCCTCGACATACTCGACGGCGCGTGCCCACCCTGCCAGCGCCTCCATCATACCAAGCTGATCCTTGAGTCCATGCAACTCGCCCCGGAAATGGCCTTTCGCGGCTCGCGGTAGGCCGGTGCTGATCACAAGCAAGGGGATGGAGTCAGCATACGCATCGGCCATAGGTGTAGCCACATTTGTCACGCCAGGCCCCGTGATAGTGCAAACGACGCCCGGCCGCCCGGAGATGCGGGCATAGCCATCGGCCATGAAACCGGCCCCTTGCTCGTGCCGTGCCAGTACGTGCCGCAGACCCTGCTCTTGCTGGATCACATCGTAGAGGGGCAGCGTATGCACACCTGGGATGCCAAAGATGGTATCGACGTTGTACGCGCGTAACGTGGCGATAACGGCCTGCGCGCCGGTAAGATGCTGTCTGTGCTTCACATGGTTTCCTTCCTGGTGACTGCTCTGATATGAAGGCGTGATATGGCAAAGGGCAATATAAAAACTCCAAACCGGTTTCGATGCTTTACACAGATTGTATCACAGAGCGACGGTTGCTGTTGCTTGCTGTAAGCCTTTGAAAGGGTCTACATTCTTTGGGGTGATTGAGCAGAGTGGGCCGATAATGAAGATAAACAAATTAATGGCCCTTGACAAAATAACTTGATAGTCAATATAATAAGCTATAAAGTAATTTAAGTATCGGGCAAAAATGTTGGAAATCATGAGGAATGTGTATGGCAATGGATTACCTGGTTGATGATATATTGGCCCTCTATCAACTTATTCGCCGCGCCTCGCACCCTGTACACCGCAAGGAGATTACACCGGAGCAGTACTGGTTGCTGCGGCTCCTGCGTCGAAATGGCGCCATGAGTGTTAGTGAGTTGGCCGGCTCGCTTGGCGTGACAGGCAGTTCTGTCACGACTGCTTGCAAGCGGCTGGAGAAGGCCGGGCTTGTGAAACGCGAGCGGCAGAGCGACGATGAGCGTATGGTGCGCGTAATGCTTACCGCTCAGGGCCGCGAGCACGTGGAGGCATGGCACCAGCGACGCCGGGAGATGGTTGTCCAATGGCTTAGTGCTCTTGAACAGGATGAGCAAAAGATGTTGCAACATTTGCTTGAGCGTGTTTTAGAGAGCGCAGGGGAACCGCTACCCACAGTGACGATGTAAGTAGCTGATGAATGGAAGATAAAGGATGGAACAGGCGTTATCGATGATCGAGGTTGTTAACCTCGTTAAACGTTTTGGCGATAATACGGCAGTTGATCGGGTCAGCTTCTCTGTACAGCACGGAGAAGTCTTCGGATTGCTCGGCCCCAATGGAGCAGGCAAAAGCACGATCATCAAGATTCTGACCACGCTATTGCCGCCAACCGATGGCCGGGCATCGGTGGTCGGCTATGATGTTACGAAGCAGCCTATGGCCGTGCGGCGCCGAATTGGTTATGTGCCGCAGGCACTTTCGGCGGATGGCAATCTCACCGGCTACGAGAATCTGATGGTCTTTGCGAAATTGTACGATTTGCCGCGTTCGATGCGGGATGCCAAAGTGCGCGATGTGCTGGCATTGATGGGGCTGGAGGAGGCAGCGGACAAACTGGTACGTACATATTCCGGCGGGATGATCCGTCGCCTGGAAGTTGGCCAGGCCATGTTGCACCAGCCCCAGGTGCTTTTCCTGGATGAGCCGACCGTCGGTCTTGATCCGGTTGCCCGTAAAGCCGTGTGGGAGCATCTTGGCCAGTTACGAAAACGGACAGGCATGACCATCTGTTTGACCACCCACTATATGGAGGAGGCGGACAGCTTATGCGACCGCGTGGGCATTATGCACCTGGGCCATATGATGGCACTCGGCTCGCCTACACAACTGAAGGAAGCCAGTGGCAACGCTGATGCCACATTAGATGAAGTGTTCGCCTACTATACCGGCAATACGCTAGAATCTGGAGGAAGTTACCGTGACACAGCGCGTACCCGCCGCACAGCGCGACGACTTAGTTAGTATTCCTGCTACCGGCAAGGGCTATCAGCTCCCGAAGGAAAGTTTTTTGGGAGCCATTAAAAGTTTTTTTGAGAAAACCTTCACTATTGTAGGGCTGGAAGCGCGGAAACTGCGGCACGATCCCACCGATGTCTTCACGCGAGCTGTCCAGCCTGCCCTGTGGCTGCTGGTTTTCGGTGAGGTCTTGAGTCATGTGCGGGCCATTCCCACAGGTGGGAAACCATACATCGACTTTATGGCACCGGGCATCCTGGCGCAGAGCGTCCTCTTTATCGCCATTTTCTCTGGCATCGCCATTATCTGGGAGCGCGACCTGGGAATTATTCACAAGTTTCTCGCCAGCCCGACGCCTCGCACGGCCCTGGTGCTGGGTAAAGCGCTGGCATCAGGAGTGCGCGCGCTGGCACAGGCAATCATCGTATACTTGCTGGCTCTGGTCTTGGGGGTGCAGATGAACTGGAACCCGCTCGCCTTATTAGGCGTACTGGTTATGATCATCATGGGGGCAGCCTGTTTTTCCACGTTCTCGCTCATTATCGCTTGCCTCGTAAGAACCCGCGAGCGCTTCATGGGCATCGGGCAGGTATTGACCATGCCGCTCTTCTTTGCCAGTAATGCCATCTACCCAGTTGCGATCATGCCTGGCTGGCTGCAGGTCATCGCGCATAGCAACCCTTTGAGCTACGAAGTAGACGCCTTACGGACAATGATGCTGGCCGGTGGAACGAGTACCACGGGACTCGGCACGGATTTTCTTGTCTTGTTTGTGGTCACAACAGTGCTGGTGTTGATCGGAGCACGGCTTTATCCACGAGTGGCATACTAAAAGCAAGTGCCTATCCGTGCTGCTGAATGACTGCAGGTCATTAGCTGCGCAAGCAGCGTTGCAGCACGGAATAAATCCTTTGTTCACACCGTTCTGAATGCAATCCCAGATAGCGGCCGTTTCCGTTTTTGCAATACACCTTGGCAAGATGTATGCTATGTAAAGAAAGAACATATGAACTGTTTTCGGGAGGTTTGACTATGGTAGCCCAGAGAGAACCGCAACGTATGACTGTGGAGGAGTGGCGCGAGCTGGAACGAACGAGCTATGATGTCAAGCACGAGTATATAGACGGGCTTGTGTATGCCATGGCGGGCGGGAGCCTGGCACATGGCCGCATTGGCAGTAACGCCGTCAGAACCCTTGAGGATGCGCTCGCTGCAAGGCACAAGCCTTGCAACGTATACAACTCAGATGTCGCCACGCGCCTCTCGCCCACGCGCTACACCTATCCTGATGCATCAGTGACGTGCGACGAGCGTGACCAGCCAGCAACAGACAAGACAGAAGTGCAGGCTCCCCGTGTGGTTGTTGAAGTCGTCTCGGATTCTACAGAAGCCTATGATAGAGGAAGAAAGTTTAGTTTTTACCGTGCCTGCCCAACCCTACAAGAGTATGTGATTGTTGCCACGAAGTACCAGTCGGTAGAAATTTATCGTCGCACTCCACAGGGATGGATATATGATGCTTATGGGCCGGGCGATGAGATAGAGCTTATAAGCCTTGATATACACTTTCCGCTGGCCGCGCTTTATAGAAACTCCGGAGTTCCAGAAACGTTTGGAGAGCCAGAAGGTGAGGTCTAATGTAAATATATAAACGCGATGCCTAGAAGTGGAGTGGCTCATGCATGGAAGGGTAGGCTCGAAAAGCCCGTATACATCTTCTGAAATCACTTCCGTCTTTCAGGAGATCAGTGGAAACACTGATCTCGCTACCTTGCTATGGCTTGGCAGCGCTGCCGAGTTTGCTTTTCATAAAGATGTCGATTGGCTCTTCTTTGGCAAGGGCATCCTGCGTGATGCGATTGCACGAGCCCTTATTTCGGCGCAGTATCAAAAACTGTTTGCCTTTGGCTCCCCAGAACAACAGCGTCAGGTCGCCCAGCGCGTTCGCTCCATCCATACAGCTCTTGAGCGCAAACGAGGCTACGCGATCCCACCCGAAGCCTACCGCGATGTCCTGCTCATGCTTATCGCTATGGGGGAGCGATCCTACGAGCTACTTCACGGCCCGATGAGTGCTGAGCAGCGAGAGCAATATTTTGAAGAGTGCAAAAAGCTGGGAGATGGCATGGGGATTGCCGATCTACCCCAAACCTATGAGGAGTACCTGTGCGCGCGTGAAGAGTCTCTCTGCCATCATTACCATCCCTCGGCATACTCCGAGCGCCTCTTCCAGGCCTATCGTGCGCTCTTTGGCCCGCTGCGCTATGCGCTGGTGCAGCGACTGATGGCTCTGCTCTCGCCACCCCAGATCGCTGCGCTCCATCACTTCCAAGCAGGATGGCTGGTTCCTCTGGCCTTGAGGCTCTACCGGCGCGCCAGGAACAAACAGCTCATTGCACTGCTAGAAATCATCTTGATTCCTCACCGCTACCGCCAGCAAGCACACGCGCTGAATGCCTGGGCGGTAACGCCTCTCCAGGGCAAACATGCATTGCACTTTAAACTGAAGTTTTGAGAGAGAAGCTCGCTGGCTGGCCACAGGCTCTGACTACGATAGATTCCCTGGTTGATTTGAACAGATCAAGAATTTGCATGGAAGTCTGGATCACCTGGTTGGATAGTGTCGCATGTTCAAGGTACTGCTACCTAATAAATATATGTTCTGAGAGAGCCTGTACCAGACCGATAGGAGGAGGATATGAAACACGACGAGTTTATTGGACAGGTTCAGCATCGTGCTCAGCTTCCGCGAAATCCAGCCCTTGATAGATATCTGCGATGTCAATTTGCACATCAATGCTCTTGATCTCAACAATCTCTCCAGGGCCATAATGACGATAGTGCCAGGTACTACTCTCCTGATTATCACGTTGCCAGATTTCTACATATTGCGCAAATTGACTCATCAATACGATTTCTTGTATCGTTGAACATGCCTGGTAGGCTTTGAACTTTACGCCACGATCACGAGCTTCAGTGCTGGGTGACAGGACTTCAATAACGACGCGAGGTGATTCAATCAAGGTATTCTCTGGGCGCTGATCTGCAGCATCACAGGAGACAGACGCATCGGGATAGACATAGTGCTTCTTGTTGTCTTTTTTCGTCGTCAGGAGCACTTGCACATCGACGCCAAAGGCTCTACAGGGCCCTGCCCGGAGCTGCCTATCCAGGGCGTAGCCAATATTCCGCGAAATACGGTCGTGTGCAACACTTCCCCCACTCATGAGATATGCCATTCCATTGAGGTATTCATATTTGCGGTTGGGTGAGAGCTGCTCGAGTTCGTGAAATGCTGCCTCTGGCATTGCCCCGCCTCTGCCTGGCCAGTTCCACGATGATTCTGTTGATATGGGATTGGTTGCCATAGAAAACACCTGCCTTTTTTCAGTCGCATGAAGCTAGCAAAGGCATACACTTGCTATCCTTCTCTGTGCAAACCCTTTTCTTCTGCTCACTATACTCTTTCTCGTGCCAAAAGACAAATAGCAAAGGAAGGATTGCCAGAAGTATGAGAAGTAGTACCAAACTACCTTGACTTCACGATGAGCTTCGCGTTCTCGTTGCTCTTCCCCTGGCTCAGCTTCCGCTTTTGATGCGAGCGAGAAGAGCTTCGACCTCGTGGCGATAGGGCAGAGCGGGGCGTGCCCCCACTTTCGTCGTCGTGAGCGCGGCAGCGACGCTGGCGAAGGGACCGGCCTCTTCTAATGAGCGACCTTCAGCAAGGGCAACAGCCAGCGCCGCCGCGAACGTATCTCCTGCTCCGGTCGCGTCAACTGCTTTCACCGGGATGCGCGGCAACCATCGTTCTCCTCCCTGCCAGACCAGCAGGTCTCCCTGGCTTCCCGCCTGAACGGCGACCGCCTTCACGCCTTGCTTCATCAACTGCTGGGCCGCTTGACGGGCTGAGCCGCGATCGGTAACGTGAAGACCCGTGAGCGCTTCAGCTTCCTTCGTGTCCGGCTTGATCACATCCACCATGGGAAACAACTCAGCGGGGATGCTGGTTACCGGGGCCGGATCGAAGATGATCTTTACTCCTGATTGGTGCGCGAGGCGAATCGCTGCCAGCGTTACGCCAGGCGGCACTTCAAGCTGTGTGAGGAGTATCTTTGCTGAGGTGATTGCATCGGAGGCGCGGGAGACTTCATCGACAGACAGCGCTTGGCTGGCGCCGAGCGCGACCATCATCTGCTTGCGTCCTTGATCATTTGCCTGAATAAGTGAGATCCCCGTCGAGATAGACTGGTCGCGCGTAATGTAACGTGTATCGACATGTTCAGCTTGAAACTGGCGTACAATCTCATCACCGCGAGCATCGCTTCCAACTCGCCCAACAAATGCCATGCGAGCCGCTCCCAGGCGAGCCGCCGCAACTGCCTGGTTGGCTCCTTTGCCACCGGGAACAATCAGGAATTCCTTTCCCACGACCGTCTCCCCTGGCGTGGGAAGCTTTTCCCCGCGCACCACATAATCGGTATATGCGCCTCCGACAACGACGATATCCCATGCAGTTGCCTGTGCCATATGCTCTACCTGCCCAATCTAAGCATGTTCAAATGCCAGCTCTCTGCCATACACTTTCCTGGTAAACGCCTTGATCGCATCCGTCATTGACATGGCAGGGAAATCCATCTGCTGCTCTTTATACTCTTTTCTATGTAACGTATTAGAGGTAGGGCCGGGATACGTGTGAAAAGCTATCAATATTGCACTTGACACCTGACCAGGTGTAATCGTTTCATTCTTACAATGAAGGTTACAAACAAACATCTTGTCTTGGGAGCAAAAAGCATGTATCGCCGCCAATTGGACCCCAGAGTGAGTGTGAGTATTGTCTATATTGCTGCTTTATTCATGAGCATCATGGATGGGACAATCGTCAATGTAGCCCTGCCTTCAATAAGCCGCGAGCTGGGCGTACCCAGTACCTCAATCGACGCGGTGGTGGTGGCTTATCTGGTGAGTCTTGCGGTGGTCATCCCGGCGTCCGGCTGGTTGGGCGACCGCTTTGGCACCAGGCGTATCTTCCTGCTCGCGCTGGTGCTCTTTACCGGCGCATCGGCCCTGTGCGGCCTGTCGCAAAGCTTCACGATGCTGGTGCTGTTGCGCTTTCTACAGGGCGCTGCCGGTGGGGCGCTCGCTCCAGTAGGTACCGCCATGCTATACCGGACGTTCCCTCCCGCAGAACGCGTGCAGGTTGCGAGTGTTCTTATCATCCCTACCGTGATTGCTCCAGCGACCGGGCCTGTGCTGGGCGGCCTGCTGGTGGAACAGTTGTCGTGGCGCTATGTGTTTTTCGTGAACGTACCCATTGGGATTGCCGCCTGCCTGTTTGGCCTGCTCTTCCTGCAGGAGCATCGCGAACCGGCTGCCGGACACTTCGACCTGCCGGGCTTCCTGCTGGCCGGAGTTGGCCTGGCGCTCGCCCTGTATGCCTTGAGCGAAGGCCCAACCAGAGGGTGGGCCGCGCCCGCCATCATGAGCAGCGCTATTGTGGGCCTGCTCATGCTGGGTGTGTTCGTGGTCATTGAGCTGCGCAGGCGAGAGCCGATGATCGACCTGCGCCTGCTTGGCGATCGGCTATTTCGTATTATCAACCTGGTTTCCCTGTTCGCCAGCGCCGCTTTCCTGGGCATGCTTTTCGTCGCGCCGTTATTCCTGCAGGTGGGGCGCGGAGTCACACCGCTCACCTCGGGTCTGACAACCTTCCCGGAGGCGCTGGGCGTGGTAACATCCACGCAGATCGTGGCCCGGCTCTATCCCCGAATCGGGCCACGCCGGCTCATGGCAGGCGGTCTCACCGGGGTAGCCATCATGATGGCGCTCTTGTCCCTCATAGGAGCCAGTACGAGCCTGTGGTTCATGCGCGTGCTCATGTTCCTTACCGGGGCCGGGATGGCCTGCGTTTTCTCCCCTGCGCAGGCTGCTGCCTTTACTACCATCTCATCCGCCTCTACCGGGCGAGCATCGGCCTTTTATAACGCGCAGAGGCAATTTGGGGCTGCCTTCGGCGTCGCTGTCCTGGGCGCTATCCTCAGCGCTGTAGGGCCAACGCGCCTGAGCGCTGGCGGTAAAATAGTGCCGAACTTGACGGCCTATCACGCCGCCTTCCTGGCTGCCGCCGTGCTTGCATTAATTGGAGCCGGTATTGCTCTGGCGGTTTCTGACCGTGATGCGGCTCCCAGTATGCAGCCTCGAGTAAAGCGGAGAGAAGGGACGGAAATGCCGCAACCGGCGGTGAGTACGGAAACACTCTCCTAGCCGTCTTATAGCTGTCTTACGATTTTCGGGAGGGACATGGTATGGACGAAGATCACATTGCCGGGATGCGTGCCATCACTATCTCACGCGAATATGGCAGCGGCGGTGGTGAAATTGCCGCCCGCCTGGCCACACTCCTGGGATGGGAACTGATTGACCATGAAGTGGTTGTACGGGTGGCCCGCATGCTGCATGTTAGCGAGAAGGAGGCCGAGGATCACGATGAGTGTGTCGAGAGCCTGGCCACGCGGATTTTGAAAAGCCTGCGCCCGGCTCATCCGGTCATGCCTGTGACTGTAGACATTCCGCTCGCCATTGATTCGCATGCTTTTTATGAAGCGCGCTGCCAGGTCATTGAAGGCGCTGTTGCCTCGGGGCATGTCGTGATCGTTGGTCGCGGCGCCCAGGCTCACCTGGCACAGAGGCGCGATGTGCTGCATGTGCGCATTGTAGCACCCCTTGAAGCGCGTATCGCCTATGTCATGAGCCGCGAAGGACTGGATAGGGAGGCTGCTCAAGCGCGTATCCTTCGCAAAGACCAGGAGCGGGTCCGCTATCTCGAGACCTTCTACCACCAGCATCCGGGCGATCCGCACCTGTATGACCTCGTCCTGAATACAGCCATCCTCGACCTGGAGAGTGCCGTCGATATAATCGCGCTTACGCTTGAGCGCAAGGCCCGGCGGCTTGCGCTACCGGTGGAGGAACTCGGCCCAGCGGTAGGACTGCCCAGGTATCCTGGCCAGCCCGGAGATTTCCACCCTTCACCTGATACGGATATAGCAAAGCAAAAGCAAGCAGGGGATGATTTGTGAAAAGGCCGGGCTAGGCTTGCCAGACCTGCACTGCCAGGCCTAGCCCGGCGCTGGCGATGTATCTACCTTCAAGCGACCAGGCCAGGGTCACTACGATGGTGTCCGGCATGAGGTAGGTCAGGAGGCTGGTTCCCGTTTCTGCATTCCAGATCTGCACGGTTTGATCGGCTCCGCCAGAAGCAATATATTTGCCATCGGGGGACCATGCGACAATATGCACGTAATTGGAATGCCCCTCATAGGTCAGCAGTGTGCGTCCCGTCCTGGCATCCCAGACTTGCACAGTGGCATGCACGCCTGTCGAGGCAATACGTGTTCCGTCAGGCGACCAGGAGAGAGACCAGATGCCATCATGATGATCGCCATAGGTCAGGAGGTGTTTCCCTGTGGCCACATCCCAGATCTGTATCGTGCCATTATCACTTGCCGCGGCGATGCGCTTCCCATCAGGTGACCATTGCACGTCTGTCACGTGATCAGGATGATCTTGATACGTTACCAGTTGCTTCCCCGTCCTGGCATCCCAGATTTGTACGGTTCCATCATCGCTGGCAGAAGCAATGTCCTTCCCATCAGGCGACCAGGCTACGGCGTTCACAAGCGCTGTGTGGCCGCGATAGGTCAGGATACGTTTCCCGCTGGTTGCATCCCATATCTGGACTGTCTTATCGTAGCCTCCTGAGGCGATGTATCTCCCGCCACGCGACCAGGCTACAGTAAATACCGGGCCGGCATGGCCACGATAAATCAGGACATGGTCTCCCGTCATAGCATCCCAGACTTGCACGGTCCCATCGAGGCTTGCCGAGGCGATGCGCTTCCCATCGGGCGACCAGGCTACGCCAAAAACCGGGCTGGTCTGCCCGTGAAAGATATAAAACGTCGTCCCTAGTGGGATGGGGGCGGGGGCCGCACTCAGAGATGAGGATGACTTATGAGAACTTGCTGAGGAAGTTCCTGTAGACGATGAGCAGGCCGCGAGCAGCAAGAGGAGGCAGCCAGCTTCCACAATATTCAAGAGTCGATGGTACCGGGCCAAAGGCAACTCCTTTTAGGGAAAAGGCAAGAAAATCTTCTTAGTTAAGTATACCTTTTTCTATCCATATTTTCCAGGAGCCGGTCGAGAGCTGGGGAAATACAAAGTTTGACAGTGTTATCGCGTGGCGCATATACTTTAGCATCCGTGCTGTAAGCTTCCTTGCTTGAGACAAGGAGATGGAAGGCGGGTAATACCGCCTCGTTGGCAGGAAATAGCTACTATTTATTTTATGCATGCCTTTGGCACATTGCATTGAGAGACAAGATACTATGGAGATTACGCTTCCCTCTACATTCTTCTGGGGCGCTGCCACTGCCGCCCACCAGGTGGAAGGCAGCAACGTCTATAACGATAACTGGGTGATGGAACACGTGCCCGGCAGCCCCTACGTTGAGTCGTCTGGTGACGCCTGCGACCACTATCACCGCTACCGCGAGGATATCGCCCTGCTCGCCGATCTGGGCTTCAACCTCTACCGCTTCTCATTGGAGTGGTCGCGTATCGAGCCGGAAAAGGGAGAGTTCTCCCTGGCGCAACTCGACCATTACCGGCGTATGCTGGCAACGTGTCATGAACACGGGATCACCCCGATGGTCACGTTCCACCACTTCACGTCGCCTCGCTGGCTGGCCGCTGAAGGCGGCTGGGAGGCGCAGGACACACCGGAAATGTTTGCCCGCTTCTGTGAAAGGGCTATGGCTCACCTGGGTGATCTCATCCCGCTGGCCTGCACGCTCAATGAGGTCAACATTGGCCCGCTCATTTCGGCCATGCGCGGGTCACCTTTGAGCACTGCTCGCACACAGCCCTGGTTTGAGGCTGCTGCACACGCCGTCAGCAGTGATGCCTCACGCTTTACCCCATTCCTCTATGCTGGCGCCGGGCGAGGTCGCGAGACGATCCTGGCCGCTCACAAGCGCGGGGTGAAGGCCATCAAGGGGGAGCGGCAAAACTGCGCCGTAGGCCTGACACTGGCCATGCAGGATATTCAAGCGGGACCCGGCGGCGAGGAGATGGCCGCACGCATGCGCCGGGAACTGCTGGATGTCTACCTGGAAGCGACCGGCGGCAACGATTTTATTGGCGTGCAGACCTATTCCCGCCAGCGCTTCGGCCCAGATGGGCCATTGGGGCCAGAAGAAGGCGTGGAACTCACCCTGATGGGATACGAGTTCTGGCCGGAAGCGCTCGAAGCGACGATCCGCTACGCGAGCAAAGCGACAGGGCTACCCGTCTTCGTCACAGAAAACGGCATCGCCACCAGCGACGACACGCGGCGCATTGCCTACATCGAGCGGGCGCTGCGCGGCGTTGCCTCTTGCTTGCGCGATGGCATCGACGTGCGCGGCTACACCTACTGGACGGCCCTGGACAACTTCGAGTGGCAATCCGGCTATCGCCCAACCTTCGGCCTCATTGCAGTCGATCGCCGGACGCAGGAGCGTACGGTCAAGCCGAGCGCACGCTGGCTAGGGAGCGTCGCACGCGCACACGGATTCTAACTAGCATGTACTCCTTAATAAATACGCGGTTTTTGGTAAAAGCGGATCGCATGCTCAACGAACGAGCGAGGAAAGGAATGCCCTCATGCATGATATGGTAGAGAACCTGCTTGGGCAGATGACTCTACAGGAAAAAGTTTCGCTGCTTGCCGGTATGAATATGTGGTACACGACACCTGTTGAGCGGCTCGGTATCCCTTCATTGAAGATGACGGATGGCCCCAATGGCGCGCGCGGAGCCGGAGGCTTCACGACCGGAGTGAAGACTACCTGCTTCCCGGCAGAGATCTCGCTGGCCTCAACATGGAACACGGAGCTGGTCGAACGCGTTGGACAGGCGCTGGCCCAGGAAGCCAGAGCAAAGAGCGCGCAGGTGCTGCTCGCTCCAACTGTCAACATCCAGCGCTCGCCGCTGGGCGGGCGCAACTTTGAGTGCTTTTCCGAAGACCCCTACTTGTCCGCCAGGATGGCCGTGGCTTATATCAATGGCCTGCAGCGAGAGGGCGTGGGTGCCTCGGTTAAGCATTATGTTTGCAACGATGCGGAGTTCGAGCGGACGAGCATCAGCTCAGAGGTGCGCGAGCGGGCATTGCGTGAAATCTACCTGCCGCCATTCCAGGCCGCTGTGCAGCAGGCCAGGACGTGGACCGTCATGGCCTCCTATAACATGGTCAATGGCATCGCCGCCTCGGAAAACCCATACCTGTTAACGGAGATTTTACGCAACGAGTGGGGCTTTGATGGAGTGGTGATTTCTGACTGGTTTGAATCAGTCAAGAGTACCGCCGCTTCCGTGAATGCGGGCCTTGATGTGGAGATGCCGCTTCCACGCTGGCGCGGCGAGAAGCTGCTCGCGGCTGTCAGGCGCGGTGAGGTCACGGAAGCGACCATTGATAGGAGCGTGCGCCGCATATTACAACTGCTCGTCAAAGCCGGTGTCTTCGAGCATCCAGAAATAGCTTCCCAACCGGAGCAAGCTATCGATCTGCCAGAGCGCCGTGCCCTGGTTCGTGAAGCTGCCGCAGAAGGCATCGTTCTGCTCAAAAATGACCAGCATGTCCTGCCGCTGCAACGCGAAGACCTCACCTCGATTGCGGTAATTGGCCCCAATGCCAAGGTAGCCCAGATCATGGGCGGCGGCAGCGCTCAGGTCAACGCGCATTATGCGATCACCCCTTTTGACGGCATTGCCGCCAGGGTTGGAGACCGCGTAAGGGTGGGCTACGAACCAGGCTGCACGAACTTCAAGTATCTACCCCTGCTCGACGTGAACCAGCTCCTGGGCGGCACACAGGGGACAGAGCATGGGCTTACTGTCGAGTATTTCAATACTCCGGACCTCTCTGGCTCTCCTGTCTGGACGGAACTCAGCCGGGCCTCGGAGTTGCAGTGGTTCGGCGAGTACCCTCAAGCTGTCACGCCGGAGCGGTTTTCGATTCGCGCCACCGGGCGTTTCATCCCGCGCGAGACGGGCCCTTACACGTTCGGACTGATCAGCGCGGGCTTAAGCCGGTTGTCTATCGATGGGCGAGAAGTGATTGAGAACTGGATACAGCGAGAGCCAGGCGAAGCCTACTTCGGCATGGGCAGCACTGAGAAGCAGGCAGTTATTGATCTGGAAGCGGGGCGTGAGTATCTCCTCACACTCGAATTTGCCAAAGCCGAAGCCATTCCACTGGTAGCTGTGCGCCTGGAATGCCTCCCCCCTCTGCCTGCCGATCTTATTGAGCGAGCAGCCGCGCTGGCTGCAACCTCGGATGTGGCCATTGCCTGTGTAGGCCTGGGTGGTGAATGGCAAAGCGAGGGCTTCGACCGGCCAGATATGGCTCTGCCTGGCAAGCAGGACGCGCTGATCGAACAGGTGGCGGCTGCCAATCCCCGCACCATTGTCGTCCTCAACACCGGCTCGCCCATTACTATGCCCTGGCTCGATAAGGTAGCGGCGGTAGTGCAAGCCTGGTACCCCGGCCAGGAATGCGGCAATGCCATCGCTGATATCCTCTTTGGCGATGTCAATCCTTCAGGGAAACTCCCCCAGACCTTCCCGGTACGCCTGGAGGATAACCCGGCCTACCTCAACTTCCCCGGCGAAAATGGCAAGGTCTACTATGGGGAAGGCCTCTTCGTTGGCTATCGCTACTACGAGAAGAAAAAAATCGCGCCGCTGTTCCCCTTTGGCTTTGGCTTCTCCTACACCACCTTCAGCTACAGCTCCTTGCGCTTGAGCAGCCAGCAGATCGGGCCGGATGACACGTTGCAGGTCTCAATCGATGTGACCAACACCGGCCGGCGAGCAGGCAAAGAAGTGGTGCAGGTATACATCCGGGACGAGCAGGCACGCCTGCAGCGCCCGGACAAAGAGCTCAAAGCCTTTGCCAAGGTGCAGCTTGAACCAGGCGAGCGCAAGACGGTAACGCTGGAGCTTGCTCGCGATGCCCTGGCCTACTACGATGACCTGGCGCGCGAGTGGGTTGCCGAAGCCGGAACGTTCGAGGTGCTGGTTGGCGCATCGTCACAGGATATCCGCGCCACAGCTATGTTCACGCTTACAGCATCCAGTCGCTGGCCTGCATAAGCGAGGTATCGACCAACGTGCTTGTAGGGGCGGGGGTGGTGTAGATGGGAAGTGGGGAGGCTTCGCCACCCCGTGGCCATCCTCGCCCCGTCATCCATCAGATGTTGCTTGCCTGCTCAACGACGGCTGGGGCGGCCAGGCACGCGGGCGGCGCAAGCGCTCCCACCACTCTCCATATCCGCTCCCGCCCCTACGGCCTCTGCTGATCCTTTCCCCACTCTACTGCAAAAACTTGGCGCCTACCCTCTCACGTCGAGCCACGCACAACCAGTTGCGGCATCAGCGGCTGGCAAAGCTCTTCAGGAAGCGGCTGGCCTCTGTAGCGCGTAACGAGCATCTCGATGGCACGCTTTCCCAGGGAGAGATTGTCAAAGCGAATGGTAGTCAGGGTTGGCCGCACAAACTCGCCGAGAGAGATATCATCTGTGCCCATCACAGCAATATCCTGTGGTACACGCCTCCCTCGGTCGGCCAGCGCTCCTAGCAAAAGCAGGGCATACTCATCGTTGAAAGCATAAATGCCGGTAGGATGATCGCTACCTGTGAGATAGGTATCGACCAGTGAAAGGGCGCCGGAGGGCGAGTATTCCAGCGGGAGAATATCTACTCTTGCTCCTGGAACGCTAGCGATGGCTTCGTGCATGCCTTCCAGTCGTTGCAGAAATCCATATTCGTGGAGAGGATCGGCCGGATGTACCAGTCCCAGGTGGTGGTGCCCGCGCTCCAGGAGATGCTGGGCAGCCAGGTATCCTACAGGCTTAGTGGGAAGCAGAATAGTGGGAGCATACTCTATCGGTTTGACGGAGTACAGCACAATATTGTCTATGCCCATGCGCTTCGCCAGCGTAATAGTTTCTGCGGTAATGCTGCGGGCAGTAGCAAAAATACCCAGGGGACGCCGGGCGAAAATCTCCAGGAGAAGTTTTTGCACCCTCTCATGAGAGAGACCATAGCTGAAGTACATGACAGAGGGATACCCGTAGCTAAAAGCGTGCTGCTGCAAAGAGACAAACAGCTCGGTGCGGTGGAACGTGAGCGGGAGGTCGACAATGACACAGACCTCCTCGCTGTACCCTTTGCGAAGGGCGCGAGCTGAACTGTGTATGCTATAGCCAAGTTCCTGTGCTGCCCGCAGCACTTTCGCGCGGGTTTCCTCGCTCACATGCCCATTACGTCTCCCATTCTCGTTGAGCACATACGATACGGTGGTGCGCGATACCCCTGCTTTCCGGGCAACATCAGCACTGGTGACAGAGGTGAAAGATGGCGAGTATCGGTTCTTCACGGATCGTTTCCCGGCCATTTCTGAGACATGCTTGACATCAATTCATCAGCTTGACAAAAGTATATCCAGTATGGCACACTTTTGTCAAGCTGATGTGACACGTGTCACATCCTGTTGCCGCTTAACATGATTAATATTTGCTTAGAATGATCTCAATCATAGCCATCACCATGGATACCTATTGATTTACCAGGTAGAACGGACTACTAGTAGTATTACCAGGCTACGTAGAAGTCGTTGCGTAGGTTTCGTGTCACTGTAGACAGCTTACGTAGTGCATCCAGCAAAAACGTGCTCAGGATGGCCCTTGTGAATCGAGGGCTGATTCACGTATCTCAGGAGGTTTGCTATGATGCCCAATGCTTTATCTTCACTGGTGAAGGCAAAAGCCAGGAGCGGAACGCTTTTCCTCTCGTTCCTGGTCATTGTTGCTCTCGTGCTTGCTGCATGTGGTGGCGGTGGAGCTCCTAGCGGGCCGAAGACCACCGTTCTCACAGTCTCAAACGGCCCGATTGGCTCTTTCGTAGACAACTTCAATCCGCTAGTAGCAAGCAACGCTAATCCCGGCCCGCGAGGCATGATCTACGAAACACTGCTGTACTTCAACTGGCAGCAGAATACTATTAACCCCTGGTTGGCCTCGAGCTACCAGTGGTCGAATGGCGGGACAACACTCACGTTCCACCTGCGCCCGAATGTCCAGTGGTCGGATGGCCAGGCATTCAGTAGCTCTGATGTGGTCTTCACACTTACTCTGCTAAAGAAGTACCCGGCGCTGGACTCCAATGGACTGTGGAATTATATCAGCGCTGTCAGTGCCCCTGATAGCAGCACGGTCGTGGTCACATTCAAAAAGGCCTATACCCCCATTCTGTGGTACCTGGCCGGCCAGACCTGGATTGTCCCACAGCATATCTGGTCAAGCGTGCCCAATCCCGTCCAGTACACGGACACGAACCCGGTAGGCACAGGTCCCTTTACGCTGAAATCCTTCACTTCACAGCTCATCGATCTGGTCAAAAACCCCAGGTACTGGCAGCCTGGCAAGCCGCAGGTCACCGAACTGCGCTTCCCCGCCTACAACTCGAATACCACTGTCGAGTTGCAACTTGACCAGGGGAATCTGGACTGGACCGGCTTGTATACGCCCAATATCCAGCAGACGTATGTCAATCGCGACCCGGCCCACAACCATTACTGGTTCCCGCCCATCGCCGACGTCATGCTCTATGTGAACCTGGCAAAGTCCCCCTTTAACATGTTGCCTGTGCGCCAGGCAATCAGCCTTGCCATCAACCGCCAGCAGCTCGACACAGTCGGCGAGAGTGGCTATGAGCCACCTGCTAGTCCGACCGGGCTGGTGCTGCCTAATCAGCAGAAGTACCTGGCCCCTAACTATGCCAACACCACCTTCACGGTCGATACTGCCAAGGCGAATCAATTACTCCAGAGCGCCGGCTTCACGAAGGGGCCTGATGGCATCTATGTCGATAAGAATGGCAAGAAGCTATCGTTCAACCTGAACGTCGTGACCGGCTGGACCGACTGGGTCACCGATTGCCAGATCATCGCCAGCAGCCTCAAGGCGATCGGCATGAATGTCACCGTGAATGCCATCTCGTTCAATGCCTACTACAGCGCGTTGCAGTTGGGCAACTATGATATGGCCATCTCCTGGACGACTGCCGGCCCATCACCGTTCTTCTTCTTGAACGCCTTGTTGAACAGCACTCAAACAGCGCCCGTGGGCCAGTCTGCTCCTACTAACTGGGAGCGCTGGAGCAACCCGGCGACAGATGCCTTGCTTGCGCAATATGCCACTTCGACCGATCCCACTGCACAGGCCCTGTATGGGCTCGAGAAGGTCATGGTGGAGCAACTGCCAAGCATTCCGCTGGTCTACGCTGCTAACTGGAATGAGTACAGCACGGCGCACTTCACGGGATGGCCCAGCCCGAGCAATCCCTATGCCATGCCTGCGCCATACCAGTACCCGGACTCTGAAATGGTTGTGCTGAACCTGAAACCCGTCTAATGCAAGCATTGGAAGACTAGCTCCTTCATCTCATGCACATTGACAGGTGCGTGCAGTAACGCGGGGCGGATTCGGGAGGGCAAGGCAACCCCTGCTCTTGCCTTCCTGAATCCTGTCTCCGCCGTTGGGAGTGGCAAGCGCTACTAAACAAGGGCAAAGCTCCCAGGGGCATATGGCGCGTGTTCAACTGGAAGGAGATATCAGATGCGTCAACTGATTCGCCGCATCGGCTTTTATATCGTCGCCCTGTGGGCCGCGATCACCATCGACTTTCTTATCCCTCGCCTGGCTCCCGGCAACCCGGCGCAGGTATTTATTGCCCGCTTCCGTGGCCAGCTTCCCGCCTCGGCGATCACGGCCCTGGAAAAACAATTTGGCATCACCAACGAGAGCATATGGCTGCAGTACTGGCAATACCTGGGGGGTCTGGCGCACGGCGACCTGGGCGTCTCTGTCACCTTTTATCCCACTCCCGTCATTCAAGTAATCAGGCAAGACCTGCCCTGGACACTTGTCCTCGTCGGCGTCTCGGTCATAATCAGCTTCGTGCTCGGCACGCTGCTGGGCATTTTCGTGGCATGGAGGCGCGGCTCGATCTTCGATACCGTGTTGCCTCCTTTAACGACGATTTTTTATGCCGTGCCCTACTTCTGGCTGGCGCTGCTGCTGGTCTACATCCTTGGCTTTAAGCTCAACTTATTCCCGCTCAGCGGAGGCTACAATACCTCGTTCATACCGGGTTTAAATCCAGATTTTATCACGAGCGCCATTACCCATTCCATCCTGCCGGCCCTGACTATTGTCCTCGCCTCCATCTCTGGCTGGTTGCTGGGTATGCGCAACACGATGATTACCACGATGACCGAAGACTATGTCTTAATGGCCCAGGCCAAAGGGTTGCCGCAGCGGCAGGTGGTCTTCAATTATGCCGCGCGTAACGCCATTTTACCCAACATCACTGGCTTTGCGCTCGCCCTGGGTTTTGTAGTCAGCGGCTCGCTGGTTACCGAGATGGTCTTTTCCTATCCCGGCATTGGCTTTGCTCTGCTCCAGGCGGTCGACAACCTGGATTATCCGTTAATGCAGGGTATCTTTCTGGTGATCGCCATAGCTGTGCTGGCCGCGAATTTCCTGGCCGATATAGTCAACGCTATCCTGGATCCTCGCGTGCGCAGGTAGGAACAATAAGGAGGAAAACCATTCAGACCGCTGGAGCTGAGCTAGTAGCTACTCCAGCGGGGAGTGGATAACGAACAGCGCTGGTGGTCTGTATAGAAAAGGAGTAAGTACACATGAGTACACCTGCTACTCCACAACAGCCATCCCCTCCCGAGGGGAATCAGGGGAATCGCCCTGTTGGTACGGAACAACGCACTGAACTGCAGCCCGGCGCGCCTCCTATCGCTGATCCGACCGCTCCGGCGGAGCTGGCCGCAGTCAATGCGCCTGTGGCCACGGGCGGGAGTATCTCGGCGCCCATGCCAGGCGCAGGCGGCTTCTCGCTTGTCACTGCTCGTGGTCGCTTGCGCGACTTCTGGCGCTTAGTGACTGCGAACCCGAAGGTTATGGTTGGCCTGGGTATTGTCCTCTTCTTTGTCCTGGTTGCCATTATTGGTCCCTTCGTGCTGCATCACGATCCCAATGCCCTCTCGTCCGATACCTTGCGGCCCCCCTCGGCTGCTCACTGGCTGGGCACCACTCAGACGGGGCAAGATGTTTTCTCCCAACTGGTCTATGGGGCGCGCACCACGATCTTCTGGGGGTTTCTGACCGGCTTCGTCGTCACGCTCATCTCGATCACTGTGGGTCTCTCCGCCGGCTACTTTGGTGGCATCGTGGATGAACTGCTCTCCTTGCTCACGAATGTCTTTCTCGTCATACCGGCCCTGCCCCTGGCCATCGTGCTGGCGGCTTTCATCCCCTACAAGGGGCCGCTGACCGTTGCCGTTGTCATCACCATCACGAGCTGGGCCTGGGGAGCACGAGTGCTGCGCGCGCAAACCCTGTCGATGAGCAAGCGCGACTTTGTCGAAGCGGCCAGGGCCGGCGGGGAAACGAACCTGCGCATCATCTTCTTCGAGCTACTGCCCAACGAGATCGCCATTGCGGCAGCCAACTTTATCGGAACCACAATCTATGTTATACTGGCAGAAGTTACGCTAGAATTTATCGGTCTGGGCAATCCTACGGTGGTCAGTTGGGGCAGCATGTTCTACTGGGCTCAGAACAACGATGCCCTGCTGCTGGGCGCCTGGTGGTGGTTTGTGCCTCCTGGCGTCTGTGTCGCGCTGCTGGGTGCGGCCCTCGCGTTCATTAACTTCGGTATGGACGAGATCGCCAATCCGCGCCTGCGTCGTGAGCCGAAACCGAAGGCGCTGAAAGCGGGAGAGGCGAAAGCGAAGGAGGTACTGGTATGATGACGAAGCCAGCAAACGGGCGGACAGGTGTGGAAACGGAGACGCTCCTGGAGGTCAGGCATCTCTCTGTGGATTACCTGGCGGCCAGCGGTGTGGTTCATGCGGTAGACGATGTGAGCCTCACCCTCAAGCGAGGGCAGATTCTGGGCCTGGCCGGAGAGAGCGGCTGCGGCAAATCGACGCTTGCCTACGCCATCGCTCGCCTGCTGCGCCCACCGGCCTATATCACCGGCGGCCAGGTTCTCTACTACCCCCGCTCTCGTGATGATGAAGCGGGGAGGCAATTCGTCTCATCGGTGCCGTTGGCAAAGAATAAGCGTCATCCCCATGCCGGTGAGGAGACGATGGAGGCGGTGGACATCCTGCAGTTGACGCCGGAGGAGTTGCGCGCCTTGCGCTGGAGTGAACTCTCCATGGTCTTCCAGAGCGCAATGAACGCCCTCAATCCTGTCATGACAGTTGGCAGCCAGATCATGGATGTGCTGCGCACCCATCGACCGCAGATGGGACCTGACGCTCGCAAAGCGCGAGCGATCGAACTGCTGCGGCTGGTTGGCATTGCTCCTGATCGCCTGCGCAGCTATCCCCATGAACTCTCCGGCGGGATGCGCCAGCGCGCCATTATTGCCATTGCCCTCGCCCTCAATCCCGAACTGATTATCATGGACGAGCCGACTACAGCACTGGATGTCGTCATGCAGCGCGAGATCTTGAGCGAGATCATCCGGCTGCGCGAGCAGTTCAACTTCTCGGTGATCTTTATTACCCATGACCTATCGCTGCTGCTCGAACTCACCGACCATATAGCGATTATGTACGCGGGGCGCATCGTCGAACTGGCATCGCGGCGTAACCTGTACCTGCACCCGCGACACCCCTACAGTTATGGTTTGCTACACTCGTTTCCTTCGCTGCATGGGGAACGCCGCGTGGTGGGAGGCATTCCTGGCGCGCCCCCCGACTTACGCGCGGTGCCACCAGGCTGCTCCTTTCACCCGCGCTGCCCCTTCGCCTTTGAACCGTGCGATCACGTCTTTCCCGATTTGGGGCCTTCCACGCTGGAAACCCCGGAGCAACTGGTGGCCTGTCATCTCTATAACTCCCACTTCCGTCCCGAAGGTCCTCCGCCTGCAGAAGAGTTTGCCGAACGCTACCGGCAGAAGATAGAAAGGAGCAGAGCTCGATGAGTATCTCGCCTCAGACAACCAGCACACAGCGGGTAGTAGATGACACTGTACCCATCCTGGAGGCGGAGCATCTCTCCAAGGTGTTTCCCGTGAGCCAGTTCAATCCCTTTGCGCCCAGGCGAGGCGTGCATGCTGTCGAAGATGTCTCGCTGGCCCTCTATCCTGGCCGTGTGACAGCGCTGGTCGGAGAAAGCGGCAGTGGGAAGACGACGATAGCGCGTATACTGGCAGGCGTCTACGGTCCGACTTCAGGCACGATCCGTTTTCAGGGAAAGCCGATCACGTTGAAGGGCGGCAGGACGCTACGCGAATACCGGCGGCATGTCCAGTTAGTGTTCCAGGATCCCTTTTCCTCGCTTAACGCAGTGCATAGTGTGCGCTACCATCTAAGTCGCCCACTGCGGGTATTTGGGCACGCACACAGCAAGGCAGAAGAGACCGAGCAAGTGCTGGCCTTGCTCAACCGCGTCAACCTGATTCCAGCGGATCAGTTCATCTCGAAGTACCCGCACCAGCTCAGTGGAGGGCAGCGCCAGCGCGTGGCGGTTGCTCGCGCACTGGCAGCCCGTCCTGATGTGCTGCTGGCCGATGAGCCGGTGTCGATGCTAGATGTCTCGATCCGTCTGGGCATCCTCAACTTGCTGTTGCGCCTCAAAGAGGAAGAGCACCTGGCCCTGCTCTACATCACGCATGATATTGCCAGCGCGCGCTACTTTGCCGACGAAACGTATGTGCTGTATGCGGGCCAGATGGTCGAGGGAGGGCCGAGCGAGGAGATCACCCAGCGGCCCAAGCATCCCTATACCCAACTGTTGCTCTCGGCTGCTCCCGATCCTGATCGCATGGGGGCCGAGGGAGATGGCCTGAGACCGCTGCCCCAACGGCGAGGAGAGATTCCCAGCCTGATCACGCCACCGAGTGGCTGCCGCTTCCACCCGCGCTGTCCGCATGCGATGGAGGTGTGCCGCCAGCGCTTCCCCCTGCGAACGGACCTGGGCGGAGGGCACTGGACCCACTGCTTCCTCTATGGAGACGGAGGGAGAGAGTACGACCGCGTGCCGCTGGCCGACGCCGCAAAGCCGGCATCGCCTGCAGCGGTACAGAACCTTGACAATCCCAGCGACGGGAAGAGTCAGGAGAGCCTGGAAGGAGAAAAGCATTAGCGCTTCGCCCAGGACCCGGTAATCGCCGCAGCTAAGCAGTACCTCTCTATGGAAAGCTTCTCCATTCCGTAAATAAAGAAGGGATGTAACGAATTCAGATCGTCACATCCCTCGTTTCTCCTCTTCGTTGAGGTGTTTATATCAGCTTTGATTATATAATACCGTTGGGCTTGACTTTGTCTCAGAGCCATTAAAGTATCTTCATTGATAATCTACAGGCATATCCATGTTTACAAGCAGTTTCGCTGTGCATTGCCTACTGCCCGAAATGCTCCAGGCGATGGCCCAGGGCTATGCTGGCACGCCCAAGTGTAAGAGCAAGCGAGCGTGCAAGAGGCCGACGCGGTTGTGCCAACGCAATTTGCTCGCACTCATCGTCACACCGCCTGATTCTTTCTCCATGCAGCAGGTTGAGAATCATGTAAGAAGGTAAAGGATACATATGTTGTACTCGCCTCCGTTTTTCACCGTTTTTCAAAAAAGACTACTCGTATGAAGCATGACCACTTCATGTCTTCATAATATTGACAACACATTTCAGCCTTACTTTCTTCCGCTTTGTAAGCGTATGGTGTTCTGCAAACCTGGCTTCCCCGTCTTGTCAGGTTTCACCGGAACAGCCGCCACCAGGCGTGAAGTCGAAAAGGGTAGGATGATCCCCATCCCTTAATGGGGTGTACCAGAAATCAAAACCTCGGCTTGCGTGTATCAGTAGTAATGGTTCGTAGTTTACCTTTAAGTATTATTCAGCTTGACAGGGCTGTTGAGTTTTATGTACAATCGGCTTAGGTAGCCATAGAACAGGCGTTATATATTTTGCGGTAGGGGATTTGAGGATGTCAGACTCTTTAAAAGAGCAACTAAGCGACTTGCTTTATTCTTCGGGGCAGGATGAAGTCGCTAATACGTGTTCTGTTGAGAATGCAAATTTAAAGCAAGCCATTTCTAATAATTTTACACATTCTCTGTCTTTAGAAAATGCCACAGAAGCATTTCTTTCAACGAATTGGGATTTCAGTGATGCTCCTGCAAATAAAGGCATTCACGCTATACATCCCTATCCCGCAAAATTCATTCCTCAAATTCCACGGAAGCTCATTGAGCTATTCCACCCGGGCGATTCTTCAATTGTCCTGGATCCATTTTGTGGGTCTGGTACAACGTTAGTTGAAGCAATTAATTTAGGATTAGATGCTTGGGGAATAGATATCAATCCTCTAGCATGTCTAACCAGTAGAGTTAAGACAACTCCATTGCCCTTGGACCTTAATGGGATTGCAAAACAGGTTATTATGATGGCTAAGAGGCGACTAACAGAAGGTACAGTGCATGTGCCACCTATTCCCAGGGTAGATCACTGGTTCAGGCACAACGTTCAAGAGGCCTTAGCTGCCCTGGTTGAAGAAATCAATCTGGAAGAAATAAACCCTGTTCGAGAGGCGTTGCAAGTCGCTTTGTCTAGTATCATTGTACAGGTCTCGAATCAGGAGGGCGATACACGCTATGCAGCGATTGAAAAGGATGTTTCGACCGAAGAAGTGTTCAACCGCTTTGAAAAAGCGGTTGTAGCTGTGAGTAAAGCTCTCTCATCTCTTTCGGATACTCTATTTAGGCGCCTTGGTCGAGCTACTATTCTTAATCGTGATATTCTTACTGTTACCCCAGATGATCTGCCTTCAAGCGTTGGATTAGTTGTGACTTCACCACCGTATCCAAATGCATACGAATATTGGCTCTATCATAAGTATCGGATGTACTGGTTAGGAATGGACCCTCTCGCGGTTAGACAGTATGAAATCGGAGCGCGTCCTCATTACTTTAGTAAGAATGGCCAGGATGAACGAGATTTTGAACGACAGATGGGCTACTGTTTCCACTTACTAGCTCAAGTTATGAAACCAGGAGCGAGAGCTTGCTTTTTAGTAGGCCGCTCCATCATTCATGGGAGAATCATTGATAATGTGGCTTTGTTACAGCGTGCTGCCCATCCTCATGGCTTCCTTACAGAGGGAATTATCGAACGTCGTATTCCGGCTAGCCGGAAAACTTTTAATCCAGTACACGGCAAGATCAATAAAGAACATTTGATAGTGTTTGCTTTGCAGGTACCAACATGAAAGTAAAGTTTTATTGGCACCCGTATAAATATTTGCCCTATGAGCTGACGCTGGCAGCTTATGAGGTAAGTGTGTTACTAGAGCAGGAGCCCATTTACGAAGAAGATGGTCTTGTGGTTGAGAATTTAAACGGCTGGAAACGGTATGCCCAACGTATGACCTATTTCCGTGAAGCTGTTGCCGATGATGGTACTTGTATTATCCCCCTTCAGACTGCACTAGAGGCTTCAACTAAGAGCGATAGACAATTAGCGTGTTTTAATGGCGATATATTAGAAGGTTTTCATAAGACAGATGTATTATCACCTCGTGATCTTGAATCGAACTATACTCTTTACAGGCAAAGCACGCGCTACTCCTCGCATGGTCTTCATGAATATCGTGGTAAATTTAATCCCCAGATTGTGCGTGCGGTAGGAAATATGCTACGATTGCAGCCAGGGGAGTGGGTACTTGATCCGTTTTGTGGTAGTGGTACTACATTACTTGAAGCTGCTCATATGGGGTGGAATGCAATCGGTGTAGATATAAATCCTTTGGCGGTCCAAATTGCCAAAGCAAAGATTGCTGCTATACGCCTTCCTTTAGAAGAGCTACATACATATAAAGATGCCCTGAGCCAGAGACTTAGTAAGCGATTTAATGACGTATCGTTTGATCGAGCATTTACTGAGCGCCAGATAAGGGCGCTCGGCGGCGAAGGATGGCAGACTTATCTACCTCACTTTGATTATCTTTCTTGCTGGTTTACAGAATCGGTGCTTGTTCAGCTAGCGGCTATTATGGACGAAATTGCTAAGATAGCATCTACGGACCTAAGACTAGTTTTATGTATTATTTTGAGCGATATCCTTCGTGAAGTGTCTCTTCAAGACCCAGCAGATTTACGCATTCGTCGTCGAAAATCACCCCCTGAAAATGCTCCTGTAATTCCGCTGTATCTCGAGAATGTGAAGAGAAAAATTGAGGTGATCTTGAAGGCCCGGCCATATATTGGCAACGTTACAACAATACAAGATGCTTTGCTCGGCGATTCCCGCTATTCTGCTTCTACGGTTAAAGCATATCCACCATTCGACGGCGCTATTACAAGTCCACCTTATGCAACAGCATTACCATATATTGATACGCAACGTTTAAGCCTTGTTCTCCTTAGATTGATTGACCCAGACGAGATTCGCCCTATCGAGAAGAGTCTTACGGGTAACCGCGAAATTACTGCACAGGAACGCCTGAAGATTGAACAGGACATAGAGACCAATGCCGATCACCTGCCTGCTGAATGTATACTTTTGTGCAGAAAGCTAAAAGAAGCTTTCAATAAAGATAAAGATGGGTTTCGACGACAGAATATGCCAGCATTAATATACAAGTATCTTGTAGATATGGCACTGATGTTTAAGAATACCTATCCATTATTGAAAACTCATGCCCCTTTTGCTTTGGTTGTAGGGAAGAATCGCACTCACCTGGGTGGGCAAACATTTGTCATTGATACACCCCATCTTCTGACTTTACTAGGTGCACATAACGGTTTTACGCTTCAGGAGGCCCTTACTTTAAATACGTACCAGCGATTTGATGTCCATCAAAATAACTCAATCCGTTCAGAAACGCTTGTTATTCTAAGAAAGGTAGAGCATGCAGATTGAAGTTATCCCCCAAATTGAACTGGGCAATGTAAGTCGTCTCCGAGTGGGAGACTTTCTAAATAAAGCTATTGCAGATGATATTTGCCAGCAGTTTCGTTTTGCCGTAGCGTACATGCGAATGTCTGGTCTAGATAGATTAGGAGCCTCAATAGATGCTTTGCTTAATCGTGGAGGGCATGTTTCGGGTGCTGTTGGAGTAGATGCAGAAATTACTTCCATAGAAGCGCTAGAGGCTTTATCCCAGATATCATCAGATAGCACGATCTTTTACACAATCTCAGGATTTATTTATCATCCCAAATTGTATCTGATGAGCAGTGATAGGCAGGCTATTGCCGTTGTTGGTAGTCCTAATCTGACCAGTGATGGTCTCTTTAGGAACATAGAACTTGCAACAGCGATCAATTTGAATTTCGATGACAGTATGGACTTGGAGGTATATAGGAAGTTCGATGCCTTTATTAGCGAACTGCTCGACATAACGCACCCTAATGTGCAGCCTATTGATACAGCCACTATAGAGGCTTTAGCCAGGGCCGATCTAATCAAGAATGAGTCGAGAACTAAAGAACCCGGACCTCCTATTCGTCCTAAGAAAAAAAGTAGTTTAGCGGCGGATTTAGAGAGCTTATTTCCACCATTACAAGTTCCTGTTGCGCCTCCTATTCTCGAACGAGTACGTTCGCGAATTTCCCCACCCCCCTCACTAGTTGTTCCTGCCGTTACAGAAAAGCCGGTTAGCACGTTTATAATGCAACTCTCTCCCTTTGACTCAAGCCACCGGTCGGGAACTAGTGGAACTCCTGAAGTGCTAATACCGCAAGCGGCCATCAACTTTTTCCCACCTCTGACCTCTTCATCAGGTCGTGTACATCCAGACGCATACTTTAATGCAATACTAAATACGAGAACAGGGCGTGAAAGGCATGGCTATCGCTTTTGGTTTTACTCAGCTCGTACTGAATGGCGGTTGCGCTTAGATCACGCTACTATTGATCTGAGTACGCCTAATGGAGGTGATTTGTTGGTTATCAATAAGCTTCCAGAAGGAGGGATTGATAACTTACTTTATGAGGTTACTATTTTGTCTCAGACCGACCCAAACTTCGATGCTTTTATGA
Source organism: Chloroflexota bacterium (assembly GCA_902812455.1). The sequence goes on along the minus strand of CADDZH010000025.1, from coordinate 317 downwards.
GCCAATGTAAGTATGAAGCACAGGGCAAAAAGTGGGGAATAATAAATGCTTGATGTTATGAACGCTGGCTAAAAGGCTGCTACTCCCTTCCGGTTTTTGAATGGACGGAGAAAGTTGATTGGTGACTGAGAGAAGTCTGAGTATTCGCCCTGCGCCCTTTTTGAAGTGGGCCGGTGGCAAATCACAGTTGCTTGAGCAATTTGAAGCCTTCTTTCCTCACACCTTTGGGCGCTATTATGAACCCTTTGTTGGGGGTGGCGCGGTCTTTTTTCATTTGCAGCCTGCTGATGCGGTACTGAGTGATGCGAACCCGAATC